>NZ_CP019037.1:0-300000 GCF_001941825.1 Massilia putida
ATGTTGCCTGACCGCGAAGGCGTCCACCCGGATCGGGCACGGATGCACGGCCACGTCGTGCGTCTGCGCCAGCGTCTCGCCGATGTGGCGCGGCACGGTCGTGATCAGGTCGGTCGTCTGGACGATCGCGCCCAGTCCGAGGAACCCCGGCAGCTCCAGCGCCACGTGGCGCTCGACCCGTTCACGCGCCAGGGCCTGGTCCAGCAACTGCGCCCCGGTGCCGGCCGCGATGGCGACGTGAGCCTCCTGGCGGTACTGCTTCGGCCCCAGGCGCGCGCGGATGCGCGGATGGCGGCGGTTGGCCAGGCAGACCCAATCCTGCTCGTACAGCAGTTGCTGGTAGATGCCGCCGCTCAGCCATGGCACATAGCCGATCGCGAGGTCCGCCTCGCCCGACTCCAGCGCCCGTTCCGTGTTGCCATCGATGCGCGCCGCTTCCAGCCGCACCCCGGGCGCCTGGGCGCGCACATGCGCCAGCAGGCGCGGGAGCAGCGTGATATGGCTGGCATCCGTCATGCAGATGCAGAACCGGCGGCGTGCCGTGGCGGGATCGAAGGCGATTTCCCAGGCGGCGAAGCGGCGCAGCGATTCGAGGATCTCGCGGCACGGCCCGATCAGCGCATCGGCCTGCGGCGTCGGCGCCATGCCGCCGGACGTACGGATGAACAGCGGGTCATGCAGATGCTCGCGCAACTGGCCCAGCCAGATGCTCACCGTCGGCTGGCTTTGTCCCAATTGCTCCGCCACGCGTGTGACGTTGCGGGTCTCGTACAGGAGGTCGAAGAGCCGCAGCAGCTTCAGGTCGGGCAAGTCGTTCGTCAACATGGTTTTATTGTCTCACGCAATGAGATCATTGGTCTCATTGTATTGGCAGTATAAGCGCGACAGCCTATCGTGTACGCATACGTCAACAAGGAGGAGCAATGAAGATAGCAATTCTGGGTGCCGGCGCGCTGGGCTGCGCGATCGGCGCGGCGCTGACCGAAGGGGGGCACGAGACCTGGCTGCTGGACCGTTCGCCGGAGCACGTCGGCACGATGCGCCGCGGCGGCCTGCGCGTCGACGACGAGCGCGGCTCGCGCCAGGTCGCCGTGCGGGCGACGACGGAAGCGCAAGAGGCAGGCGTCGTCGACCTCGTGGTCGTGCTCGTCAAATCGTTCCACACGGAGGCCGCGATGCGCGGCGCGCGTTGTCTGCTCGGGCCGGACACGCTCGTGTTGTCGCTGCAGAACGGTCTCGGTCACGAGAACGTCCTCGCCGATGTCGTGGGCCGCGCGCGCGTCCTCGCCGGCAAGACCTATGTCGGCGGCGTGCTGCGCGGGCCGGGCCACGTCCAGTCGGGCGTGGCCGGCAAGGCGACCTATGTCGGGGAACTCGACGGCGCGCGTACGGCGCGCGCGCTGGCCGTCGCCGCCGCGTTCGACCAGGCCGGGCTGGCCACGATCGTCAGCGACAACATCGTCGGCACCATGTGGGACAAGCTGCTGGTGAACGTGGCGACGGGTGCGCTGACCGGCATCACGGGCCTGACCTATGGCCAGCTGTACGACGAACCGGCGCTGAAGGACGCAGCACTGTCGGCCGTCGGCGAGGCGGTCGCGGTCGCGCAGGCGGCCGGCGTCACGCTGTCGATTGCGGCGCCCGAGCAGGCCTGGCATCTGGCCGCCGAGGGCCTGTCGCCGGCCTTCAAGACTTCCATGCTGCAAAGCCTGGACAAGGGCTCGGTCACCGAGATCGATTTTATCAATGGTGCCGTCGTGCGCTGGGGCCGGCGCCATGGCGTGCCGACGCCCGTCAACGCGACGCTGGTCGCCTGCATCAAGGGCATCGAACGCGCCATGGCCGACCGCCAGCGCGGGGAGCGAGTCGCATGAGCATACCGAAAGCCTACCTGGAACACGTCGCGATACGGGTGCGCGACATCCACTGGCATATCCGCTTCTTCGGGGACGTCCTCGGCATGACGATGCGCGAAGTCGACGGCACGGCGGACGCGCCGCGCCAGTACTGGACGCTGGGCGGCATGCAGTTCATCCACGACCCGGGCTTCGAGGGTACGGAAGGCCGGCTGGCCCACCTGGGCGTGATGTGCGCCGACCTCGACGCCGCGCTCGCGGCGGCGCAGGGGCATGGCGTCAACACGCTGCCGCAAGGCCGCAACTGGCTGCGCCTGCCGGACGGCCTGGCGCTCGAACTCATCCAGGCGAAGCCCGCGTCCTGCGTCGCGCAGGCGCTCGCCATCGACCCCCGTGCGGAGGCATGACATGACGATCGATGAGAAATACTGGGACGACGCGCGCGAGGGCGATGCATGCACCAGCCCGGAGTACGTGGTGACGAAGGAACGCATCCTCGCGTATGCCGATCTCACGGGCGACCATACGCCGGTCCACGTGGACGAGGACTGTGCCAAGGCCAGCCACTTCGGCGGCATCGTGGCACACGGCCTGTTCGGGCTGTCGGTCGCGGACGGCCTCAAGACCCGCAGCGATTACCGCTTCGTGCCGGGCATGTCGCTGGGCTGGACCTGGGATTTCATATTGCCGATCAAGGTCGATGACGTGCTGCGCGTACGATTCCATGTGGCGTCGATGCGGCCCAGCAGGAGCCGGCCTGGCTGGGGTATCGTCGTGCTGCCGTCGCTGCTGCTCAACCAGTTGGGCGAGGTGGTGCAGCGGGGAGAACACCGCCTGATGGTGCCGCGCCGGCCGGGAGCCTTCTGATGCAGCCCCGTCCACTCGAAGGCATCCGTGTCATCGACTACAGCCACTTCCTGGCCGGTCCCTATGTCGGACGTTGCCTGGCGGCGCTCGGTGCCGAGGTCATCAAGGTCGAGCGGCCCGGCGACGGCGATGCCGGCCGGCGCCATGCCACCATCCTCGACGACCAGCAGAGCGGCTACTTTTTGCAGCTGAACATGGGCAAGCGCGGCGTCAGCGTGAACCTGAAGGACGCGCGCGGCAAGGCCTTCATGCAGCGGCTGTGCGATTCGGCCGACGTGTTCATCGAAAACTACCGGCCCGGCGCGCTGGACAGGCTGGGCCTCGGTTACGCCGAGCTGGCGGCGCGCAATCCACGCCTCGTCTATTGCTCGATCTCGGCCTACGGGCACACCGGGCCCGACGCGCACCGCGCCGGCTTCGGCCTGATCGCGGAGGCGAAGAGCGGCATCATGCAGATGGTGGGCGCGCCGGGCGCCGCGCCGCCGCTGCTGCGCATCTCCCTGGGCGACATGTATACCGGCATCCACGCGGTGGCGGCCATCAATGCCGCGCTGCTCGGCCGCGTGACGAGCAGCCGCGGGCAGCACATCGACATGGCGCTGTACGACACGCTCGTGTCGATGCACGAATACGCCGTCCAGTGCTACACGCTGGACGGCGTGCTGCCCGAGCAGACCGGCCACGACATGCCGGCGTCGACCCTGTATGGCGTGTTTCGCGCGGTCGACGGCGACATGGTGATCGCGGCGCAGGTGGACGACGCGTGGCAGCGCTTCGCCGCGCTGGTCGAGGCGCACGGCGGCCCGGCCGGCTTCGGCAGCGATGCGCGCTTTCACGACAGCGCGGGACGCAATGCGCACCGCCAGGCGATCCTGGCGGTCGTGACGCCGTGGGTCGCGGCGCAGCCGGTCGCGCGCCTCCTCGACTGGCTGGACAGCGTCGACGTCCCCTGCGCAAAAGTGCAGCGCATCGACGAGGTGCTGGCCGACCCGCAGATCCGGGCGCGCGGCATGATCGTCGAACAGGACCATCCCCGCCTTGGGAAGCTGCGTCTTCCGAACCTGCCGTTCCGCTTCTCGGATTGCGACACGACGATCCGCGCCGTCGCACCCGACCTGGGCCAGCACAACGCCGAGGTGGCGCGTTCGCTCGGCTTCGACGCGGCCGAGATCGCGGCGCTGTGCGCCGACGGCGTCCTGTTTTCAAAAGGAGATCTCAATGACTGACCGGTACGCGGTGATCGGCAATCCGATCGCGCAGACGAAATCCCCGCTGATCCACGGATTGTTCGCCGAGGCGGCCCGGCAGGACATGGTGTACGGCGCCATCGAGGGGGCGACGGCGCCGGGCGCGTTCGCGGACACGGTGCGCGCATTCGTCGCCGCCGGCGGCAAGGGCCTCAATGTCACGGCGCCGTTCAAGCTGGCCGCGTTCGCGCTGGCCGACGAACGCAGCGAGCGCGCCGCGCTGGCCGGCGCCGTCAACGCGCTGAAGTTCGAGGACGGGCGTATCCTCGCCGAGAATTTCGACGGCATCGGCCTGCTGCGCGACATCGAGGATAACCTGGGCGTGCCGCTGGCCGGCAGGCGTGTGCTGGTGCTCGGCGCCGGCGGCGCCGCGCGCGGCCTGTTGCTGCCGTTCCTGACCGCGCGGCCGGCCGAACTCGTGCTCGTCAACCGCGACGCCACCAAGGCCGAGGCGCTCGTGGCCGCCGTCGGGGAGCACGGCGCGGTGCGGGCGTGCACCTGCGCCGATCTCGACGCGCTGGGACGCTTCGACCTCGTCGTCAACGCCACGTCGGCCAGCCTCACGAGCGACCTGCCCGCGGTCCCACCGGGTGTGTTCAGCCCGGCCGGCATGGCCTATGAACTCGCCTACGGCAAGGGCCTGACGCCCTTCCTGCGGCTGGCGCGCAATGCCGGCGTCGGGCGCGTGGTCGATGGCGTCGGCATGCTGGTGGAGCAGGCGGCAGAAGCCTTTCACTGGTGGCGCGGCGTGCGCCCCTCCACACGGGCCGTCATCGACCGCCTCACCATTCCTCTAACCTGATCGACTGGAAATCACATGAAACGCATCCTGATGCTGCATGGCATTAACCACAACATGTTCGGCAAGCGCGACCCCGCGCAGTACGGCACCGTCACACTGGCCCAGATCGACGAGCGGCTGCAGGCGCTGGCGGCGCAACTGGGCGTCGCCGTCGAATCGTTCCAGACCAACAGCGAAGCGGCCATGTGCGAGCGCATCCACCAGGCTTTCGAGGAAGGGCAGGACGCAGTCCTGATCAACGCCGGCGCGTGGACGCACTACAGCTACGGTATCCGCGACGCGCTGGCGATCCTCACGTGTCCCTTCATCGAACTGCACATGTCGAACATCCACGCGCGCGAACCGTTCCGCCATCACTCGGTGTTCGCGGACATCGCGCGAGGACAGATCAGCGGCTTTGGCGTCGACAGCTACCTGCTGGGGCTGCGCGCGGCGGTGGCCGCGATCGGCGCCGCCGTGTGATGGCAACGTGCGCCCTCGGCCCGCTTTGTGGGCGCGTAGCGCACGTTCTGTCGCCACGCGCCCACGTCTGCCGTTTTTAACGCGGTACCATGGCATCAGGAGACGCTTTGTCCGGTACCGCGTTTAAAAGGAATACGATCATGACAAATACCACCACCGCCCCGACCCACGCAGAACGCAGACTGCTGGTTGGCCTGATAGGCCAGGGCATCCAGCATTCGATGACGCCGGCGATGCAGGAACGGGAAGCGGGCGCACATGGCGTGCGGCTGCATTACCAGCTGGTCGACCTGGCCGAGCCCGCTGCCGGCGATGTCGAGCTGTCCGAGGTCGTCAAGGCGATGCGCGCGATCGGCTTCGCGGGCTTCAACGTCACGTTCCCGTACAAGCAGGCGATCCTGCCGCTGCTGGACGACCTGTCCGAGGAGGCGCGCGCGATGGGTGCCGTCAACACGGTCGTCAACACCGGCGGCAAACTCGTCGGCCACAACACGGACGGTTCCGGCTGGGCCCGGGGCTTCCGGCGCGCCCTGCCGGAAGCCGACCTGGCGCGCGTCGTGCTGCTCGGCGCCGGCGGCGCGGGATCGGCCGTGGCCGATGCCGTGCTGCGCCTGGGGGCGCCACGCCTGACCGTCGTCGACATCGACGCCGCCCGCATCGACGCGCTGGCGTTCAAGCTGAATACCCAGCACGGCGCCGGCCGGGTCGACGCGACGACCGATATCGCCGCCGCACTGGACGGCGCCACCGGCCTCATCCACGCGACGCCGACCGGGATGCGGGCTATGCCCGGCCTGCCGCTGCCGGAACACCTGCTGCGCCCGTCGCTGTGGGTGTCGGAGATCGTCTATTTCCCGCTCGAGACCGAGCTGCTGAAGGTGGCGCGCGCACGCGGCTGTCCCACCTCGGATGGCGGCGGCATGGCGGTCGGCCAGGCGATCGGGGCCTTTCAGCTGTTTACCGGGCTGGCGCCGGACCCGGCGCGGATCGACGCGCATTTCCGCGCCATGGTGGATGCCAAGGCCGCACAGGATTAAGGGGAGCGTCATGCGCAAATCCATCGCCACCGTCTCGCTGTCGGGCATGCTGCCTGAGAAACTGGAAGCCGCCGCGGCTGCCCGTTTCGACGGCGTCGAGATCTTCGAGAACGACCTGCTGCAATTCCCCGGCAAGCCGGCCGATGTGCGCCGCTTGTGCGCCGACCTTGGCCTGCGGATCGACATGTTCCAGCCGTTCCGCGATTTCGACGGCGTCGCGCCCGAGCAGTTGCAGCGTAACCTGGACCGCGCCGAACGGAAGTTCGACGTCATGGAGCAGCTGGGCACCGATCTGATCCTCGTCTGCGCCAATATCTCGGCATCGGCATCGAGCGACCTCGACCTGCGCGCCGAGCAGATGGCGCTGCTGGCCGAACGGGCCGCGCGGCGCAAGTTCCGCATCGCATTCGAGGCGCTGGCCTGGGGCGGCGCCGTGAAATACTACCGCCAGGTGTGGGACATCGTGCAGCGCGCCAACCGGCCGAACCTCGGCGTCGCGCTCGACAGCTTTCATACGCTGGCGCTGAAGGACGACTGGCATCCGATCAAGGATATCCCGGGCCAGCGCATCTTTTACGTGCAGCTGGCGGACGCGCCCTGGGTCAACACGGACCCGCTGACGCACAGCCGCCACTACCGCTGTTTCCCGGGCCAGGGCGACATGGACGTGACGGGGTTTGTGGGCGCCATCCTCGACAGCGGCTACAACGGCCCGTTGTCGCTGGAAATCTTCAGCGACGAATGCCGCGCCGCGCCCGCCCGCAGCACGGCGGCCGATGCGATGCGTTCCCTGTTGTGGCTGGAAGAGCAGGTCCGGCGCCTGCCGTCGCTCAAGCAACCGGCGCTCACCCACGGCCAGACGGGACGCGCCGTGCTACTCGACCCGCCGCCGGCGCCCGTGCTGCACGGCTGGGCCTTCGTGGAATTCGCCGTGGACGCGCCGACGGCCGCGCGCCTGCGCGACTTTCTCGGCACGCTGGGCTTCGGGCTGATCGGCCGCCACCGGTCCAAGCATGTCGAGTTGCTGGGGCAGGGCGACGCACGCATCGTCCTCAACTTCGAAGAAGACTCGTTTGCGCGCGGCTATTTCGACCAGCACGGCACCTCGGCCTGTGCGGTGGCGCTGGCCACCGACGATGCGGCCGCCGCACTCGCGCGCGCCGAAGCACTCGGCGCCACGCGCGTGGAAGGGCAGGTCGGCCCGAACGAACTCACGATTCCCGCCGTGCGCGCGCCGGACGGCAGTCTCGTCTATTTCTTCGACACCCACCAGGGCGGCAGCCACGGTTTCGAGGCGGACTTCGTGCTCGAACCGGACGCCGCCCCGGCCGGGTGCCTGGGCGCGGCCGCGCGTATCGACCACATCGCGGCCGTGCTGCCGGCCGGCCAGCTCGACAGCTGGGTGCTGTTCTATCGCGCCCTGCTGGGACTGGAGCCCACGCCGGGCACCGTGCTGCACGATCCATACGGGATCATCCGCAGCCGCGCGCTGGAAGCGCCCAACAAGATGGTGCGCTATGCGCTCAACGTGTCCGAACGTCCGGGCACGTCCGTCGGCCGCACCGTCGGCCGCTTCGGCGGCGCCGGCATCCACCACATCGCCATCGCGGTGGATGACGTCGTCGCGGCCGTGCGCAGCCTGCGCGAGCGGGGCATGCCGATGCTCGCGATTCCGGAAAATTACTATGACGACCTGGATGCCAAGTACGGCATCGATGGCGCCACGCTCGCGGCGTGGCGCGCGCTCGGCGTCATGCTGGAGCGGGACGGCGACCGGGAATTCCTGCATGCCTACAGCGTGCCGTTCGACGGCCGCTTCTTCTTCGAGATCGTCGAACGGCGCGGCGGCTATGACGGCTACGGCGCCCTGAACGCCCCGTTCCGGCTGGCGGCGCTGACCCAATGGCAGGACGGTCATGACGACCTGGGTTAACATCTGACTCTGTATCACCGAAAGCCAACGCATGCTCCAGATCTTTGCGATTATCACGCCCATCTATCTTGCCATCCTGGCCGGTTATGCCGCTACCCGGAGCGGGATGTTCAGCAAGGAGGACATGCGCACCTTCGGCAAGTTCGTCATCAATTTCGCGCTGCCGGCCATGGTGTTCAATGCCATCGCGCAGCGGCCGATCGCCGACGTCCTGAACGCCAGCTACATGACGGCCTATACGTGCGGGTCGCTGGCGATGCTCGGGCTGGGCTTCCTGTGCGCGCGCCGCCTGGGCGGACAGACCCATACCGGCAGCACGATCGCGGCGATGGGCGTGGCCTGCTCCAACAGCGGCTACATCGGCCTGCCGATTTTGCTGCTGGCCTTGCCGGCAGTGGCCAGCACGGCGCTGGCCATGAATCTGATCATCGAGAACGTCCTGGTGATCCCGCTGCTGCTGGTGATGGCGGAAAGCGGCCGCCAGGGCGGCACCGCGGCGCACCGTGTGTTCCTCCAGACCCTGGGCCGGGTCGCGCGCATGCCGCTCGTACTCGGCCTCGTCGCGGGCCTGGCCGTCAGCGTGCTGGGCTGGTCCCTGCCGGCGCCGCTCGCGCGCACCGTGGCCTTGTTCGGACAGGCCACCGGCGCGCTGTCGCTGTTCGTCATCGGCGGCACGCTGGTCGGACTGCCGCTGCGCGGCATGGGACCGGCCGTGCTGCCGATCGCGGTCGGCAAGCTGGTCGGGCATCCGCTGGCCGTGCTGCTCGCCGCCAGCGCGCTGACGTGGCTCGGCATGGCGCCCCTCGCCCCGCCCCTGCTGGCGGCCGGCATCGTGCTGGCTGCCGTGCCGATGCTCGGCATCTATCCGATCCTGGCCCAGGCTTACGGCCTGGCCGAGCGCAGCGCCGCAGCGTTGCTCGTCACCACGGCATCGTCCTTCCCCACGCTCAGCGTGGCGCTGCTGCTGCTAAAAGGCTGGGGCTGACGCCAAAAGCGAACAGAAAGGGCGCAAATTGCCCAGAATGTTCGCTTATCGCCCATCCGGTGCTATGATGTCCCTATCGTATTTACCGCAGCCACCGCCATGAAAACCCCCGCAGTAAAATCGCCGGCGCCGAGGGATGTGCCGCGCACGGCCGGCCGCATCGTGCCGCCGGTTGTCGATGTGCAGGCCCAGCTCGCCTCAGCCATCGACCGTCACAAGGACGACGCCGATTTCGTCACGGCACTGGCGCGTGGCCTGGCCGTCATGATGGCCCTGTCGGAAAAGCGGCGGCGCATCTCGATCGCCCAGGTGAGCCATGTGACGGGCATTCCGCGCGCGGCGGCGCGCCGCAGCCTGCACACGTTGACCAAGCTCGGCTTCGTGGCCATGGACGACGCCAACCTGTTCTACCTGCGCCCGCGGATCTTGTCGCTCAGCCATTCCTATCTGTCGGCGTCGCCGCTGGCGATGCTGTCGCAACCGATTCTCGACAAGCTGGGCGAGGACATCGGGGAAAGCTGTTCGCTCGCCGTACTCGACAGCGACGAAATCGTCTACCTGGCGCGCTCGTCGGCGTCGCGCGTGATTTCGCCGTCGCTGAACGTGGGCCGGCGCATCCCCGCGTATTGCACGTCGATCGGCCGCATCCTGCTGGCCCACCTGCCCGACGAAGACCTCGATGCCTATCTGCAGAGCACGCGGCTGCACGCGTATACCGAATACACGGTCACCGATCGCGGCGAGCTCCGCACCATCCTGATGGAAGCGCGCGCGCAGGGCTACGCGTTTTCGCGCGAGCAGATCGAGCCGCGCCTGTCGTCGCTGGCGGTGCCGGTGCGCGATACGACAGGCCAGTACGTGGCAGGCATCAACGTGCTGCTGCAGGGCCGGCCACCGTCCATGCAAGAGGTGGCCGCCAAATACTTCCATCCACTGAACGAGGCCGCCAATGCGCTGGGCCATTTGCTGATGCTGTAAACGCAAAAACGCCGCGGGGCGCACATGTCGCACCGCGGCGCCGGCCTTGCGGCCGAGGGGGTCAGGCGGCGACCTTGGCGACGGAGTCGGCCACGCTCTGTTCACGCAGGTGGTCGTACTCGGCCTTGTTGACGGGAACAGCGTCCGGATTGCCCAGGTCTTCCATGCGGATGCGATACGTTTCGCGGGCACTCAGCGCGGCCAGTGCCGCGATCACGGTGACGGCGAGGGCGACAGCGCCGACGGTCATGGGGATGTTTGTTGAGCCCGGCGGCGCGACGGCCGTGAACAGCGCCGGCAGCATCGCGGTGACGAGGGTGCCGAGGTTTTGCGAGATCGCCATGGCGGACACGCGGGTGCGGGTCGGGAACAGTTCCGGATAAAAGCTGGGGAACACGGCGTTATAGCCCTGGTACACGATACCCCACATCAGCAGCGACATCACGATGGCGAGCGGGACGTTGTGGATGCTGATGGCGTACAGGTAGCCGAACGACAGCAGGCCGGCGCCGACCGAGCCGACGATGAGCGGCGGGCGGCGGCCGATCTTGTCGGACAGGTTGCCGACGAACGGGATGACGACGACGGCAGCGATGTTGCCCAGCACCGGAATCCACAGGTACACGTCCTTCGAGAAGCCGATGCCGTAGCCTGGCTGGACCGCGTAGGCGGCGCCGAAGATCGTGGCCACGACCGGGATCACATTCATCAGGGCCATGCACACGACGCGCAGCATGTCGCGCCAGCTTTCCTGGATCGCCTGCACGACCGGCGCCTTCGGACGCTCCGCGGCCGCACCCGTCTTGGTGAATGCCGGGGTCTCGTGCACGTTGCGACGGATCATCACGCCGATCACGATGACGACAAAGCTGAGCAGGAACGGAATGCGCCAGCCCCAACTGTTGAATTCGTCATCCGGCATGTAGTGCGCCAGCGGCAGGAACACGGCGGCGGCGAGGATCTGCCCGAACTGCACGCCTTGCAGGCTGAAGCTGGAGAAGTAACCGCGCCGGCCGAACGGCGCATGTTCCAAGATCATCGAGCTGGCGCCGGAAATCTCGCCGGCGACGGCGAAGCCCTGGATCAGGCGCAGCACGACGAGCAGCACCGGTGCCAGCATGCCGACCTGCTCGTAGGTCGGGAGCAGGCCGACGGCCATCGTCGACAGGCCCATCAGGAACATGCAGGTGACGAGTACATGCTTGCGGCCACGGGTGTCTCCCCAGTGGCCGAGGACGAAGGCGCCGATCGGGCGCGCCACATAGCCGACCCCGTACGTGGCCAGCGAAGCGATGATGGCGGTCTTGGGGTCGCCCTTGGGAAAGAAGATCTGTGGGAAGATCAGCGATGCCGCCGTGGCATAGATGAAGAAGTCGTAGTACTCGAGCACCGAGCCGATCCATCCGCTCAGCGTCGCCTTTTTCGCCTGGCTGCGGTCATGCGCCGCATGCTTTGTCGAGTTGGCCATGTTTGTCTCCTGGGTCAAAAAACGGTCTGAAATGAGCCGCGTCCCGCGGCTCGATTGTTACATAGGGTGTCAAAAACGGTGGAGGATGCCGAGCTGCAGGCCGCTCAGCGACTGGCCGTTGATGGCGGCCCCGGCGAGGTTGGCCGACGGTCCGGCGGAGCTGCTGAAGCGGAATCCGGCATTCGCCTCGTTCTTCAGCCAGCTGGCGAAGCCGTACAAGGTCGTACGTTTCGACAGCGTGTAGTAGGCACCTGCGTTGGCGCCGCGCGCACCGGCATCGCCGCCGGACGTGTCGCGCATCTGGCCGTACAGGGCGCCGACGCGCAGCGCGGGCGTGACGCGGTAGTCGGCCGACAGCTGCCAGATGTTGTAATAGCGCTCCGCATTCGGATCGGTGCCGGCAAAGAAATTGTTGGGGACGCTGATATTGCTCAGGATGGTACCCGCATTGCGGCCATTCGCGTTCGCCGTCGAGTTATTGCTGCGCACGAAGGCCAGGTACACGGTACCCATCCCGTACTTGTAGTCGGCATATACGTGGTGGTAGTTGATCTTTTCATGCACCGTGGCCGTGACCGCGTTCGGGGAAGCCTGCAGGCCCGCATAGCCGAGGCGATAGGGACCTTTCTCGAAGTCGAGGGCGGCCTGGTAGACCGGGCTGTTGCCGCGCGTGGCACCGCCGTTTTCCGCCAGCGCGTAGTGCAGGATCAGCATCAGGCCGGCCACGCGCGGCGACCGGTACGAGATGTCGTTGTCGTAGCGCGATGGAATGCCGAACGTGTTGATGACCGAACCGAACGTGGTGCGCTCGGTATAGTCGATCGCGCCGCCGGTGGCGAAGATCTCCGTATTCTGCCGCCCCACGCGGACTTCGCCGAACGGGGCGCTCAAGCCGACCCAGGCCTGGCGGTCGAACAGCCGCGACGAGTCCGCCTGCGTGCCGGTGTCCGCATTCAGGCCGGTTTCGAGCGTGAACTTGACATCATAGCCCGGCGCCAGGGTTTCGCCGCCGCGGAAACCGAGGCGGCTACGCAGGATCGCACCGTCGTTCAGGCCGGTGATGCTGCTACCGTTGCTGCTGTGGATATAACCCATGTATTCGTCGAAATTACCGTACACGGTGACATTCGACTGCGCCTGGGCCAGGCCCGTGCACGCGGTGAGGGCAATTGCTACCGCAGTATTCGTCTTCATTACGTCTCCAGATCGTGATTATTGTCGGGGCGCGCCTTCTACGTGCCGCCTGTCGCTCGGTGTGTGTCGCCCGCTTCTGCCTCGTTCCGGCAGCTTTTACATGGGCGACAGAAAAATGGTAAAACAGATTGCACCGCCAAAATGGGCGGTCACCGATTATATGTGCGCCTATCGCCCAACATGTCCATTATTATCACAACAATGCTCTAGGGCTCTGATAATATTATTCGTGAATATCTTGCATGTCGGGAAAAGCGTTATGATGAAAAAAGACCGTTCAAGAGTGAGACAAGACATGACTTTTTCAAATGACATGGTGGATCCTTGCAACCCGGTGGGGCTCGCAGGCATCGAATTCATCGAATACGCGACGAATCAGCCGCAGGCGTTCGGTGGCTTGATCGAGCAGATGGGATTCGTCGCCATCGCACGCCACCGTTCACGCGAAGTCACGCTGTACCGCCAGGGCGACATGAACCTCGTCGTCAACGCCGATCCGCGCGCATTGCCGTCGACGGCGCGCGATGATTTGCCGGCCACCGTGATCAGCGCGGTGGCCTTGCGCGTACGCGACGCCGACACCGCCTACCGGCACGCCATCGACATGGGCGCATGGCCGATCCAGACCCGGGTCGGCGTGATGGAGCTGAATATCCCCGGCGTGCATGGCGCGGGCGACTCGATCCTGTACTTTGTCGACCGGGTTGGCGATTTCTCGATCTATGACGTCGACTTCAAGCCGATCCCAGGCGTGCCGCAGCATCCGCCCGCGCTGGACGGCATGCACCTGTTCGGTGTCGTCCAATCGATCGACGAAGGGCGCGGCCCGGAATGGATCGACTTCTACCAGCAGTTGATGAACTTCACCGTGCTGCCGGAAGGCCAGTTCTTCGGTGCAGTGCGGAAGGGTATCCTGCTCGCCAGCCCGTGCCGCAGTTTTTATTTGCAGCTGGTCGAACCGCCGCCCGGCGCCGGCAGCCTGCAATGGGACGAGCAGCTCGTGCGCATCGGGTTCGGCGTGCCGGACGTGCTTGCCGCGGTGCGCCTGCTGCGCCAGCGCGGCATTGCGTTCCTGGAGGGTGAGGCCCAGGCGCCGAGCGAGAAGGGCGCGCTGACACGCCTGTACAAGGGCGGCGTCAGCTTCGAGCTCGTCGTGAGCGAGCGCGCCGCCATGGCCGCGGAGGCCCCATGAACCTGGCCAATTTTGGACTGGACAGCGTCACGCTGGCCGGTTCCCTCGAGACCAAGCTGGCTGCCTGCCGCGCGGCAGGCTTTTCCCAGATCATGCTGTGGGCGCGCGACATGGCCGAACACCCCGGCGGCGTGGCGGCCGCGGCCGACCTCGTCCGGCGCAGCGGCCTGCGCGTCACGGGCATCCAGGTGCTGCGCGACTACGAGGGCCTGAGCGGCGGCCTGCACGACTACAAGCTCGACATCGCGCGCAACCTGCTGCACGTCTGCAAGGCGGTCGGTGCGCGCCTGCTGATCGTCAGTTCTTCAACGTCGTCCCATGCTGCCGGCGATCGTGACCTGATCGCGCGCGACCTTGCTAAACTGGCCACCACGGCCGTACCGCTCGGTGTGCGGATCGGCTACGAAGCGCTGTCTTGGGGGCGCTACGTGCAAGGCTACGAGCAGGCCTGGGAAGTGGTGGACATGGCGGCGCACGCCAACCTGGGCATCGTGCTGGATTCGTTCCACATGTTTGCGAACCAGGCGGATCCCGAAGGGCTGGGCGACATCCAGCCCAACAAGATCGCACTCGTCCAGCTGTCGGATTTCATGTGGCGCGACATCCGCAGTACCGAGGAGACGATCGAGACAGCGAGCCACCTGCGCGTCTTCCCCGGCCAGGGCAGCCATTCTGCCGAACTGTCCGCGATGCTGCGGCGCCTGGACCGCGGCGGCTACCGCGGCGACTACAGCCTGGAAGTCATCAACGACGACTACTTGCAGCTGGCGCCGGACATCGCCTGCGCGAGAGCGCTCACGGCGGCGAAGTGGATCACCGACCAGGTATTGCGCCGCAGCCTGCAGGTACGCCGCTACGCAGGCGTCACCTTGTAGTGCTCGCCGCAGCGGCACATCTACGAACTCGTGTGTTTCGATCGCCGTCCGGGCTTGCCCAACCGCCCGGCATATACCTGGTGAGATGCTGACGCTCGGGACACTGCGGCGCACTGCTCCTGTGAGACTGCTTACGTCAAGCGGCCATGAAAAAAGGGGCTGTTCGCCCCTTGTGTACTGCGCACGTCGTCTCTAACGAATGCGTAGCCACAGATTTATCGCGCAGGCCCTTGAAGGTAAGCTCGGCCCGTCAGTTCGATCGCAAAGCGAATCTCATTCAACAAGATACGTGCTTTGCGGCGGAACACGCTTTCGGTTTTAGCGCGGGAAGAGATGGCGTCTAAAGTTTTCATGACATGGCTCCTGTAGTCGATGATCAAACTTTACGCTCGCTTCTGATATATATCCAATTTAGATTAACCATTTCCATTATTCATAAAACATATATTTCAGCGATCGGTCATTCTTCTGGATGAGTATCGGTATCACTCGGGCATATGTCCCCGAACCTGTATGGTGATCGACGCGAGTATCGACCTGAAACGGTATGGCCGTTGTAGTCAATACATTTCGACTGCAAATCTTATCTATCTGTGCCTGTAAGATTAGGCTTCTGCGCAATTTTTGGCGCATAAACAACGCAAGCGACGCATCAAGTCATTTTGGGCGCATACCGCCCAAAACGTCGTGGCATGAATATTTGGGCCAGGGAATTGCGCTATGATTTTTTGAAGATGTTGGTCCGAATAAAGGTACTTACTCCAAGGCTGACAATCGTCGTGCCAGCTGAAGACTGGCCCCAATCATGACGCATTGCCAGTTGAAAAAGGCCGGCCTGATTCGGCACAACAGCGAAAAGTTCTATCAATTACACCTTTATATAAACGCGTCGTGGCTCGCCGGATACCGCGCTGAAATAAAATGGAGACGAGAATGAAAAAATTGCATCAACTGGCCGGCACGTTCGCCATGTCGATGTGCGCGGTAGCGAATGCGGCCGATACCGTACGCGTTGCTGCCGTGCTGGAGCTGAGCGGAGCATCGAGCGTAAGCGGTATCAACTTCAAGCGCGGCGTTGACCTTGCGGTCGAGCAGATCAATGCCCAAGGCGGCGTGCTCGGCAAGCAGATTGACTTGGCAACCCTGAATACTGGTTCGGATGTGCAAGCAGCTGCCCGGCTGGCGACGCAAGCAGTGAATCAAAAAGCTGTAGCGGTATTCGGTCCTGCGACTTCCGATTCCGTGCTCGCCAGCATGGCGGTGATTCAGCAGGCTCATATCGTTCATTTTATCGGGGCCGAAGCAGCGGCGATCACCGCCCAGGCAAATCCCTATATCTTCCGCACCAGCTTCACGCAGGCGACTACGATGCCGAAGGTTGCCAGCTACATAAGTCGAATCGCCAAGTCAAAAAGCCTCTCTATCATATACGCTGACAACGGATTCGGCCGCGGCGGCAACGCCCTGATCAAAGAGGCACTTGGACGCACCCGCACGGCAATCGTGGCAGATGTCGCCGCTCAACCAGGCCAAGCCGATTTCTCCGTCCCAGTGCGTGCTGCGATTGCCGCCAACCCCGATGCTATTTTCGTGTACACGAACGAAAACGAGGCGGCGGGCATTCTGGTCGAGTTGCATAGACAAGGGTGGCGCAAGCCCATCATCGGTGAAACCGTGCTGGCGAGCCAGAAAGTTATCGACACCGTCGGGCACGCTGCTGATGGCGTCATCGCACATGTCGGGCTGACAGCGGCAGCGCCCGCTGCGCCCGTGCAGTCCTATCGTGTCTCTTATGAGGCGCGCTACCACGATGTGCCTGATCACAGCGCAATGAAGGGTTATTCCGGAGTTTACCTCTGGAAAGCCGCTGTCGAGCGGGCTGGTCGCTTCGACAGCAGCGCGGTCGCGCAGGCCCTTCATACGACAAAGTTCAAGACATCCGAATATCCTGGCGTGCTGGCGGATGTCGAATACGATGACAAGGGGGACCTGAACCGCGAAAGCTATGTCGTCGAAGTCAAGAACGGCATGCAGGAAGTTGTCGTGTTACTGGAAAAGGCCGAGTGAGCAGCACGGTTGATATCAACGCAGGCCGACTTGCGAATGCCGGGCCGGCCTATTGGAATAAAGTGCCGCTTCGCGTAATTGAAGATAATGACTTTTTGAACGTGTCGCCGAATGTAACGTTATCTGTACTCGATAACAATATTGCCAATACCGAATTCGGTCAGGTGTTGTTAGAGAAAACGCGAGCTACCGGATTCGGTTTGTTTCGGCAATCATGCCAGAAATAAGTGCCGGGAAATATCTCGACCAGCTCGTCCCGGTCACCCGCATTATTCTTACCGCCTGATAGATTCAAAAAGCCGACGCGTCGCAGCTACGAAAGCGGATACGCGCCGGTTAAAATGTGTAAGGAGACAACATGAATCCCGTTATTATCGCTGTCGCGATCACCGGCTCGGTACCGCGCAAAAAAGATAATCCGGCGGTGCCGGTAACCGTTAGCGAGCAAATCGAGTCGACCCATGAGGCTTATGAGGCGGGCGCCAGCCTGGTGCACCTCCACGTGCGTAATCCGGACGAGAGCTCGTCATCCGATCCGGCACTGTTTGAAAGTGTTCTCGCCGGCATACGCAGACATTGTCCTGGCATGATCGTACAATTTTCGACGGGAGGCCGCGGTCGCGACCAGGCGTCCCGCGGCGGCGCTTTGCACCATAAGCCGGATATGGCGTCACTGGCCACCGGCAGCGTCAACTTCCCATCCATCATCTACGAAAACGCTCCAGCGCTGGTGGATCAGTTGGCACTCAGCATGAAAGAACATTGCATTTTGCCCGAGATCGAAATATTCGACCTTTCTCACATTTACGGCATGCGCAGGCTAATGGATGCGGGATTGATCAACGACAGGCCGCACGTCCAGTTCGTCATGGGCATCAAGAATGCGTTACCGGTCGAAGAGTATCTGCTCGATGTCCTGCTCTCGGTTCTACAACGTGTCGCGCCGAACGCCACGTGGACCGCTGCCGGCATCGGGCGCCATCAAAGCGTGGTCATTGACTGGGTACTCAGGCGTAAAGGCGATGCGGTTCGCACCGGACTGGAAGACAATATCCGTATCGACCGCGAGCGCCTTGCCACCAGCAACGCAGAACTCGTGCGAATCGCAGTCGATCTGTGTACACGGCACGGGGCCCGTCCAGCGACCCCGGCAGAAGCACGTGCCACACTGGGACTCGCGGCAGGTTAATGTGACGACCGCGGGGCGGTACATTGGTCCAATGCTGAGTGAGAAACACCCAGGAGCTCGACTCTGGTCGAACCCAAGGTGCTGCGCCGCCCGCTGCAGAAACCCCTGCGACGCGGACGTCACCATGTCGCGTCCTAGATGCAAGATTCACGCATTTCTGCCAGATACGTGCGTTCGGAAGGCGAAACTGCTAGTATTTACATCCGCTCCAATTATTTCCGTCAAATTCAGACTGTCATGGGCACGACTCCTCCGACGGAGATATTGCATCGCCTGGATGCACTGCACGACCATTTGCCGGCCGGCGTCGTCGTGCATGATGCGGACGGCTGCATCGTCTTCGCCAATCGCCTGGTGCAGGAACTGCTGGGCCGGAGCGAAGCCGAACTGCTCGGCACCGATCCCGCTACGGCCGGCTGGACTGTGCTGCGCGAAGATGGCTCGATCTGTCCCGAGGACGAATTCCCAGCGGAAATCGTATTGCGCACGGGCCAGAAACTGTCCGGTCGCATTGCCGGCATCGTCCGCGCCGGTCAGACGCGCTGGGTACTGTGCAACGCCTATCCCGAATGCGATGACGCCGGGCGCGTCCAGCATGTCGTCGTCTGCTTCACCGATTGCACGGCGCTGAAGGACGCCCAGCAATCCCTGCACAAGTCCGAAGAGCGACTGCGGCTGGTGCTGAAGGGGTCCACCGATGCGCCGTGGGACTGGGACCTGGTGACCGGTGACGTGTATTACTCCGAGCGCTGGTGGAACATGCTGGGCTACGCCAGCGGCGAAGGGATCGAGGATTCCGACGCATGGCGACGCCTGCTGCATCCGGACGACGACGCCATGATCAGCGACTACCTGGAGGACCTGCTGCCCAGCCGACGCGAAGGATATACCCTCGAGTTCCGCCTGCGTCACCGTGACGGACACTACGTCCCCGTGCTGTCGCGCGGATTCGTCCTGCGCGACGGCGCCGGCACGGCCTTGCGGATCTCCGGCGTGAACACCGATCTCACCGAACGCAAGCGCACCGAGCGCCGCATCTACGAACTGGCGTATTTCGATCACCTGACGGGCTTGCCCAACCGTCGTTTCCTGATCGAAGAATTGGAACACGTGCTGGCGCGCTGCCGGCGCTCGCGACACTGCAGCGCGCTACTCTATCTCGACCTGGACAATTTCAAGCTGCTCAACGACACGATGGGTCATGACCTGGGCGACATGTTGCTGAGTCAGGTGGCCCAACGGTTGCGCAGCACGGTGCGCGACAGCGACCAGCTCGCCCGGCTCGGCGGCGATGAATTCGTCGTCGTGCTGGAAAGCCTGGGCCACTCGTCGAGCAGCGCGGCTGCCGAAGCCGCTCGGGTGGTGACGAAGATCCTGGCGACGCTGGGCCAGCCTTACCAGCTCGGATCGCTCTTGTTCAAGAGCTCGGCAAGCGTCGGCATCACGCTGTTCGACGGCAGGGGCAGCAATATCGAAGCCTTGCTCAAGCAGGCCGACCTGGCGATGTACCGCGCAAAGGCCGCTGGGCGCAACCAGGCGTGTTTCTTCGATCCCAGCATGCAGGACGCAGCCGATCGCCGCGCCGCTTTCGAGGCCGCCATGCGCGATGGTTTGTCGCTGGGTCAGTTCCGCCTGTTCTGCCAGCCCCAGTTCGACCGTCACGGCGGACTGGTCGGCGCCGAGGTGCTGGTGCGCTGGCAGCGCGGCGACGAAGACGTGATCGGCCCCGACCATTTCATCGGGTTTGCCGAGGAATCGGGCCTCATCCTGCCGCTGGGCGAGTACGTGCTGAAGGAAAGCTGCCGCGCGCTGGCGCGCTGGCACACCGACCCCGCGCTGCGCGATGTCAAGTTGTCCGTCAACGTCAGCGTGCACCAGATGCGCGATCCGGCCTTTACCGCCGCGGTCGCGGACATCCTGGACGGTACGGGCGCACCCGCCGAGCGCTTGTGCCTGGAATTGACGGAAAGCGTGTTCGCCGAAGACATGCTGGAGATCACCGAGCGCATGCACGAGCTGCGCGCGCACGGCATCTGCTTTTCGCTCGACGATTTCGGTACCGGCTATTCTTCGCTGGCCTACCTCAAGTGCTTCCCGCTGGCCGCGCTGAAGATCGACCGTTCCTTCGTGCGCGACGTTGGCACCGATCCCGAATCGGTGCCCATCGTGGAGGCGATCATCGCGCTGGCGCGCAAGCTCAAGCTCGATATCGTGGCCGAAGGCGTCGAGGATGAGGCCCAGCGCAGTTTCCTGATCCACGGCGGCTGTTCCTCGATGCAGGGATTCCTGCTGGGTCGGCCTCTTCCGATCGCCGAGTTCGAGCACATCTACAGTGCCGACTGGATCGGCCATGCCTGAGCGCCGGCCCGGCCTGCCGCGCCACAGCTGCACGATTCCACAGCCGGAACGAACTAGCGTCCAACCTCGGGGATACGCGGGTCGCGTGCTGCATCACGCAAAGTAGGTGTGGCTGGCCGCCGCCATCTCGATCATCCGTGCCGTGGGCCGGTACAGGGCGCCGTCGTCGGCGTAGATTGCGCAACGTTTGACCACGGTGTGCATGCCAAGGAAGTCGGCGTAGCGCAGCGGTCCGCCGAGATAGCGCGGGAAACCCAGGCCCAGGATGAGTGCCATGTCCAGCTCCGCGGCCGAATCGACCACGCCGTTTTCCATGCACAGGGCGGCTTCGATCAGCATCGGCAGCATGGTGCGGTCGACGATCTCGGCGGCGCCAAAGGTGCGCGGCCCGCCGGGCTGTAGCCGCGCGAGCAGGGCGTGCGTGTCGGCTGCCGCGAGCTTGCGTGCTTTCCCCTTCGAGTCCGTTTCGTACCGATAGAAACCCAGGCCATTCTTCTGGCCGAGCCGGCCCGCATCGGCCAGCAGTGAACCCGGGTTGTCCGCCGCCGACATCCGGTCCGGATAGCCTGCTGCGATGATTTCCACCACATGGCGCGCGGTGTCCATGCCGATAACGTCCTGCAGGTAAGCGGGGCCCATCGGCCACCCGAAGGCTTCCAGTGCCGCGTCCACCTGTTCGAAATCCGCGCCGTCCTGGATCAATCCCGCGAAGCCCAACAGGTACGCGGTCAGGATACGGTTGACGAGAAAGCCGGGGCAATCCTGTACGACGATGGGTGTCTTGCCCATCGCGGCCGCGTAGGCGACAGTCGTCGCCACCGCCTCGCCGCTGGTGTGCGGACCGCGAATCACCTCGACCAGCGCCATCGCCGGCACAGGATTAAAGAAATGCATGCCCACGAAGTTGTGGGGGCGCCGCAAACCCCGCGCCAGCGCCGTGATCGACAATGACGATGTGTTCGAGGCAAGGACCGCGTCGGGACCGCAATGTCGTTCCACTTCCGCCAGCACCGCCTGTTTGATCGCCTGATCCTCGACGACCGCTTCGATGACCAAATCGGCCTGGTCGACGCCGTCGTAATGCAACTGCGGCGTGATCGTCTTCTTCACGAGATCGGCCTTTGCTTGCGTCAGGCGGCCAGCCGCGACCTGCTTGTCCAGCAGTTTGCCGGCTTCGGCCATACCGATATCGAGCGCATGCTGCGCGATGTCCTTCATGATGACCGGCGTTCCCCGAAGTGCACTCTGGTACGCGATGCCCCCGCCCATGATGCCGGCACCGAGAATGGCGACTTTGCCGACCGGCCGCCCGTGCGCGCTGTCGTTCTTCGCTTTCTTCTTCAGTAGCTGATCGTTGATGAACAGGCCCGCCAGGGACGCCGCCGCCTGGCTTTTCGCGATGGCGGCGAAGGCCTGTGATTCGAGCGTCAGCGCCGCGTCGCGGCTTGCGGACGCACTCTTCGCCATCAGTTCGACGGCCGCCGACGCCGCAGGGTAATGCGCCGCTTGCCTGGCCGTTACGAGCCGCGCCGCTTCGAGCGCCGCCGGATCGACGACGACGGGCTGGTGATGACGCCGGCGCCGGGCGCGCCAGTCTTCCCGCCCGGCGATCGCCTCGCGCAGCAACGCCAGCGCGACGTCCCGCACCCGATCCTGCGGTACAACGAGGTCGACGGCGCCGGCATCAGGTGCGGCATCGGCACGACGTTGTGTTCCCGAGACGATCCAGTCGAGCGCACAGGCCATGCCGGCGATACGCGGCAGCCTGACCGTGCCGCCGTAGCCGGGCATGATCCCCAGCCCCACTTCGGGCAATCCCACGCGCGCGGCGTCGGCCATGACGCGGTAGTCTGTCGCCAATGCCAGTTCGAAGCCACCACCCAGGGCCACGCCGTTGATCGCGCTGACGATGGGCAGCGGCAGGTCTTCCAGCGCGGTAAAGATGGCGGTGTAGCCGCGGATCCGGGCGGCGAGCGCGTCCTCGTCCAGGGCGAACAACGCGGCGAATTCGTAAATGTCGGCGCCAACGACGAAGCCGTCGCGCGCGCTGCTGACGAGGAGGCCTTCGAGATGGGACGCCGTACGGATCGCTGCGAGCGCGTTGCTCAGTTCACCGAACGTCGTTCGGTCCAGCTTGTTTACCGGACCGTCCCGACGGTCGAAGCAGAGTTCGGCTACATGAGGTTCGATCAGGTCCAGCCGCAAGGTCGTGCCGTGGTACATGGTGGTCTCGCTCAAGATAATGTGATTCATCGTCGCCGTGCGGCAAACACTGCCAGTGCCGACTGGGCGGCTGGCGCGGCGAGCAGCCGCGCGAAATGCTCGCATTCGTGCTCGATGGTGTCGGCAACCGGACCGGTATCGGCGCGCCGCAGCAGGCGCCTGGTCTGCCGCAGGGCCTCGGGATCCATTGCCAGCAGCTTGTTAACTGCACAGATGGCATGCGTCATCGCATCGCCATCCTCGACGACCTGCGTTACCAGACCGGCTTCACGTGCCTCGGGCGCACCGAATGGCTCGCCCAGCATCAACCAGCGCGCAGCTTGCTTGTAGCCCGCGTGGCGTGGCATGAGCAGGCTGGATGCGCCTTCAGGGCACAAGGCCAGGTTGATGAACGGCATGGCGAACCTGGTGCTGGCCCCCGCATAGACGATATCGCAGTGCAGAAGCATCGTCGCGCCGATGCCGATCGCCCCGCCTTCTACTGCGGCGACGACGGGTTTGTCGCAGCGTGACAGCGCGCGCAGGAAGTGTGCCGGCACAAACTCGTCGTCGGCGCCGAACTCGAGAAAATCGTTCAGGTCGTTGCCCGCGTTGAAGTAGTTGCCGGCACCGCTCAGCAGCACGGCGCGCACGCTGTCGTCGCCCTGCGCCAGCGTGAACATCCAGGCCAGTCGCAGGTACATGTCGAAGGTCAGCGCATGCCGCTGGCGCGGCCGGTTGAACAGGATGTGCAGTACACCGTCGCGTATCTCGTGCAGCACGTCGTTGCTCGCGCCGATGCCGCGTGACGTCGCCACGGAAGGAATGGTATCCATGTGTCGCAATCTTTATGTCTGGAGTCGACGCGCCGGCCCTATTCGGCGTCCGGCTGCGCTCCCGGCGCGGCCCGCTGGAACGCATCGAGCCGCTGGCAGTTGGCGTGGATACGCATCAAGGTCGGCACGCGCGACAAGTCGCACTCGAACCGTTGCGCATTCGCGATTTGCGGGACCAGGCAGCAATCGGCCAACGTCGGCGCATCGCCGTAGCAGAAGTCGCCGCTGCGGCCGTCCTGCGCGAGCATGGTCTCCAGTACCGCCAGCCCCGTCGCCACCCAGTGACGATACCAGGCAGTCTTTGCGTCCTCGCCGGCCCCCAGCGTTTGCGTCAGGTATTTCAGCACGCGCAGGTTGTTCAGCGGGTGCACGTCGCATGCGATGGCAAGCGCGATGCTGCGCACGAACGCGCGATCCGCCGGGGAACGGGGCAGCAGCGGCGGCTCGGGGTGCAATTCTTCCAGGTATTCGATGATCGCCAGCGACTGCGTGAGCGCGGCCTGCTCGCTGCCCGGTGCGCCCAGCGCGGGCACGAGCGCGGCAGGATTGATCGCGCGGAATGCAGCCCCGAACTGTTCGCCGCCGTTGCGGTTCAGGTGGATCGAAGTCGTGTCGTAATCCAGCTGCTTCAGGTTCAGGGCGATCCGTACCCGGTACGACGCCGAGCTGCGGAAATACCCGTACAGGTGCAGATTCATTGCGGTTCCTCCCATGCCACCGGCAGGTCCCGCATCAGGTAGCGGTCCGCCCGTTTCAGCAGCGGCGCCACGGTCGCGTGGTCGAGCGCGCTCTCGCGCTGCGCCGCGCTGTCCCAGCCGATCACGAACACCGCGCACGGCAGCGGCCGTCCGCTGATCACGTCGAACACGCCATGCACGCAGGCCCCGGCGGCCTGCAGGGCCGGTACGGCCGCTTCCAGGATCTGCTGGCGCACGGCGGTGCCCTGGCCGACCGCAGTCGCCTGCACCACGAGCTCGACCAGCCGCGGCGCGGCGTCTTGTGCGCGTGGCGTCCAGCCTTTGATTTCGCGTAGAAACAGCACCTCGAAGCTTTCCACCAGTTCGCTGCCGGCGTTGGTGCGGGCGCGCGCCTCGAGCCAGGCCGGGTCGGCGTAGAAATCCGCCCATGCCCGGCTGCGCTGCTGCATGCGGCGCCATGGTGTGAGATAGGCAAACAATGGAACGCCGGGTCCCGCGTCGACGGTCCATGCGGCCAGCGGGTGGATCCCGTGGCGCGGCAACAACGTGCTCAGGTCCTGTCGGACACGTGACGTCATGTCCTTCATGCGTCCGGGGGCCACGCTGTACATGCGCAGCTCGAAGATCGGGTCGTCTACGGGTTCGGTACTCATATCGGCTTTCGGGTACGTGCCGCGCGGCGCGCGGCCATCCAATAACTGACAGAGTATCATTTATGTGCAAGAATAGGAACTGATGAACCGTTAATTTTTTGCGTGGATCAGTTTTTCGGCACCTTGCCAGTCGCCCGCGTCGACCCTGGATGTGATCAGCTCCAGCGCCAGCCGTTTGCCTTCGCGTACCGCGAGCGAGTGGGTACGCGCGCTGTTTTCGCAGAGTGTCCACGTCAATTGGATGCCGGCGAGCGGTGCCCAGCTGAGGCCTGCCGTGACATCGCTGTTGCACAAGGCGCAGCTGGGGACGACGGTCTGTGCGATGGCCTTGCGCGCCATGGTGAGGCACAGCGCCAGCGTGTCCACCTCGGCGGCAAGCTTGAAGGCGTGACCGTTGCGCGACAACGCATGCTCGACCTGCAGGCGCAGGCCGTTGGGCCGGCTGGGGAGCACCAGCCGCATGCCGTCCAGACGGGACAGGGCGGCCGGCACCGCGTGATGCAGGCCGGCTTCGCGGCGGTCGACCAGCATCGCGGGCTCGCGTACCAGGCGCGTCTGCTGGTAGCCCGGTGTGGGATCGGGATTGAAGGGAATGATCGCGAGGTCGAGGAGGCCGGCGGCCATGTATTCGCGCAGGACGTTGCTGGCGCCCTCGTAAATGCGCAACTTCACGCCGGGCGAGCCGGAGATGATGCGCGCCGCATAGTCCTCGGTGAAGACGTGGTGCCAGGAAGGTGGGATGCCGATCGATAACAGGCCCGTGGCCTGTTCGCCGACCTGTTCCTTGAGGATGGACAGCTGGCGCAGGATGGGCCTGGCACGGCCGGCCAACAATTCGCCCGCTTCCGTCAGCGTGACGCCGCCATGCGTCCGGTTGAACAACGCGACGCCCAGTTCGTGTTCCAGCGCCGCGATATGGCGCGACAGCGCCGGTTGGGACAGGTGCAGGTCGAGCGCGGCGCGCGTGATGCTGCCGAGTTCGGAGACGCGCAGAAAGTATTCGAGCGGGAGTGAATTCATGGCCTGGCCATCCAATAATCGGATGGCCAGTATAACGGTAAAACATTATCTGGATGACGCTATCGATCACTACCATGGAGTCACCGCAACAAATACGACTGAGACAGGAGAACGCATGGCAACTCGAAAAATCATCGTCACCGTGGCCCCGACGGGTGGCATGGTCTCCAAGGCGCAGAGTCCGCATCTGCCGACGCAACCGGCGGAGATCGCGGAAGACACTTATCGCTGCTACAACGCCGGCGCAAGCGTGGTCGCGGTCCACGCGCGCCGCCCCGACGGCGAAGCGACGTGCAACCCGGCCATCTATCGCGATATCAACGAACGTATCCGCGCCAAGTGCGACATCGTGATCAATAACTCGACCGGCGGCGGCATCAACGGCGACATGATCCGGGAGATGGATAACGGGTTCTGGGAAATCATGTGGGAAGAGCGCATCAAGGGCATGGAGGCCGGCGCCGAGATGTGTACGCTCGATGCGCAGACCGTGTGCGCCAGCTTCGGTGGCAAGGAAATTCTCGTTCCGACGTCGCCGAATCGCACCAGGCAGCTGGCCGAGATGATGCGTGAACGCGGCATCAAGCCTGAATGGGAGGTGTTCAGCGTCGAGAACATCCTCCAGGACGTGAATACGCTGATCGCGGCCGGCGGCTACGACGACGCGCCCCATTTCATCAACATCGTACTGGGCGCCGACCGCGGTTTCCAGGGCGCCATGCCATATACGCCGAAGATCCTGCAGTTCTTCGTCGAGCACCTGCCGAAGAACTGCGTGTTCAATGTCAGCGCGATCGGGCCGGCGCAATTGCCGGCGACGACGCACGCGTTGCTGCTGGGTGGCCATGCGCGCGTCGGCCTCGAGGACAACCTGTACTTCAGCGCCGGCCAGCTGGCCACCAACGTGCAGCTGGTGGAGCGCATGGTACGCATCGTGCGCGAACTCGGTTTCGAAGTCGCGACGCCGAGCGAGGCGCGCGAGATCATGGGCCTGCGCCCGCTGCACGCCGCCAGGTGAACCGGGAGCCTATCGTGAATGCCTGCGAATTCGAAGTACTGCGGCGCCGGAACCTCGAGCGCTTGTTCCATCCGCGCAGCATCGCCGTGGTGGGCGCGTCGACCGACGCCTCCAAGGCGGGGTCCCAGGCCCTGCTGTCTCTGAAAGGCTTTCCGGGGCGACTGCTGGCGGTCAATCCGAAAGCGGACGAGATCATGGGCGTGAAATGCTACCCGAGCGTGGCGGCATTGCCCGAGGGTGTCGACCTGGCCGTGCTGGCGATCCCTGCGGAGCACTGCATCGCGGCGGCCGAGCAGGCGGCGCAACGGGGTGTCGGGGGCATCTTCATCATTTCCGGCGGGTTCGGCGAAACCGGCGGGGCCGGGAAGGTATTGCAGGACCGGCTGGCGGCGGCGTGTCGCCGCACCGGCATGCGCCTGCTCGGACCCAACACCTCCGGTTTCATCAACACCCACGCCGAATGCGTGGCCAGTTTCGTGCCCGGCGTCGACCGGTTGCGCAAGGGATCCGTCGCCGTCATCGCGCAGTCGGGCGGCGTCAATCTCACAATCAGTTTTCTGCTCGACCGCCTGGACCAGGGCGTCGCCCTCGCGGCAGGCTTGGGCAACGCGGTGGACGTGACGGCGGCCGACCTGCTGCCGATCCTCGCGGCCGATCCGAATGTCAGCGCCATCGCGCTGCATCTCGAGGGCGTGCCGGATGGCCGCAAGTTGTATGACGCACTGCGTGCCGTCACGCCGGTCAAGCCCGTGGTGGTGCTGGCCGCGGGCCGCGCCGACATCGGCGAGTTTGCCGTATCGCATACGGGAAATCTGATGGGGTCCCATCAACGTACCGTCAGCGCACTGGCACAGGCCGGCGCGGTGATCGTGGACAGCACGGAAGACCTCGCGCAGGCCGCGACGCTGCTGGGGCAGGGACGCTTGCCGGCATTGCGCGATCCCGGCGTGGGCCTCGTGACCGGACAAGCCGGTCCCGGCCTGCTGATCGTGGATGGCCTCAAGAGCGCCGGCTTGCGCGTACCGGAACTCGATGGCGCCACGCAGGAGGTGATCCAGCAGCACCTGCCGCCAATGACCTTCATCAAGAATCCGGTAGACACCGGCCGACCGGGCGCGGGCTTCGCGCATGTGGTGGACGCCGTGGCGGCTGCACCCGAAGTGGACGTGGTCCTGGTCTATGCGCTCAGCGAAGCGGCGGTGCTGGATCCCGCCCGGGCGCTGGCCGCCGCGGCAGGCCGTGGCAAGCCATTGGTGTTCGGCACCCTTGGGCTGCAACAGGACCTGGCGCCCGCGCTGCACGACCTGCGCGGGGCCGCGATACCGGCGGTTCTCGGCCCCGAGCGGCTGGTGCTGGCCGCGACGGCGCTGGCGGCGGACGCACGCGGCCGCTGGCTGGGCACGCAGCGAGCGGAGACGACGGTGTCCCGCAGCCAGGTGCCGCTGCAGGGGCCGTATGACGAACACAAGGCCAAGGCCTTGTTGGCCGAGTATGGCGTGCGCAGTCCGCAGCGGACGCTGTGCCACGGCCGCGCCGAAGCACTGGCCGCGTTCCAGCGCAGCGCGGGCGCGGTCGTCGTCAAGATCGTCGCGGACGACGTACCGCACAAGACGGAAGCGGGTGGCGTCCACCTGAACATCCGCACGCCTGGCGAGATGGAAGCCGCTCTGGATGCCATCGCCCGTATTCCTACCGGCGATCCCGGCAAGGTCCTGGTCGAGGAAATGGCGCCGGCAGGCGTGGAACTGATCATCGGCGCCGTACGCGATCCGTCGTGGGGCGTGACGGTGGTGGTCGGCCTGGGCGGCGTGCTGGCCGAGGCGCTGTCGGACAGCAGCGTGCGTCTTGCGCCGCTGGCCGATGCCGACATCGACGACATGCTGAACCAACTGCGCGGCAGACAGCTGCTGGATGGCTTCCGTCACCTGCCGGTATGCGACCGCACTGCCATCGTCGAGGTCGTGCAGGCCGTGGCGCGCCTGATGCAGGAACACGCCGACATCGCGGAACTCGAGATCAACCCGCTGCGCGTCAATGCGCAAGGTGCATTGGCGCTGGATGCGCTGGTCGTCTTAGAAAAGGATGCAGCATGAGCGAACAGCTGGGACGGGTGGAAGACTTGCCCAAGGATTATTACGACGGCCTCGTGTCGCGCAACACCCTGCCGCTCTGGCCGTCGCTGCGCGCGATGCTCCCGCACGGCATGCCGGGCCGGCGCACGCAGCCGGTGATGTGGCGCTACCAGGACGTGCGGCCGGACCTGATCAAGGCCGGCGAGCTGACGCCGATCGAGAAGGCGGAGCGGCGCGTGCTGGTGCTGTGCAACCCTGGCCTCGGCCTGCAGAACATGCAGGCCACGGCCAGCATCTATATCGGCCTGCAGCTGATCCAGCCGGGCGAGACGGCACCGAATCACCGCCATACGCCGTCTGCCGTCCGCTTCGTGATCGAAGGCGAGGGCGGTTTCACGGTGGTCAACGGCGAAAAGCTGCCGATGGAAAAGGGCGACCTCATCCTGACGCCGCCCGGGCTGTGGCACGAACACGGGCACGAAGGGCGGGGCCCGGTGATCTGGCTCGATGCACTGGACCTGCCGCTGATCTATGGCATCGACGCCTCCTACTCCACGGAAGCCCAGCGCGGCCAGCCGCTGCGCAAGGCCACGGGCGACTGCAACCTGCGCTATGCCCAGGGCGGCGTGGTTCCCTACGCTGCCCTGGACGACAAGCCCGAGGCGTTCCCGCTGCTGCGTTTCCCCTGGAAGGACGTGCGCGCCGCGCTGCAGTCCCTGGCCCGGGTGACGCCCGCCGCGGAGCCGGTCCAGCTGGCCTACGTCAATCCGCACACGGGCCGCGAGTGCCTGGCGACACTGGGATTCTCGGCGATCCTGCTGCGACCCGGCGAATCGCTGCGCATGAAGCGGCGCTCGGCTTCGGCCGTGCTGCACGTGGTCGAAGGCGCCGGGCAAGCGCAGGTGGATGGTGCCACCCACGATTTCGGGGCGGCCGACACGCTGGCCCTGCCAACCCACGCGCAGGTCACGCTGACCAATGGTTCGGCGACCGGGGAGACGTACCTGTTCATGGTCGACGACGCCCCACTGCATCGCAAACTTGGTATTTACGAGGTATTCGAATGACAACTTATCTGTTCCCGCCCGCACCGGTCAACGCCATTCCCGTCCAGGGCGATACCGCGACGTTTCCGATCCGGCGTATTTTTTGCGTGGGACGCAACTACGAAGCCCATGCACGGGAAATGGGCGTGGCGCCGGATCGCGAGGCGCCGTTCTACTTCACGAAGTCGCCCGACACCTATGTGCCGTCGGGGGCCACGATTCCCTATCCGCCCGGCACCAGCAACTATCACTACGAGATGGAATTGGTGGCGGTAATCGGCAAGCCCGGCTTTCGAATTCCGCGCGACCAAGCCCTGCAACACGTGTATGGCTATGCATGCGGGCTCGACATGACGCGCCGCGATCTTCAAATCGCGGCGCGGGAGCAGCGCCGGCCGTGGGACTTGGGCAAGGATTTCGAGCAATCGGCCGTGATCTCCCCCATCGTGCCGGCCGCGCGTATCGGCCACCCGGCCTCCGGGCGCATCGTGCTGGACGTGAATGGCGTCGAGAAACAGGCATCCGACCTGTCCCTGCTGATCCACGGTATTCCCGACCTGATCGCGCACCTGTCCGGGTACTACCACCTCCAGCCGGGCGACGTGATCTTCACCGGCACCCCGGAGGGCGTGGGCGCGGTGCAGCCGGGCGACCGGATTGGCGGCAGCATCGACGGGGTCGGCAGCATCGCGCTGACGATCGGAGAGGCTTGAGTCCGGCATGACGCCGGTCGAGGAGACATGATGCAGACAACGACAATCAACGGTGCCTACGCAGCACCCGCCGACGTCCGGGTCGTCGGCGTGGTCGGCACGGGGTCGGTCGGCGCCAGCTGGACCGCCCTGTTCCTGGCGTACGGCATTCGGGTGCAGGCCTTCGATCCGGCGCCGCTGGCCGAGGAGCGCGCGCGCGCGTTCGTCGGCGCCGCGTGGCCCGCGCTGATGGCACGGATGGGAACGCCGGACCGGGCCATTCCCCAGGACCAACTGCGGTTCTGCGCATCCATCGCCGAGGCGGCGGACGGTGCCCAGGCCATGCAGGAGAACGGGCCCGAGCGTCCCGAACTGAAAGCGGAGATCATCGCGGCCATCGACGCCGCGGCCGGGCCGGACCAGGTGATCATGTCCAGCACCGGCGGCATCATCCCGTCGGTCCTGCAGAAATCCTGCCGGAACCCGCGGCGTTTCGTCGTCCTCCACCCCCTCAATCCGGCGCACTTGCTGCCGCTGGTCGAGGTGGTGGGCGGAGAAGACACCGCCCCCGAGACGATGGACTGGGCGATGACGTTCGCGCGCCGCATCGGCAAACGACCGATCCGCCTCAAGCGGGAAGCGACCGGACACATGACCAACCGGCTGCAGTTCGCGCTGCTGCGCGAAGCGGTGCACTGTGTCGTCCAGGACATCGCGAGTCCCAGCGACATCGACGAGGCCGTGCGTTACGGGCTCGCACCGCGCTGGGCGCTGATGGGCGGATTGCTGACGATGCACCTGGCCGGCGGCCAGGGCGGGATGCGCGGCATCCTCGACCATGCAGGCGAGGCGATCGAAGGCTGGTGGGATTCGCTGGGCAAGCCGCACCTGGACCAGGCGACCCGCGGCCAGCTGCTGGCGGCGGCGTTGGAAGTCGCCCAGGGACACAGCATCGACGACTGGGTGGCGTGGCGCGACCGCAACCTGGCGCGCATCGTCCAGCTGATCGAACAGGACAACGGGCCGGAGGCCCCATTGACGACGGAGAACGCAGCATGAACGTATCCAATGATGCATCGGCGTCGCTCGGCATGCCGGACTGTATCCGGCTCGCGCGCGACGGCGCCACCCTGGTCGTGACGCTGGCCCGCGCGGCCAAGCGCAACAGCCTGAGCGACGAACTCGTACTGGGCCTGTCGCGACTGTTCGCGGCCTTGCCGACGGACGTGGCGGCCGTCGTGCTGCATGGCGACGGTGAGCATTTCTGCGCCGGCCTGGATCTGAACGAAGTCAAGGAAGGATCGCTGCACAAGGGCTTGCAGACATCGGCCATCGGCCAGCGCCTGAACGACCTGATCCAGTTCGCCGGCGTGCCCGTGATCGCCGTGCTGCACGGCGCCGTCATCGGCGGCGGGCTGGAGCTGGCATGCGCGGCCCACCTGCGCGTGGCCGAACCCTCTGCATTCTATGCGCTGCCGGAAGGAACCCGCGGCATCTTTCTCGGCTCGGGCGGCTCGGTTCGCATCCCGCGCCTGATCGGCGCCGACCGGGTGATCGACATGATGCTGACCGGCCGTACCTATGGAGCGGAGGACGGCTACCGGCTCGGCTTCTCCCAATACCTGGTGAATGCGGGGGCCGGACTCGACAACGCGCTGGAACTGGCGCGCAAGGTGGCGCAGAATGCGCCGCTCGCCAATTACGCGATCCTGCAGGTGCTGCCGCATATCGCCTCCCAGGATCCCACCAGCGGCCTGGCCACGGAACGGCTGATGGCCACGCTCGCCGCATCGGACGATGAGGCCAAGGCGCGCTTGCGCGACTTCCTTGAGCGCAAACTCAACAAGGTAAGGCACGAGTCATGATGGCGCGCCCCACCGCCGCACACGGCGCCGACGGCGTGGACCAGATGCCCTGGGCGGGACTGTGGCGCGACCTGTGCGACCACCAGGCCGAGCGGTTCGGCGACAAGACCGCGTTCGTCAACGTGGACGGCAGCGCGTTGAGTTTCGCGGCATTCCGCACCCGCGTCTACCGCTTGAACAATGCGGTGGCACGGATGGGGTTGCGCAAGGGCGACCGGGTCGCGATCCTGGCGAAGAACCGCACCGAATATGTCGAGGTCTATGGCCTTGCCAGCAGCGGCATCATCACCGTGCCCCTGAACTGGCGCCTGACCGCCGCCGAGCTGCTCCCGCTGCTGGAGCACAGCGCGCCGGCCCTGATCGTCGCCGACGAACAGCACGCGGCCCTGATCGATACGTTGTTGCCGGGCCTGCGGCGGGCGCCCCTGCTGTTGCGCTTCGGCGCGGGCGGCGGCGGATGGCAGGCCTACGAAGAGGTGGTGGCGGCGGCGCCGGACACCTGTCCGGAGCCGGATGCGCCGTTAACGCCGGACGACACGATCTGCCTGATGTACACGAGCGGCACCACCGGCGCGCCGAAGGGCGTGGCGCTGAGCCATCGTGGCATCCTCGGTAACGCACGCCTGTCGTCGCAGCAGGTGCTCGGGCTGACGCCACAGGACCGTACGCTGGCGGCAATGCCATTCTTCCACGCGGGCGGCATGTGGTATCACCTGCATCCAAGTTACGCGGCCGGCTGCACCAGCGTGATCCTGCCCGGCTTCGATGCCGAGCGGGTGCTGGCGACGCTGGAGCGGGCAGCGATCACGAACGTGCACCTGGTGCCCACGATGATCGGTGCGCTGCTTGCGCATCCGGCCATCGGGACGACCGACCTCGGCCGCCTGCGCCTCATCTTTTACGCGGCCTCCTCGATTCCGCTGGAGCTGCTCAAGCGCGCACTGGCCGCGTTCGCCGGCTGCGCCCTGGTGCAGTCGTATGGATCGACCGAGGCCGGCATGGTCACGGTGCTGACGAGCGCCGACCACGCGCGCGCGCTCGCGGGCGCCGAACGCTTGCTGGCGTCCTGTGGCCGCGCCATTCCCGGCAACCGGGTCCGGATCGTGGACCACCGCGGTGCCGAGGTGGCGCCGGGCGCGGTCGGCGAGATCGTGGTGCGCGGCGCGAGCATGATGTCCCATTACTGGAACAACCAGGCCGCCACCACTGCCGGCCTGCACGACGGCTGGTTCCAGTCTGGTGACCTCGGCTACTGCGACGACGAGGGGTACGTGTACCTGGTCGACCGCAAGAACGACATGATCGTCACGGGCGGCGAGAACGTCTATCCCAGCGAGGTGGAAGCCGTCCTGAATGCCGATCCGGATATCGCGGCGGCGGCAGTGTTTGGCCTGCCGGACCCGGTCTGGGTGGAGCGCGTGGTGGCGGCGGTGGTACCGCGCGCCGGTGCTGTCGTGACCGAGGAACAGGTCATCGCCCGCATGCGCGAGCGGCTCGCGGCGTACAAGTGCCCCAAGCAGGTATTCCTGCGCACGCAGCTGCCGCTGAATGCGGTCGGCAAGATTTCGAAAAAAGACTTGAGGCTGGCCTGTACCGAAGCGACAGCCGGCCAAGGAGACTCATTGTGAACCACTTGCATCCCGACGTACTGGAATTTCGCGGCCACTTGGCGCGATGGGTTGACGAACGCCTGATCCCGCAAGCGGAAAAGCTCGACGAACATCACGAGTTCTCGTTCGAACTGTTCCGCGAACTGGGCGAGCTGGGATATTTCGGCGTGATGTACCCCGAATCCGCCGGCGGCATCGGCCTCAGCCACCCGTACACCTGCTACACGATCCTGTGCGAAGAACTGGCGCGCGGCTCGATGGGATTCGCGGCCGCCGTCTGCATGCAGGGCTCGACCGCCACCCATACGATCCACGAATGGGGTAACGACGTACTGAAGGAGACCTACCTGCGTCCCGCCCTGCGTGGCGAAAAGATCGGCGCCTTCGCCATCACGGAGCCGAACGCCGGATCGGACGCGGCATCGTTGCGCACCAGGGCGACGAAGGTCGACGGCGGCTATCGCATCAATGGCAGCAAGATCTTTACGTCCAACGGCACTGTCGCCGACTTCATCACGCTGGTGGCGACCGTCGACCCGGGAAAAGGCGCGAAGGGCCTGGAACTGTTCATCGTGGATACCAAGAGCCCGGGTTTCCGGATCGGCCGCAAGCTCGACAAGTTTTCGGTACGATGTTCCGATACGGCCGAGTTGTCCTTCGACGACCTGTTCGTACCGGACGACCACTGCCTGGGCGACGGGCAGGGCGGCGGCTTCCGCAAGGCGTACCAGTCGCTCACCGTCGACCGCATTTTCACCGCGGCCCTGGCGCTGGGCACAGGCCGTGCGGCCTACGACGCGGCGCTGCGCTACGCCGGCGAGCGCAGCCAGTTCGGGCAGGCGATCGGCAAGTTCCAGGCCGTGCAATTCAAGCTCGTGGACATGCTGGCGAAGCTGGAGCAGGCCCGCCTGTACACCTATCACGCCTCGGCGCTGGCCGATAACGGACAGCCGATCACGACCGAGGCGGCGCTGGCGAAGATCATCGCCGGCGACGGCTGCAACGACGTCTGCCAGAAGGCGCTGTCGATCTTCGGCGGATACGGCCTGATGAACGAATTCCCGGTGCAGCGCTTCCTGCGCGATTCCTATTTCCCGATGGTGGGCGGCGGCACCAGCGACATCATGCGCACCATCGTGGCGCGCCAAATCGGACTTTGAGAAAGGCAGCAGACATGAAAGCGTTAGTGGCAGTCAAACGGGTGGTCGACTACAACGTCAAGGTGCGTGTGCGCAGCGACGGCGGTGGCGTCGATACGGCCAATGTGAAGATGTCGATGAATCCGTTCGACGAGATCGCGGTGGAACAGGCCGTGCAGTTGAAGGAGGCTGGCGTGTTGCAGGAGGTCGTGGCCGTATCGGCCGGCCCCGCGCTCTGCCAGGAAACGTTGCGCACCGCGCTGGCACTCGGCGCGGACCGCGCGATCCTGATCCAGGAGGACGGGGAACTGCAGCCGCTGGCGGTCGCCAAGCTGCTGCATGCGCTGGCCCGGCGGGAAGCGCCGCAACTGGTCATTCTCGGCAAGCAGGCGATCGACGACGATGCCAACCAGGTCGGTCAGATGTTCGCCGCGCTGGCGGACTGGGGCCAGGCCACCTTCGCGTCGACCCTGGCGGTCGATGCGGGGCGCGCCACCGTGACGCGCGAGGTCGACGGTGGGCTGGAAGTTGTCGAGCTTGCGCTCCCCGCAGTGGTGACGACGGACCTGCGCCTGAACACGCCGCGTTACGTCACGCTGCCCAACATCATGAAAGCCAAGAAAAAGCCGCTCGAGGTGCTGGGCGCGGCCGACTTGAACGTGGACGTCGCGCCCCGGCTGGAAGTGCTGAAGGTGAGCGCACCCGCCGAGCGCAAGGCCGGCATCGTGGTCGCCGATGCGGCCGTGCTGATCGATAAACTCAAGAACGAAGCGAAGGTGATCTGAATGGTCGCATTAGTCATTGCAGAACATGATAACGTGGCGTTGAAGCCGGCCACGCTGCACGCGGTGACGGCCGCGCGCGCGTGCGCGGCCGAGGTGCACATCCTGGTGGCGGGGGAGGATTGCGCCGGTGTCGCCGCGCAGGCGGCGGCCGTGGACGGTGTGACGCGCGTCCTGCGCGCGGACGCGCCGCAATTGCGCGAAGGCCTGCCCGAGACGCTGGCGGCGCAAATCCTCGCGCTGGCGCGCGACTACAGCCATATCGTGGCGCCCGCCACCTCGGGAGGCAAGAGCACGCTGCCGCGCGTGGCGGCCAGGCTGGATGTGGCGCAAGTATCCGAAGTGACCGCCGTGCTCGCGCCCGACACGTTCGAGCGGCCCATCTACGCGGGGAATGCGCTGGCCGCGGTGCGCAGCCGCGATCCGATCAAGGTGCTGACCGTGCGCACGACCGGCTTCGCTGCGGCCGCGACGGGCGGCGCGACGGCGGACATCGTCGCGCTGCCCGCCGTCGCGGACGCCGGCAAATCGCGTCTGCTGTCGCGCACGCTGTCGGCCTCGGACCGCCCGGAACTGGCAGCGGCGAAGATCGTCGTGTCGGGCGGCCGTGGCCTGGGCAACGGGGACAACTTCCGTACGGTGCTCGAACCGCTGGCGGACCGGCTGGGCGCCGCGCTCGGCGCGTCGCGGGCGGCCGTGGATGCGGGATTCGTGCCGAACGATCTCCAGGTGGGCCAGACCGGCAAGGTCGTGGCGCCCCAGCTGTATATCGCGGTGGGCATTTCGGGCGCGATCCAGCACCTGGCGGGCATGAAGGATTCGCGCGTGATCGTGGCGATCAACAAGGATCCGGAGGCGCCGATTTTCCAGGTCGCCGACTACGGCCTCGTGGGTGACCTGTTCGACCAGGTGCCGCAGCTCGTCAGCCTGCTGGGAGGCGAGGCCCATGCGGGATGACATGGCGCACGCATGATGACGCCGCAACGGCAGGAAGCGCGCCCGCGCTGGGCCGGGCTGGACGTCGCCGAACTGCTGGCCCTGGCGGCCGGCGACGGCGTGTCCATGAGCCGGTTTAACGAGGACAACCGCAACGGCCGCGTGTTCGGCGGCCAGTTGCTTGGCCAATGCCTGCTTGCCGCGCAGGCATCGGTGCCGCCAGGCCGGCCGCCGACGGTGCTGCAGGCCTTGTTCGCGCACGGCGCGCGGGCCGACGAACCGATCTCCTACCGCGTCGATCCGCTTCAGGACGGCAAGCGGTTCTCGGGCCGGCGCGTGGAGGCCACGCAGGGCGGACGTATCGCCGTCAGCGCCCACGTGACCTTCCAGGAACCCGCCGGCGGCATTTCTCATGAACTGCCGCCACACCGCCCCGTGCCCCCTCCCGAACAATTGCTGTCGATGGATAATCTGCAGGCGGGCGGCGCGCTGGGGCTGGATGGTTTCGACTGGAGCTGGTTCCAGAAGCCATGCCTCGAGCTGCGTGTCGTCGATCCGGCCTCGCACCTGCCGGTACGCAACGCCGAACCGCTGGTCTCTTACTGGCTGCGCTTGCGCAAGGCATTGCCGGACAATGCGTCGCTGCACGCCGCGGCATTGGCCTACCTGAGCGATTACTGGATCAATACCGCCGCCATCACCCATCACGTCCCGGCCAGCCAGGTCGTCGCCAGCATGTATGTGGCAAGCCTCAACCATACGCTCTGGCTGCATCGCCCCTGCCGCGCCGACGACTGGCTGCTGTTCTCGACCGAGAGCCCCAGTACGCAAGGGGAGCGGGACCTGACCAAGGCCCGCATCTATGACCGCCACGGCATGCTGGTCGCGTCCGCGGCTCAGGAATGCCTGTTTGCACCACGTAACTCATCTTGATGAAAGCCAAGCCATGACGATTTATGACATTCCGTTTTCCACGTTGACGGGCGCGCCCGCCACGCTCGCCGCCTACAAGGGCAAGGTACTGTTGCTCGTCAACGTTGCCTCCCGCTGCGGACTCACGCCGCAATACGAGGCCCTCGAAAAGCTGTACGAATCCCGGCGCGAAGAAGGACTGGTCGTGATCGGTTTCCCGTCGAACGATTTCGGCGGCCAGGAGCCGGGCACCAGCGAGGAGATCGCACGATTTTGTACCGCCACCTTCGGCGTGCAATTTCCGATGGCGGACAAGATGCCGGTCACAGGGCCGCACCAGCATCCCTTGTACGCCCACCTGACGACGGCACAGCCGGTGGCGCTCGAACATAACCCTGGGGCCTTCGAGGAAAAACTTGCGGGTTATGGTCACCACCGGTCCCGGCCGCAGGATGTGCTGTGGAACTTCGAGAAGTTCCTCATCGCGCGCGACGGGGCGGTGGTGGCCCGTTTCAATCCGGATGTGAGGCCGGACGATGCTCTCGTCGTTGAGGCGATCACGCGGGAACTGGATAAACGGTGAAATAGCGCCCGGCATGCCCGGGCGTATCGTGATCTTCCGGCGCCGGGTTCAGCACGCCAATTGGCGTGATGGCGCCGCCGACGCGCATAACGCGACAATGGCGTCGTAGGCGTGATTGACTGCGTCGCCGATGCGCCCGCCCCGCAGCGCATCGCCGATGGCGACGACCGGGATGCCGTCCGCGATCAGCTGCGCCGTCATGGATGTGTCCGGCGTACGGCCCTGCGCGATCAGCACCAGGCTGGCGCGCAGCGCGGACGCCGTACCGTCCTCGGCGCGCAGCGTCACGTCGGCGCCGCCCCCGGCGTCCGCGATGGCAACGATGCTGGCGCGGTCGACGATGCGCAGGCGCGGATTGCAGGCCAGGCGCTGGCGCAGCACGGTACGGTACATCGGCTCCGCCGAACGCGCCAGCTGGCCGGCGGGGGAGCGCGATACCAGCACCACCTCATGGCCCCGCTCGCAAAGGAATTCGGCCGTCTCGCAGCCGGTCTCGCCGCCGCCATACACGATCACGGGCATGCCGGCCGACGCCGGCAGCATCGACAGGTCGCCCATCAGCACGTCGTACGCGTTGTGCACGACAGGCAGGTCGCCACCCTCGATCGGCATGGGCGTGGCCCGGCCGCCTGCCGCGATCACGACGATGGCGGGATGCCCGGCGGCGACCAGCGCCGGGCCGGCGCGCGTGCCCAGCACGACCTTGACGCCGCTGTCGCGCAGCCGCCGTTCGAGGTAGGTCAGGTACCACAGCAACTTTTCCTTGAAGGGGGGCGCCGCCGACGCGATCAGGCCGCCGCCCAGCTCGTCCCTGGCTTCGTATAGCTCGGTAGCGAATCCCGCCTGGTCCAGCATCAGCGCGGCCGCGATGCCGCCCGGGCCGCCGCCGACGACCACGGCGCGCCGGCCGCGCAGCGCACCGGCGTCCGGCAGCGGGTCCAGTTCGCGGCCCGTACGCGGGTTTTCGGCGCATCCGATCGTGCCGTTCTCGGCGCCATGCATCGTCACGCAGAAATTACAGGACGTGCAGGGACGGATGGCGGCGGGATCGCCGCGCATCGCCTTGGCTGGCCACGCCGGATCCGCGAGCAGCGTCCGGCCCAGCGCGATGAAATCGGCATCGCCATCGGCCACCGCGCGGTCGGCCATCTCGGGCCAGCGGATCTGGCCGACGCCGATCACCGGGATGGTGACCGCAGCGCGCAACCGGCGCGCGTAGGGCAGGCGCCAGCCTTCCGGTGTCGACATCGGCTCGATCACCTTGTCCAGTCCGGTCCAGCCGGTACCGATCGACACATGCAGCGCGTCGGCCCCGGCCGCCTGGAGTTTGGGCGCGATGCGTACCATGTCGTCGATGTTCAAGCCGAAGGGACTGAATTCGTCGGCCGACAGCCGGTAGATCAGGGGCCTGCTCCCCAACGCGCGCTTGACGCGCGCGATCACGCGCCGCGCGAACTGGAGACGCCGCTCCTCGTCGCCACCCCAGGCATCGGTGCGCCGGTTGCTCATCGGCGACAGGAACGATGTCAGAAGGTAGCCATGCGCACCGTGCAACTCCAGTGCATCGTAGCCGGCCTGCACGGCCAGTTCGGCCGTGCGGCCGAAGCATTCGACCAGGTGCTCGATCTCGTCGTGCGTGAGCGCGCGCGCGCTCAGCCGGGACGGATCCCTGCGCGAGGGGACATCGCTGGGCGCGACCGCCATCCCATCGGACAGCAGCGCGCGCACGGCGCCCTGGCCGCCGTGCTGCAACTGCAGGCACGCGGCCGCTCCCGCTTTCTTGATGGCTGCCACGAGCCGCTGATGACCATCGAGTTTCGCAACGCTATCCAGGATCAGCTGGCGGTGCTCGGAACGCCCCGTGGCCGGCTCGACGCAGCAGAATTCGACGACGATCATGCCGACGCCACCCTCGGCCCGGGCACGATAGAACGCGATCTGTTCCGGACTGACCGCGCCGCCGGGCCCGCTCAGGTTGGTCGACATCGGGGCCATGACGGTACGGTTGCGCACGACGAGATTTCCGATGCGTCCAGGCTGGAACAGGTTGGGGTAAGGCCGATCTTGCATCGGTTGCCTCTCAGGTTGGGCGGCGCCAGCGTTGACAGCGCCGGGAATCGGGTGGATGATAAATGACGATGTATCAGTTTTATACAAAATCCGCGGTGCGTCAAGACCAACCGGCCCTGGCATCGCTATTCCAGTCAGCAGGAGACAAGATGCGTACAAGGTTCGAAGGCAGGGTGGCCCTGGTCACGGGCGCGGGGCGTGGGATGGGGCAGGCGATCGCGGAGGCATTCGCGGCCGAAGGCGCTGCGGTGGTCGTCGCCGCGCGGACAAGCGCGAGCGGCGCCGCTGTCGTTGCGGGCATCCGCGCACGCGGCGGCACCGCGGCCGCGGTCGGCGGCGACATCACGGACCGCGCCGCCGTGAAAACCATGGTCGAGTCGGCATCGCAAGCCTACGGCCGGCTGGACATCGTGGTGCATTGCGCGGCGGATAACGGTCACGGTATGGTCGAACAGATGGCCGACGAGGCTTACGATTACCTCGTGCGCAGCAACATCCAGGCACCGTTCTGGATCGCGAAAGATACGTTGCCTCTGCTGTCCGGGGCGCCGGCGCGCGGGCGGCTGATCTTCATCTCCTCCGCCACCGCCAACCGCAATTATCTGCCGGGTCTGATTCCCTACGTGTCGTCGAAGGCCTACCTGAATTCGTTCGCGCGCGGCCTTGCCGTCGAGGCCGGGCCGCGCAATGTGCTGGTCAACGTGGTCGAGCCCGGGTTGACGGCGACAGGGCGCCTGATGGACCGGCTCACGGAAGACCAGGTGGCCACGATCGCGGCCGGTTTCCCGGTGCCGCGGGTAGGGCGCCCAACGGATGTGGCGCAGGCGGTACTGTTCCTGGCATCCGACGACGCGTCCTACATCACGGGTGCAAGCCTGCTGGTGGACGGCGGGGTCAGCCTGGTACCGCTGACGGGGATGCCCGCATCGATGACCGGGTCATGAACCAAAAAATGCTGTGCAGCGCGAAATCGCACATGCTATTATAAAACTGACGGTTTAACAGTTTTTGGAATTTTCCCCGTGATTCGAGCCGAGTGACCCTATGAGTTCTTTACGACCATTACCGCAACTGAACGAGCTGAACCGGCCGTTCTGGACCGGCGGCGCCGACGGACGGTTGCGCATGCAGCGTTGTCAGGATTGCCGTCATTGGCAGCACCCGGCGGGCGTGTGCTGCCCCGAATGTCTCGGCCGCACGCTGCGCTTCGAAACGCTGTCCGGCCTGGCGACAGTCGAGGCCTTCACATTGAACTACCAACCCTGGTTTCCCGGCCTCGACGTGCCGTATGTGATCGCGATCGTCAGCCTGGACGAGCAGAAAGGGGTGAACCTCACCACGAACATCGTCGGTGTCCGTCCGGACCAGGTATATATCGGCCAGCGCGTGCGCGTGCTGTTCGAAGCGGTGGAAGACGTTTACCTGCCGCTGTTCACGCCCATCGACACCGGAGGAACGGCATCATGAGTATCGACTACGCCGGCGAACATGCGATGGTGCGCGACGAGGCGCGCCGCTTCCTGGACGACGCCATGACGGACGAGCACCTGAAGGGCCTGCTGGAGCAGCCGGGCAGCTTCGACCGGGGCACGTGGGACAGCGTGGTCGAGCTCGGCTGGTCCGCCGTCGCCGCGGCGGAAGCGGACGGCGGCCTGGATCTGGGCTGGGGGGGCTCTGCGTTCTCACCGAGGAGACCGGCCGCAAGACCGCATCGTTGCCGCTCGCGGGGACGGCGGCGGTGGCGCAACTGGTGCTGGAGAAGGGAACCAACGACGCGTTGCGCGCGATCGCGGCCGCACTCGTGTCCGGCGAGCAGCATGCCTGCCTCGCGCTGGCGCAACGGGGCGGACCGGGGCCGGCATTCCGGCCGGACTGCCGGATCGAACAGGGCCTGCTGCACGGGACGGTACCGATGACGCCGTTTGGCGCGAGCGCCGACCTGGCATTGGTGCCCGCGCTGCAGGACGGTGGTTTTCGCCTGTCGCTGGTCGCGCTCGGCCAGGACACCGTGCAGCGCCAGCTGCATCCGGCCATCGACAACAGCCGGGCCGCGGCCGCCTTACGCTTCGACGGCGCCCGGTACATCGAGGTGGCGCGCGACGACGCGGCGCGCGAGGCGCTCTGGCGCACGCTTGGCCTGGCGGCGCTGGCGGGTGCGTTCGAACAGATCGGCGGAGCCGCATCCTGCCTGGAGATGGCGTGTTCCTATGCACTGGAACGCAAGGCTTTTGGCCAGCAGATCGGACGCTTCCAGGCCATCAAGGGCAAGCTTGCGGACATGTATATCCGCATCGAACTGGCGCGTGGCTGCGCACTGGATGCCCTCGCGGCGCTCGAGCAGGGTGACGCGGCATGGCATGGCCTGGCCGCCGCAGCCCGGATTGCCGCCACGGACGCCTATGACGTGGCGGCGCGCGAGAACATCCAGACGCACGGCGCCATCGGGGTGACGTGGGAGGCAATGCCGCATCATCATTACCGCCGCGCCCGCGCGCTGGCCGTGGAGCTGGGCAGCGCGGTGGTCTGGCGCGAGCGCCTGCTCGCCACGTGCGGGCTGGATCTCGGCCTGGCGGCCTGACTATGGAGACATCATCATGAGCGAAATCGACAGCCGGCCCGCCGCCGCGGACCTGGAGGCCTACCGTGCCGACGCCGTCGCATGGCTTGCGGCAAACGCGCCGGATTATTCGGGCGCCGCGCGCGCCGGCCTGACCGTCGCCCAGGATATCGACCTCGGGCGGGCATGGCAGAGACTGAAGGCGGACGCCGGCTATGCCGGCATCACGTTGCCGGTGCGTTACGGCGGTGCCGGCCGCAGCGAGCTGGAAAAAATCATCTTCTGCGAAGAAGAAATGCGCTACGACCTGCCGGTACTCTATTTCGGCGTCAGCCTCGGCAACCCGGTGCCCATCATGCTGCGTCACGCGCGCGAGGAGGACAGGGCGAGGCTGGGGCCGCCCGCGATCCGTGGCGAGCAGATATGGTGCCAGCTGTTTTCCGAGCCGTCCGCTGGAACCGACCTGGCCGCCCTGCGCCTGAAAGCCGAACGTCGCGGCGACGGCTGGCTGCTGAACGGCCAGAAGGTCTGGACCAGCTGGGCCCAGATAGCGGACTGGGGCGTGCTGATCGCGCGTACCGATCCCACGCTGCCCAAGCATGCCGGTCTCACGTATTTTTATGTCGACATGAAGTCGCCCGGCATCACGGTGCGTCCCATCCGGCGCCTGGTGGACGACCCGGACCTGAACGAAGTGTTTTTCGACGACGTCTACATCCCCGATACGCAGCGCCTTGGCGCCGTCGGCGAGGGCTTCAAGGTCGCGATCGAAACGTTGATGATCGAGCGCTATGCCGTGACGGACGATTCCGGCTACGGGCCGCCGCTCGAAGCCTTCCTGTCGCTGGCACGCGAGTCCACGATCAACGACCGTCCCGCATTGGAAGACGGCGAAATACGCGCCCTGGTGGCGCAAGTGTTTATCGAGCGCCAGGGACTGCGCTCGATCCACCGGCGTGCAATCGCGGAGCTGGCGGCGGGACGCGCACCCGGCCCGGAAGGCGCGATCCGCAAACTGCTGCTGGGCCGGACCCGCCAACGCCTGGGCGCGGCCGCGATCGATCTGCTGGGTGCGGATGGCGTGCGCATGGCGCCGGACGCGTCCCAGTTGCGTGACTTCGCGCGCTCGTGGATGGACCCCAGCCTGCGCATCGCCGGCGGTACCGACGAGGTGCTGATCAATACCCTGGCCGAGCGCGTGCTGGGCCTGCCGCAGGATTTCAGGCCCGACAAGGGACTGCCATTCAATCAGAGCTGAGGTCATAGAATGAATTTTGAGATCGAACCGGCCGACCAGGCCTTCCGCGAGGAAGTCCGCGCGTTCCTGCGCGAGCACCTGCCGCCCGAGATGGCCGAGCGCACCCGGCGCGGCTTCCATTTCGTGCGGGAAGACCAGGTGGCCTGGACGAGAATCCTGAACAAACGCGGATGGTCGGGCCAGAACTGGCCCCGGGAATGGGGCGGCACGGGGTGGTCGCCGGTGCGCCAGTTGATCTTCGACGAGGAGTGCTTCATGGCCGGCGCGCCGGCGATCGATACGTCGGGCTTCAAGATGATCGGTCCGATCATCATGACGTACGGCAGCGAAGCGCTGAAGCGGGAGTTCGGACCGCGCATCCTGAATGCCGATGTGTTCTGGGGCCAGGGATTCTCCGAGCCGAACGCCGGGTCCGACCTAGCGTCGCTCGGCACCACGGCGGTCAGGGACGGCGACGACTACGTCATCAATGGCCGCAAGATCTGGACGTCGTACGTCGAACAGGCCGACATGATCTTCATGCTGGTGAAGACGGATCCGGCGGCAAGGCAGCGGGGCATCTCGATGCTCCTCGTCGACAAGAACGCGCCCGGCATCACGATCCGGCCCATCATCGACATCGGCGAGAGCCATAGCCTGAACGAGGTGTTCTTCGACGATGTCCGCACGCCCGCCACGCTGCTGGTCGGCGAGGAGGGCAAGGGATGGACATATGCCAAGTCGCTGCTGGAACTGGAGCGCGCGTTCAGCGGCGAATGGCCGCGCAACAAGCGCAACCTGGAACAGTTGCGTGCGATGGCTTGCCGCGAACGTGCAGGTGGCGGGCGGCTGATCGACAGCCCCGGTTTCGCCGAACGGCTGGCGGCACTGGAGGTCGAATTGCAGGGGCTCGAATGGCTGACCCTGCGCGCCCTATATGAAAAGGGTAGCAACGGCGGCCTGCCGGTCGGTTCGCTGTTGAAGATCCGCGGTTCGGAGCTGCTGCAGCGGATCGGCGAGATGCAGGTCGAGGCACTCGGCGATCATGCGATGTACTTTTATGCCGACCCATGCCATGCCGCGCCGGAAGGCGCGTTGCCGGCGGGGCCGGTGCTCGGCCCCGAATACGCGCCGGGCGTGGTCACCGACTACATGTACCGACGCGCCACCACGATCTACGGCGGTGCCAACGAGGTACAGCGGACCATCGTCGCCCGCACCTATCTGGAGCTTTGAGCATGCAATTCGAGCTGAATGAAGAACAGCAGATGTTGAAGGACAGCGCGCGCCGCTTTCTCGAGGAAACCTGCGCATTCGATGCGCGCGCGCCCCTGGTGGCGCAGGGCAGTTTCGATGCCGCGCGCTGGAGCGTGTACGCCGAACTGGGCTGGCTTGCCATGTCGCTCCCGGAGGCGTCCGGCGGCCTGGGCGGTTCCGCGATCGAGACGGCGATCCTGATGGAAGAGATGGGACGCGTCTTGTGCGTCGAGCCGTTCTGGGCCGTCGCAGTCCTGGCCGCGCAGACGATCGCGGCGTCCGGCGACGAGCGCCAGAAGCAGGCGCTGCTGCCAGCCCTGGCCGAAGGCAGGGCCAGGCCCGTGCTGGCCCATGGCGAAGTGGAGGCGCGTGGCGACCTGTCCCATGTGGAAACGGTCGCGTCCCCGGCCGGCCCCGGACGCTGGCGCATCAACGGGCGCAAGTCGCTCGTCGTGGGCGGCAACGCGGCCGATCGCTTCATCGTCTCCGCGCGCACGGCCGGCACCGCCGCGGAACGGCATGGGATCACGCTGTTCATCGTGGCGCGCGACGCGCCGGGTCTCGACGTCCGGGAGCTCAGGCTCATCGACAACCGCTGGTGCGCGGATCTCGTGCTCGACGACGTCGAGGTGGCAACGGCGGACCTGCTGGGCGAACCCGGCGCCGCGTGGCGGGCGCTCGACGCCGGTCATGCCCACGCCATGGCCGCCCTCTGTGCGGAGGCGCTTGGCGTGATGGAACAGGCCTTGTGGATCACCCGTGACTACCTGAAGATGCGCAAGCAGTTCGGTGTGACCTTGAATACGTTCCAGTCCCTGCAACATCGGATGAGCGACATGCTGCTGGAACTGGAGCTGTCGCGGGGCATGGTGTGCCGGGCGCTGGCGGCGATGGACGCCGCGCCGGACGAGCGCGCCCAGGCCCTGTCGGCGGCCAAGGTCCATGTCGGACGCAGCGGCAAGTTCATCTGCGCCCAGGCGATCCAGCTGCACGGCGGCATCGGTGTCACGGAAGAATATGTGATCGGTCACTATTTCAAGCGCATGACGGCCATCGAATATGCACTGGGGAGTTCACATGCGCACCTCGTGCGACTGGCACGGGCGGAGCGCGAACGGTTGGCCTGACCGGCGTGTCTTCCTCGCCAGTCGGCGCCGTCCCGCCCAGGGGCGCCTGATGTCCCGATCAGGCGGCCTTGCGTTGCCTGGTCGCGGGCTTCGCAGGCTTGGCTGCATTGCTGGCCGCCGACTTGGCGGCCTTTGCGATGCTAGCCGCCTTTTTTTTTGCCGATTTCGCCGCGACCGACGGGGGCATGACTTCCTTCGCTGCCCGGTCGGTATTCGCCACCGGCGGGCTGACCTCATGCGGCCCCGCTCCGCCGCGTATCGTCATCGCGACGATGCGCGCCATGTTGGCATTGATCCGCTTCGCGCCCAGGCCCGCGGCCATGACCTCCGGATCCGTAGCGGCCATATGTTCCATCGCGCCATGCAGGATCGACGCTTCGGCATACGCGTCCGCACGTTTTCGGCCCCCGGGCACGGCAGGATTGATCGACAGGATGCGCTCGGCGAAGCGTTCGATAAAGGGAAGGAAGGTATTCATCCGCAACTCGGCGAAACGCGGATCGCCCCGCGTCGCTTCGAGGTTTCGGTAGCGCAACACCGCGCGATGCTTGTTCCAGACCTCGTTCAGGGCGTCGATCACATTTGCCGCATGCTGCTCGAGATTGTCGCGCGACCAGGCCTGGTCGAAGATGGCGTGCACCGCGGCCATGTCCTCGCCGGCGACCTCGCTCAGGGCGAACAGGATGTCCTTGGTGTCGTCGAAATACATGTAGAAGGTAGCCGGCGAGATATTGGCTTCCGCCGCGATGCCGACGGCCGTCAGTTCCAGCGGCGAATTGGTCAGTAGCAAGCGCCGGGTCGCGTCCATCAGCCGCGCGCGCGTCTCCTGGCCTTTGCGGCCTAGGATCTGTCCTTGTTTGTTCAGTTGTACTGCTGCACTCATGGTGGAATCCGGAGGGTGGTGTGAAAGGATCGTATCAGAGTCTCGCCATCGGATCGATGGAACTGACAGCTGTTATTCAAGTTATAACTCATGGAACCGGGCATGGCAAGGGCATGCGCGAAGCACTTTCGCCATGATAGCAAATAACCGTTAACGTGTTAGTTATACCCCGTGCGCGGAAAGCTCGACGGCGCAGCATGCGCCCGTCGGGTCGGCTCCCGCACGCACATGCCGCACTTCTCCACCCGCTTGCGCCTCGCCCCGGCAGAACGCCTGGCGCCGCTTCCCAAGCATGTAAAAAAAGACTGGCGGCCATGCGAAAAATGGATTTGACGCGCGATTTGCGCATGGCTATTCTGCTAAAGCTGATGATTAGTCAGTTTTATCAAGGCCCGCCAGGGTTTGGAAGCGGCACCTGTTGACGCTGTTGAAGTTTTGTGGCTTACTGCATAAAACTGACGATCCATCAGGAATCCGGCGACCAGGCGGGACGACATGAAGCAAGTTGAGCCGACAGGCCGGCAACGGCATCCGTCAGTCACTACTATAAGAACAGGAGACGCAGCAATGAGCAAACAAGTCTTGGTCCGCCTGGCGCGGTCGCGCGTGCCGGCCGCAATTTCGCTGGTATTCGCTGGAACATGTGGAGTGGCACACGCCGCATCGTTCGATACCGGCAATCCGAAGCTCGAGATCCGCTGGGATAACACGATTCGCTACAACGGCGGCTGGCGCATGGAAAAGGTGAATCCGGCGTTCTACGGAAGCGCCGCCAACGACGAGACGGAAGGCCGCTTCAAGCGCGGCGACATGATGCTGAACCGGGTCGACCTGCTGTCGGAACTGGACGTCGTCTGGGACGGCAATTTCGGCGGGCGTGTCAGCGCAACCGGTTGGGCCGATGGTGCGTATTCCAGCCACTCGGAGCGCAATCCCGCGCTGACCTCGGCCGGCAATTATCAAAACGATCGCTACAACAGCTATGCCAAGCGCTACATCGTCGGCCCTTCCGGCGAGATCCTGGACGCCTTCGTCTTCGGTCGCCTGGACCTCGGCGCGACGACGCTGAACCTGAAGCTGGGCCAGCACAACGTGTACTGGGGCGAGTCGTCATACTCAGTCGGTAACAGCATCGCCTATTCGCAGGGGGCGGTGGATAGTATCAAGGCCGCGACGAGCCCGGGCGCCGAGGCCAAGGAACTGTACTTGCCGCGCCGCCAGCTGTCCGCACAAATGACGGTCAACGACGAACTGTCGATCGGCGCCCAATACGCCTTCTCCTGGTCGCCGTTCCGGCTCGTGCCCGGCGGTACCTATTTCGCCACCGGCGATGCCACCCGCTCCGATTTCGCCGCGCCGGGCGTCGCCAATGGTCCGGACCTGCGTCCCGGGAACAGCGGCGACTATGGCGTGATGTTGCGCTACAGCCCGGCGGTGCTGGGCGGCACGGTTGGTCTGTATTACCGCAAGTTCGACGAGAAGCTGCCGTGGGCCTTCACCCAATTGGCGCCGACGCGGCAAGTGCGCTTCAACTTCGCCCGCGACACCGAACTGCTCGGCATCAGCCTGGCCAGGACGCTCGGCAGCGTCAGCGTCGGCTCCGAACTGTCGGTGCGCAAGAATACTGCCCTGAACTCCACGACGACGGTGGTGACGCCGACCAATGGCGTCGGCCCGAGCTACGAGGCCGTCGAAGGCGCGCGCGGCGACACGCTCCATGGCCTGGTCAACGGTTCCTGGCTGTTGCCGAGGACCGCGCTGTGGCAAGGCGGTGCGCTGGCGGGTGAAATCAATTTCAGCCACCTGATGCGGGTGACGAAAAACCCCGGCCGCTTCAACGGCGAAGGCTATGCCTGCCCGGCGGGACGCGACCGGTCCGACGGCTGCTCGACCAAGAACGCGGTCGGCACGAACATTACGTTCTCGCCGTCCTGGCCGCAGGCGTTCGCGGGCTGGGACGTGTCCATGCCAACGTCGCTGGCCTATCAGATCTACGGCAACGGCGCCGCTCTGGGCGGCGGTAACGAAGACGCGATGACGTGGTCGCTGGGTCTGGCAGCCACGCTGTATTCGCGCTACGACTTCGCCATCAAGTACGTGGACGGCAAGGCGCGCTACAAGACCAATCCGGCCACGGGACTGGTCAGCACCACCAACGGGTCCGGCGCCATCCAGAGCGACCATGGCTGGCTGTCCGTCACTTTCAAGACGACGTTCTGATCTGGAACAGCAGCGGGCCGCCGGCGCCGTGGCGATCCGGCGGTTGAAGTCATAACAGGAGACATGAAAATGCAAAAGACGATTCACATCATCGCGGCTGCGGCCGCGGGCCTGGCACTGGCGCTTCCGGCACTGGCCGAGGTCACGGCGGAGGAGGCCAGGCAGCTCGGCACGACCCTGACGCCCATGGGCGCCGAGCGCGCCGGAAACAAGGCCGGCACCATTCCCGAGTGGACGGGCGGGCTGTGCAAGGCGCCGGCCGGGTATAGCCCGAAGCAGGGGGCGCAGGCAGGCGGGGCGCCGTACATCGACCCCGTCGCCGCCGACAAGCCGCTGTTCCGCATCACGCGCGCTAACCTCGCGCAATATGCCGACAAGATCGACGACGGCACGAAGGAGCTGTTCCGGCGCTATCCGACGTTCGCCATCGATATCTATCCGACGCGCCGCCTGGCGTGCTACGCGGACTGGGTGTACGAGAACACCGCCAAGCGCATCAACCAACCGAAACTGGTCGGCAACGCGCCGGGCATCACGGGCGCGCATGCGCAAGTGCCGTTCCCGATTCCCAAGAGCGGTGCGGAAGTCATGTGGAACGTGATCCTCAAATTCGAGCCGGTGCGCTACCGCTTCAAGCTCGATGCCGGCCTGATGGATACCTCAGGAACGTTCACCCGCGCATCGTTCCAGGTTGCCGACACCGAAAACCTGTACTGGGACAATACCGTGACGTCGCTGCCGGAAGACAAGCCCTACCGCAGGCAAGTGGCCTCGAACCTGGAGCCGGCGTCGCAGGCGGGCCTGGCCACCTTGCGCGTCGCCTTCCTGCGCCAGGATCAGCATGACGACATGGCATGGAGCTATGTGCCCGGCCAGCGCCGGGTGCGCCTTGCGCCCGAGTTCAAGTACGACACCGTCTCGACCACGTCCGGTGGCCTGTTGATTTTCGATGAAATCGGCGGCTTCGACGGCAAGCTCGACAAGTACAACTGGAAGCTCCTCGGCAAGCGCGAGATGTACATCCCTGCCAATGACTACCGGTTCCTCGCCGCGACGACCGAGGAAACGATGAAGAAGGACCACGCCAACCCGGACCTGTTCCGCTGGGAGCTGCGCCGGGTGTGGGTAGTCGAAGGGTCGCTGAAGGAGGGCGAGCGCCATGTCCAGCAGAAGAAGGTGTTCCTGGTCGACGAAGACAGCTGGGTATCGCCGGTCTATTACAGCGTCGATCACTCCGGCAAGATTCACCACTTGATGCACCTGCCGCCGATCCAGGAATACGACAAGCCCGGTACGCGTACCGGCGCATTCGTGCTGTACGACATGCCGCGCAACCTGTATGGCTTCCAGACCAAGCCGCAAGGGCGTCCCGACCAGTTCGGCTACATGAAAGTCTCGGCTTACCCGAGCAATTTCTTCACGCCGGACTCGCTGGCTGGACGCGGGGTACGCTGACATGCGGGCCGTCCACACGCTGTTGCTGGCGGCCCTCGCGCTGCCGGCCGGTGCAGGCACGCAGCCGACCCGCGATCCGCTCGATGCGCCGGCGGCGCCGACCCGGCTGGCCGCCTCGACCCAGCTGTCCGGTGTGACGCAGGCAGGCAACCGGCTCGTCGCGGTCGGCATCCGGGGCCTGATCGTCACGTCGGACGACGGCGGCGCAACGTGGTCGCAACGCCCGGCGCCGGTGTCGTCGGATCTGTTGGCCGTGCATTTCCCGACCCCGGCCCTGGGGTGGGCCGTCGGTCACGACGGCGTGGTGCTGCACAGCGCGGATGGCGGCGCCAGCTGGGTGAAGCAGTTCGATGGCCGGCAGGCCGCCCAGCAATTGACGGCCCATTTCAAGCGCCTGGCGGATGGCGGCGACAAGGTCGCCGCGCGCCTGCTCGAGGATACCCGCCTGAATTACGAGAACGGTCCCGAGCAGGCTTTGCTGGATGTCTGGTTCGAGGACGCGCAGCATGGGTTCGTGTGCGGGTCGTTCGGCACGCTGTTCGCCACGAGCGACGGCGGCAAGAGCTGGCAATCATGGGTGGAGAAGGTCGAGGCGGACAACGCGCTGCACCTGAATGCGATCCGCGGCGTGGGCGATGACATCTATATCGCCTCCGAGAAGGGCATCGTGTTCAGGCTCGACCGCGCGCGCCAGCGCTTTGTCCGTACCGACACCGGTTATGCCGGCAGTTTTTTCACGCTGGCCGGCAATGGCGGGATCGTGCTGGCCGGCGGCCTGCGCGGTACCGCCTACCGCTCGGCGGATCAGGGGAAAACCTGGCAAAAGCTCGATACCGGTACCAATGCTTCGATCACGGGCGCCGCGGCGCCACGCGACCGGCTCCTGCTCGTCAGCCAGAACGGCAGCCTGCTGGTGAGTGACGACGCCGGTGCCTCGTTCCGCCGGTTGCGCGTGCCGCGTCCGAGCGTCTTGTCCGGCATCGTGCAGAGCGCGCCGGGAAAGGCGGTCGTGGTGGGGGCCAATGGCGTGCAGCAGGTCGCACTGCAGTAGCGCCGCCTGCGCCGCGCGTTTTTACCCAAGCTGTCCTAGTCACGGAGTTCAGGCATGTCATCTTCACACCAGGCAATCGAACTGCCTGTCATCACCGACCCGGCCAAATTCGATACCCGTAGCGGGTCATGGCTGGAACGGGTCATCTTCAATCACCGGCCGCTCATGCTCGTCATCTGCGCGGTCGTGACACTGTTCCTCGGCTGGCAGGCGACGAAGCTGCCTGTCAACGCGAGCTTCGAAAAGATGATCCCGAGTTCGCATCCCTACATCAAGAATTATTTCGCCAGCCGCCAGTCGTTGCGCGGCATGGGCAACGCGATCCGGATCTCGGTCGAGAACACCCGGGGCGACATCTATGATCGCGAGTATCTGCTCGCGCTGCAGAAGATCAACGACAAGGTCTACCTGATGCCCGGTGTCGATCGGGCATGGATGCGGGGGCTGTGGACGACCAGCCTGCGCTGGACCGAGATCACCGAGGAGGGATACCGCGGCGGTCCGGTGATGCCCGACCGCTGGGACGGCAGCCCCGAATCGATGCGCCAGCTGCAGACCAATATTGCGCGGGCGGGAATCATCGGCAATTTTGTGGCCGACAACCTGAAGTCGACGATGATCGTGGTGCCGCTGGTGGAAAAGAACCCCGAGACCGGCGAGCAACTCGATTACGCCGAGTTCTCGCGCCGCCTGGAAAGTGAAGTGCGCTCGTTCGACGGCCCGCATGTGAAGGTCCATATCGTCGGCTTCGCCAAGCTCGTCGGGGACCTGATCGACGGCCTGTACGACGTGATGAAATATTTCGCGTTATCGGTCTTGATCGCGGCCGCCTGCGTCTACACGTACACCCGCTGCCTGCGCAGCACGTTGCTCCTGGTCGGGTCGGCCATGCTCGGGGTCGTCTGGTTGCTGGGCCTCCTGCACCTGCTCGGTTATGTGCTGGATCCGTATTCGATCCTGGTGCCGTTCCTGATCTTCGCCATCGGCCTGTCGCACGGCGCGCAGAAGATGAACGGGATCATGCAGGACGTCGGGCGCGGCACGCACAAGTATGTCGCGGCGCGCTACACGTTCCGCCGCCTGTTCCTGGCCGGCCTGACGGCCCTGCTGACCAATATCGTCGGCTTCGCGGTCCTCGTCATCATCGACATTCCCGCGATCCGCGACATGGCCATCACGACCAGTGTCGGCGTGACGGTGCTGATCTTTACCAAGCTGGTCCTGATTCCGGTGCTGTTGTCCTACACCGGCGTGAACGCCGCAGCGGCTCGGCGCAGCGTAAGAATGGAACAGGCGGTACCGAGCGGCCTGGCAGGCATGGTGCGGCGCGGCCTGATCGCGCTGTGCCAGCGGCGGTATGCGACCGTCGCCATCCTCGGCGCGGTCGCGCTGGCGGCGGTAGCGATGGTGGTGCGCCGGGATATCCAGATCGGCGACTTGAATCCGGGGGCGCCCGAACTGCGGGCCGACTCCCGCTACAACCGGGATAACGCGTTCATTACCGCGAATTATGCGCTGTCCACCGACCAGTTCGTCGTCGTGATCAAGACCCCACCCACCGAGTGTTTCGGCTACGACAACCTGGTCGAGTCGGATCGCCTGGGCGCAGCGCTGCGCCAACTCGACGGCGTGCAGACCACCCTGTCGCTGGCGGATGGCATCCGGCGTGGCACGTCGGGCCTGTTCGAAGGCAATCCGAAGTGGCAGGCGCTGTCGCGCAACACGACCAACCGCTCGCAGGCCTTCGCGATTTTCCAGGGCGACCGGCCGGAGCTGGCCGACCGCACCTGCGCATACACGCCATTGGTGGCCTACCTCAAGGACCACAAGGCGGCAACGTTGACGCGGGTGGTGGACGCGGTGGAGCAATTCGCGGCACAGCATAATGGTCCGCGGCGCGAATTCCAGCTCGCGGCCGGGAATGCCGGTATCGAGGCGGTCACCAATATCGTCGTCAAGAAAAGCTTCTGGACCATGCATTTCGTGCTGTATGGCGCCGTCATCCTGCTCTGCTTCGTGACGTTCCGCAGCTGGCGCGCCACGGTCGTTGCCGTCATCCCGCTGATGTTGACGTCGGTGATGTGCGAAGCCCTGATGGTATGGCTGAACATCGGTATCAAGGTGGCCGTGCTGCCGGTCATCGCGGTCGGCGTCGGCGTCGGCGTCGACTATGCGCTGTACCTGCTGAGCGTCCAGCTGTCCCTGCAACGGCAGGGCGCGACACTGGCCGAAGCCTATGCGCGCTCGTTGGACTTTACCGGCAAGATCGTCGGCCTGGTCGGGGTGACGATGGCCGCCGGCGTGATCACCTGGGTCTGGTCTCCCATCAAGTTCCAGGCCGATATGGGCATCCTGCTGACGTTTATGTTCCTGTGGAACATGATCGGTGCCTTGATCCTGATTCCGGCGCTGTCACGGTTCCTGCTGTGCACCCGCGCCGACAAGGGCGGCAAGCCGGTTGCGCATGCGGCCGCCGGCCTGCCGGTCGCGGCCGCGAAACGCTGAAGTCCGGCTGCTGTCGACGGCAGTAGCGGCGATACGACCATTTGACAAGGAAGTCGCTACATGATGCACGTGAAATTTCTTGATGGGCAAGTCAAGCAGTTGCTGATCGACGGCCGCCACGTGCCGGCGCGTTCCGGACGCTGCTTCGATTCCATCAATCCAGCCAACGGCAAGTTGCTGGCGCAAGTGGCGCAAGGGGCGGCCGAGGACATCGACCTCGCGGTACAGGCGGCCCGGCGCGCGTTCGAAGGCGCATGGTCGACGTTCAACCCCTACGACCGGCAAATGGCGCTGCTGCGCCTGGCCGACCTGGTCGATGCGCATGCCGACGAGCTGGGGGCGCTCGACACGCTCGACATGGGCGGGCCGGTTGCCTACGCTGCCAGCCGGCGCCAGCGCGCGGTCGCCATGTTGCGCTACTACGCCGGGCAGGCGACGACGGTCCATGGCCAGACGATCGACAATTCGCAGCCGGGTGATATCTTCACCTACACCGTCAAGGAACCGCTGGGCGTCGTGGGGGCCATTATTCCGTGGAACGGCCCCTTGTTCATGGCAATCTGGAAGATCGCGCCGGCGCTCGCGGCCGGCTGCACGGTCGTCCTGAAGCCGGCCGAACAAGCGCCGCTGTCGTCTCTGCGCCTGGGCGAATTGTGCCTGGAGGCGGGCATTCCCCCTGGTGTCGTCAACGTGGTCCCCGGATTCGGCGCCGCCGGCGCCGCGCTGGCCGAGCATCCGGACGTCGACAAGATCACCTTCACCGGTTCCACCGAAGTGGGCCAGAAGATCATCCGTGCGTCCGCCGGCAACATCAAGCGCGTGACGGTCGAACTGGGCGGGAAATCGCCGAATATCGTGTTCGCGGATGCCGACCTGGACGCGGCGGTGCCGGGTGCCGCGATGGCCATCTTCGCCAATTCGGGGCAGGTCTGCAGCGCAGGCTCGCGGCTATTCGTGGAACGTCCGATTTACGATGAGTTCGTCGAGAAGGTCGCGGCCTTTGCCAACCGGTTGCGCGTCGGTGACCCGATGGACCCGGCCACGCAGATGGGGCCGGTGGTGTCGCACGAACAGCTGGAGCGCGTCGTCGGCTACCTGGGCGTCGGACGGGAACAAGGCGCGCGCCTTGCCGCGGGCGGCGCGCGGATCAGCGAAGGCGCGCTCGCGGCGGGCTATTTCGTGCGGCCGACCGTGTTTGCGGATGTCCGGGACGACATGCGCATCGCTCGCGAAGAAATCTTTGGGCCGGTGGTCGCCGCGTTGCCGTTCGATGATATCGAGGACGTCGTCAGGCGCGGCAACGCGACGACGTTCGGCCTGGGGAGCGGCATATGGACGCGCAGCATCGGCAACGCCCACCGCGTGGCGAAGGGCCTGAAGGCGGGATCGGTGTGGGTCAACTGCTATCAGCAGATGGATCCCGCGATGCCATTCGGCGGCTACAAGATGAGCGGCTACGGCCGCGAAGGCGGCGCGGCGCACGTGGAAGAATTCATGAACACGAAGGCAGTCTGGATCAAGACCGCCTGAGGCGGCCCCGGCGCCCTTTCAGCCCGCCGCGCGGGCAGGTGCGGCCGGACGTCCGAGCGCGGCCCAGGCGGCGGCGCTCTGGGCGACCGGCCGGCCCACTTCCCCGGCCAGCGCCACCGCCGCGGCCACCGTTTCGCTGTTGGTCAGCGAGGTGCGGCCGGCGGCGTCTTCGATTCCCACCCGCAGATGGCCGCCCCGTTCGACCGCATAGCGCGCCAGCGGCGTATCGAGGAGCGCGTCGCCCAGCACGCCGACGCTCCACGCGAGGCCGGTCCCTTCCAGCATCGACAGGTAAGCGTCCAGCGCCGGCTTGTTGGGGGGAAGGCCGAAGTTCAGCGCGCGCTTGCCGATCTTGACGAGGCTGTACTCGCCGCCGAAATAGAGCTTGATGACGGAACCCGCGGGCAGCCGGCCCTTGGCGTGCTGCGCCAGTGCCCAGCGCAGGTTGAACGGCTCGGATACGCCGACCGCCACCGGAAGATTCAGCTCGTGCGCCAGGCCCAGCGTATGGTTGGCGTCGTCGAACGAAAAGCGGGTCTTGTTGGCGCCGACCGGCAGGCCGTCGTCGTCCAGCTGGCCGGAAAAGGCGCCGCCCGGATCGACCGGCAGCAGATCGAGTACACCGGCCAATGCCAGCGGACGCACATGCCCCAGCCAGTCCTGCACCGCCGCGCCGCTCAGGAAATCCGGGTACAGCAAGGCCCCTGGATGACTGGCCTTGACGGCCTTGCCCATGGCGAGCATCTCGTCGGTGGCGGCGCCGGCGTCGAAGCGCATGTCGTGGTGATGGTGGATGATCGCGGCGCCCGCCGCGAGGCAGGCCTGCGCCTCGCTGACCATGCCGTGCTGGTCCCAGACGGGGGCGGCGGAACGGTAGGGACAGATCGCGGCTTCGATGACCAGGGGCGTGTCGGATGGCTTCATGATGTCCTTGTGGTGGTGGCAGGAGATTACAGCGGACGCCGGCCCAGCAGCCTGTCGCATGCGCTCGCCGAGCGGGCAAAGCACAGCGCGGCCAGCGGCAGGCAGACGCCCGCGCCGGTCATGATGGCGAGACGCAGCGAGCTGGCGCCGCTGTACAGGTCGCTCAGCATGCCGACGGCCAGCGGACCGACACCGTAGCCGACCAGGTTGGAGAACACTTGCATCGACGCGGACGTGGTGCCGCGCATGTTCGGCGCCGTGAGGCCGAGCATGTTGCCATACGCGGCGGGAAAGGCGACGAAGATGCACATCATCGTCGCACACAGCAGCGCGAGCGTCAGGAACGGCGTGCCGGCCTTGACGTTCAGCGCCAGGACGGCGAACGCGGCGGCGCAAAGGCAACTGCCCATCGCCAGGTCCATCCGGCGGCGCGCGTTGGCCCTGGCCAGGCGGTCGCTCAGGAAGCCGCCGATGAAGGAGCCGACCGAGGAAAAGATGCCTGCCGCGAGCGCGACCGAGAAACCCGCTTCCTTGATATTGAAGCCGTGCACGCGCATCATCAGGGCGGGGAGCCAGGCGGCGATCGTGGACACGCCGCCGGCGGCAAAGCAGACACCCAGCACCAGGTTGCGCATGGCGGCATTCCCGGTCACGTAGCGCAGCACGGTGGAAACGCTCGCCGCCTTGACATTGTCGCGTCCGCGATGCGCCTCGGTCGCGCCGCGGCGCGGCTCGCGCACGGTCAGCACGCACAACACCGCCAGCACGATGCCTGGTATCCCGGCGACCATCATCGACGTACGCCATCCGAAGTGCGCCGTCATGTAGCCGCCGATGAAAACGCTGGTGACGGCGCCCATGCCGGTCGCGAGGAAGAAGTAGCCGACCGCGGTGGAGCGGCGCGATGGCGGAAACAGGTCCGAGATCAGCGACAGGCTCGTTGGCGGTCCGCCCGCTTCCGAGGCGCCGACACCCATGCGCGTGATCAGCAGGTGCAGGTAATTGGTGGCGAATCCGGCGAGTGCCGTCATGCCGCTCCAGATCGCCACTAGCGCGGCAAGCAGGCGGACCCGGTTCATACGGTCGATCAACAGCCCGATGGGGATGCCGGCGATGGCGAACGTGGCGCCGTACGCGAGGCCGGTCATCAGGCCGATCTGGCTGTCGGACAAGTGGAATTCCCTGCGGACGGGTTCGACGATGATGGAGATCATCGTGCGGTCGAGGAAGTGACAGGCACTGATCAGTGTCAGGATCAGCAGCGCATACCAGTTGCGCGCGGGGACGCGATCCTCCTGCGCGGGGCGGTCGGTGTTGGCGAGGGGTTCGTTGAGTTGCATGATCGTCTCCTGCGCGCGCCGTGGCGGCGCCGCGTCGATTGTTATGGGTGTCCGGCCGCCGGCGCGGGCGCGCCGAACCGGCGTTCGAGGAACTGCAGCATGGCGCCGTTGAAAGCGTCGTTCTTGTCGCCGGCGATCATGTGTCCCGCGCCGTCGATGTCCGCATATTCCAGGTGCGGAATGTGGGCACGCAGTTCCGCGACGCCTGCTTCACTGACGACGTCGCTTTGGCGGCCGCGCACCAGCAGGACCGGGATGGCGATGCGATCGGCGGCCTCGAGCATGCATTCGGTCATATGAGCCAGCGCCGCGTGGCGATCGGCGGCGAAATGGGCCGGGTCCCAGTGCCAGTACCAGCGTCCGTTCGCCCGCAGGCGCAGGTTCTTGCGCAAGCCGTCCGGATTGGGCTGGCGCGGCCGGTGCGGCGTATAGGCCGCGACGGCCCGGGCCGCCTCGTCGATGCTGGCGAAGCCGTCCGGATTGGCGTGCATGAAACGGTGGATCTGGTCCACGCCTTCCGGTTCGAGGCGCGGGGCGACATCCACCAGCACCAGCGCGCTGGCCAGGTCCGGCAGGCGGCCGCAGGCGACGAGCGCCGCGACGCCGCCCATCGATGCTCCCACGAGGGCGGGGCGGCCGCCCATCTGGCGGACGATCGCACGCAGGTCCGCGACTTGCCACGCCAGCGTGTATTCTCCCGCGTCCACCCAGTCGGATTCGCCGTGGCCGCGTGCATCGACGGACACGACGTGGTAGCCGGCGGCGATCAGGTCGCGCTGGGCCTGACCCCATGAGTGGCGGGTCTGGCCGCCGCCGTGAAGCAGGAGCACGCCCGGCGCGCCCGGATCGCCCCCGGCGTCCGCCGCCAGGCGGTTGCCGCCGGCTCCGGTGAAGCTGCACGGCACGATGGTGTCCAGGCGGGGGATGGCGGCCATGGTCAACGCTTCTTCAGGACGATTGTGGATTTTTCGCGGTCCCAGGTGGACGGCGTCACGCCTTCGTCGCGGAGTTCGAACTTCTGCACCTTGCCGACCGGGCTGCGCGGGAATTCCTTGCGAAACTCGATATAGCGCGGCACCGCGTAGTACGGCAGCTGGTCGATCGCCCAGCGGCACAGTTCTTCTTCCGCAAGCACGGCGCCGTCCTTGAGGATGACGGTGACCTTCAGCTCATCCTCGCCCAGCTTGTCGAGTACCGCGTGGGCGGCGACATCTTCGACCGCGTCGTGGGCGCGGAAGGCATTTTCCACCTCGAAGCTGGAAATGTTCTCGCCGCGGCGGCGCAGGTAATCCTTCTTGCGGTCGACGAAGAAGAAGTAGCCGTCGGCATCGATCTTGCCGATGTCGCCCGTATGGAACCACAGGTTCTTCATCACCTTCAGCGTCTCTTCTGGGCGTTTCCAGTAGCCGTCGAACATGATGCCGGGCATGCGCGGGCGGACGATCAGTTCCCCCGGCGTGCCGGGCGGAAGCTCGTTGTCGTTGTCGTCGACGATGCGGATGTCGAACCATTCGTTGCGCATGCCCGAACTCCCCGGCTTGGCGGGCGTCCCGTACGGCAGCACCGTCATCAGCGAGCACTCGGTCAGGCCGAAACAGCCGGATGCGGTGTAGCGCAATCCGAATCGTTCCTTCCACTGTGCCTGGATCGCCGGCGGGAAGGGCGCGCCCCACGCTGCGTTCAACTGGCCGTAGCAGCGCTTCATCGCGTCGTTGTCCGGGGCATTGGCCAGCATGGGGAACATCGCACCGAGAATCGAGACTTCGGTGGCCTTGGTGCGCTCGATCTCGGGCCAGAAATTCGAGACCGAAAAACGTGGATACAGCGAGACGCGTGCGCCGACCATCATGTTCGCCATGACCGTCGAGCAGACCGCGTTCATATGGAACAACGGGAGCGGTGTCCACGTATGCGTGGAGGCGTCGCGGTTGGTCATGCGCAGCATCTGCTGGCAGAATACGTAGCAATAGTTATGGCTGATCATGCAGCCCTTGGACGGACCGGTCGTGCCGCCGGTGTAGACCAGCATCGCCAGGTCGCCCGGCTTGACGTTGACGTCGGGGTCGCTGGCGTCGTCGCTGAAGATCCCGGACCACGGCACGACCGCGCCCCCGAAGCGGGGCAGGGCGGGGATGGCGCCGCGCACTACCAGCGTGCGCACGTCCGGCAGGCGCGCGGCGACGGCGGCCACGCGCTCGGCGTAATCCGGGTCGGCGATGACCAGTGCGGCGCCGGCGTCGCCCACCTGGTGGCGCAGGAACTCGCCCTTCAGTGCCGTGTTGACGGGTACGCTGATCGCGCCCAGCTTGTTAATCGCCAGCCAGATGAAGATCGCATCCGGACAGGTGTCGAGCAGCGTGACCACGGTATCGCCTTGCCGCACGCCCAGCGCGGCGAGACCGTTGGCCAGGCGGCAGGCATGGTTGTCTACGTCGGCGAACGAGTATTCCGTTCCCAGGAATTCCAGGAACATGCGGTTGCCAAAATCCTGCACGGCCTGGCGCAATACGCCGTTGACGGTGCCCTGTTTGGTGCTGGTCCAGGCTTGCGTGATTTCCGTTGTGCTGCTCATTAGTTTGTCTCCTGTCTTGCGTTGATTAATTGTCCGATGCCGTGCGTGCGCCGAGGATGAAGTGCAGCGCCGCCCAGGGGAAGCAAATGCTCATGACCGTGATCATCGCGTAGCGCAGCGACTGGTCGCCGCCGTACCAGTCGCTGAATACCCCCACCATGAAAGGACCGAGGCCGTATCCGGCCAAGTTGGTACAGACCTGCAGGCTGGCCGACGTGGCGCCGCGCATGTTCGGCGCGGTGATGCCGAGCATGGCGCCGAAGGCGGCCGGGAATACGATAAAGGCCAGCATCTGGGTCAGCGACAGCAGGCCGACCGCCAGCGAACCGGTCCCCGCCAGCATGCCGGCGGCGGCCGTGGCGGTCGCCGCGAGGCACACGCCGGCACTGACATCCATGCGCCGGCGCGGCCTGCCGTCGGCCGCCTTGTCGGTCAGGTACCCGCCCACCGCCGAGCCGAGGGCGCCGCAAAAGCCGCTGGCCAGGGCCACCGCGAATCCCGCGTCCTTGATGGTAAAGCCGTGAAAGCGCATGACGAACGACGGCAGCCATGCGCCTATCGTGGCGACGCCGGCGGTCGTCAGCGTCACGCCGGCCAGGATGTGATACATGGTCGCGTTGGTTCCGATATGGCGCAGCATCTGGCCGATGCCGGCGGCCGGCCGCGCTGTCGCGCTGCCTGCGCCGGGCTCCATCGCGCCGCGGCGCGGTTCGCGCACGGTCACGAACAATACGACCGCCAGCAGCAGCCCGGGTGCGCCGGCGATCAGCATCGCCGCGCGCCATCCATGGTGGGCCGCCACGTACCCGCCGATCAGGATACTCATGATGGCGCCGACTGCGTTACTGAGAAAGAAGCAGCCCACTGCGGTGGAGCGCCGCGAGGCGGGAAACATGTCGGAGATCAGCGACAGGCTGGTGGGCGACCCGCCCGCCTCCGATGCGCCCACGCCCATGCGTGCGAGCAGCAACTGGACATAACTCTGCGCCATGCCCGACAGCGTCGTCATGGCGCTCCAGATGGCGACCAGCATGGCCAGCAGGCGAACGCGGTTGACCCGGTCGATCATGAGTCCGATCGGGATGCCGGCCGCGGCGAACGACGCGCCATAGGCCAGCCCGGTCAGCAGGCCGATCTGGCTGTCGTTCAGTGCGAACTCCTTGCGGACCGGCTCGATGATGATGGAAACCATCATGCGGTCGAGGAAATGGCAGGCATAAATCAGGGTCATGACCGCAAGCGCGTACCAGTGCTTTGGCGGCACCGCGGCCTCGATGTGTGCCGCCTGTGTGCCGGTGACGTCCGGCGTGTCATTGAGTTTCATGTGCTGCGTCTCCTGTAGGGCCTGCACCGCCGGGCGCGAGTGGTGTTATTCGACCGGACGAATAAATAATGCCATACAAATTCTGGAAATAATAGAGTATCAGTTATCCGAAACGTGGATGGCCGCCACCCGCTGGACGACTTGCCGGTCGCGCACTCGCGGGCTACAGTGAACGGAGAACTAACGATGATTTGGTTTTAACTTCGTGATATCGAACCCGGGAACATGAAAGGACCGACGATGAGCAGCATTCGACAGGACAGTGAGGCGCCCGTGGTGATCGAGGCAGCGGTGACACCGCTGCGCAAGGGTGCGCCGCTGCAACCCGCGCAAGCGACCGTCAGCGAGGCGACGGAGTGCCTCGCCGCCGGCGCCGCGATCATCCACTACCACCACGATTTCAGGCTCGAACGTAGCGCCGCGACCGGCCAGATCATCGATATCGGCAAGGCGATTCTGGCCGACTTCCCCCATGCGCTTTACTACCCCGACTACATCGCGGGACGCGACGAAGACCGCGCCCTGGGGCGCCGCTACCAGCCCGATGCGCTGCTGCGACCCATGCACGACGCCGGCGCGCTGCGCATGTTCGCTCTCGATCCGGGCTTCACGCTGTTCGGGCAGCTCGACGACAAGGGGTTGCCGTCGAATTCCGTCACGGGCGGGCAGACCTATGCCGAGGCGCACGCGATGGTCGAATATGCCCGCGAAGTCGATTGTCCGATCTCGATCGGCATCTACGAGCCCGGCAATCTGCGCTGGGTGGTGGCCTATGCCAAGGCTGGCATGTTCCCTTCCGGGTCCCTGATCAAGATCTACTTCGGCGGCGAGTACACGATGGGCCAGGATCGCGTGCCCGGCGTGAATTTCGGCCTCGCTCCCACCAGGGCGAACCTGGACGTCTATCTCGGGATGATGCAGGGGATCGACCTGCCGTGGCAGGTGAGCGTGCAGGGCGGCGTGCTGCTCGATACCGAGGTGGCCCGCCACGCCCTGGAGCTGGGTGGCCATCTGCGTGTGGGGGTGGAAGACACCGCCGGGGGGACGCCGATGAGCAATCGCGAGACGGTGGAAGCGGCCGTGGCGCTGGCACGGCAGGTCGGCCGTCCCGTGGCGACCGGCGAGGCTGCCCTTGCAGCACTGGCCAGGCCCCCGTTCGCGTTGGCAGCCTGATCCGGCTGGACGACTCTTTAATCGGTCTCCTTGCCGCAAGCGCCCAGCGCTTGCGGCTTTTTTTATATGGGCCGCTCAGGCGGCGCGCACATAGCGCAGGACCATGTCGATCACCGCGCTGCGGCGCGCCGCGCGGATGTCCGGCGAAGCCAGGTCGCGCCCGAAGATGAAACTGAAGGTGTGTCGGTTCGAGACATTGTAGAACGACGGTGCCGCCGTCGCGGCCAAGGGCGCCGTCTTCGTCAACTTCAACTACCGCCTGGGCATACTGGGTTTCATGGCGCACCCTGAACTGACGGCGGAATCCGGCCGCGGCGCATCCGGGAATTATGGCTTCCTCGACCAGGTGGCGGCGCTGCGCTGGGTGCGGCGCAATATCGCCGCATTCGGCGGCGATCCCGATAACGTCACCATCGCCGGCCAGTCCGCCGGTGGCGTGTCGGTGGTATCGCTGCCGGCAAGCCCGCTCGCGCGCGGCCTGTTCCAGCGCGCGATCGTGCAGAGCGCTCCCGTGTTCGGCGCGACGCCGCCCCTGACGCTGCACGAGGCCGAACGCAGCGGCCTCGAGATGCAAAAGGCAGTCGGCGCCGGATCGCTGGACAGCATGCGCCAGTTACCTGCCGATCGCCTGGTCGCTGTCCAGCGCGATTTCCAGTTCGGCGCAACCGGCTCGGTCACGATACGCCCCAATGTCGATGGCTACTTCCTGCCCGACAGCGTGGCCGCGACGTTCGCGGCCGGCCGCCAGAACGACGTGCCGATGCTGGTCGGCTTCACGGCCGACGACATCACGCCAAGCCCGCTGCGCCAGGTCGCCTCGCTGGCCGACTACCGCGACAAGGCAAGCCATCTGTACGGCGCCAACGCCGAACGCTTCCTTGCGCTGTATCCCGCGGCCGACGATGGCGAGGCCGCGGCGATGGGCAGGCTCGCGGCGCGCCACGCCTACATCGAGAAGTCCACGCGCAAGTTCGCACAGGCGCAAGCCGCCAGCGGCAAGGCGCCCGTCTACATGTACCTGTTCGCGCGGGCGCATCCCCTCAACCCCGCCGTCGTGCTCTACGATCGTCCTTACGGCGCGTATCACACGTCCGACGTGCCTTACTGGCTCGGGACGCAGGACGCGTTGAACATGTTTCGCCCCACGCGCTTGTGGACGCGGCAGGCTCGGGAACTCTCGGCACGCATGATGGACGGCATGCTGGCGTTCGCCCGGACCGGCGACCCGGCCACGCCGGCCTTGCCATGGCCGGCGTGGCGCGGCGACGCGGAGCAGTACCTCGAGTTCGGCGACCAGGTGAGCGTGCGGCGCGCGAATGCCGCCCAACTGGATTTCCACGACGTGCCGGTGCGCATGGGCCCCTTGGCCCCATCCATGCCGCTGACGAGGGATTGAGGGCGTCGGCGCCTACCCCGCACCGCGCGTGGGAGCGTCCGGCTCCCGCGCTGCGGGCAGCGCAGTTCAGGCTGTCTTCGGCAGGGTGGCGGACGACTCGACCGGGGGCTTGGCCGCGCGGCCGCCTGCCGCCTTGCGGGCCTTTGCGCCGCGCGCCGTTCTCTTGCGGGGCGGTCTCTCCGGTGCCTCCGGGCCGGCAGCGGCCAGCGGCGAGTTCTCCGTCGCCGGCACGGCTGGTTCGGCCGGGATCGCGGCGCGGCATACCGTCAGCGCGACGATGCGCGCGATGTTGGCGTTGACGCGTTTCACGCCCAGGCCGGCCGCCATCACCTCGCGGTCGGTCGCGGCCATGTGTTCCATGGCGCCGTGCAGGATCGATGCTTCGGCATAGGCATCGGCGCGCTTGCGGACGCCCGGGACGGCCGGATTGATCGACAGGATGCGCTTGGCAAACCGGTCGATGAAGGGGAGGAACGTGTTCATCCTCAAGCTGACGAAGCGGGGATCGCCCCGGGTCGCTTCGAGGTTCCGGTAGCGCAGTACAGGGCGGTGCCGGTCCCAGACCTCGTTCAGGGCATCGATGACGGTGGCCGCGTGCTGTTCGACGCTGTCGCGCGACCAGGGTTCGTCGAAGATCGCATGTACCCGCGCCATGTCCTCGCCCGCGACCTCGCTGAGGGCATACAGGATGTCCCTGGTGTCATCGAAATACATGTAGAAGGTGGCCGGCGAGATGCACGCCTCGCCGGCGATGCCGACGGCGGTCAGTTCGAACGGCGACTGGGTGCGCAGCAGGCGCCGCGCGGCATCCATCAGCCGCGAGCGCGTCTCCAGACCCTTGCGACCGAGGATCTGGCCCTGTTTGTTCAGTCGTACGGGTGCACTCATGGTGTGGTTCAGCTCAGAACACTGCAGATACCGGCATGATAACCGAAAACTGTTAATGTGTCAGTTACGTCGTGCGTGCCCGGATGACCCGGGCGTCCCGGGATCGCGCCGCTGCGCCGGGCGGCACGCGGCCCGCCCGGCGCCCGGTGCTCACCTGCGCCTGTAGTTCAGCGGAGGCGCGCGATCGCCGAACATGGCCGCGTATTCGAACCCGGGGCCGCGCCGTTTGTCCATTTCCGCCTTTGCCTTGGCCAGGACATCCGGATTCAGGATCAGGTCGGCGCCGGTCAGCGCGATCGCGCGCGCCGCGACGACTGCGCCCTTCACGCCGATGCTGCTGCCGCTGGCTGCCGCGGCAGCCCAGCTGTGCGCGGGCGCGCCTTGCGGCCAGGTCGCCGCCACGAAACCGACCGTGGGCACGACATAGCTGATGTCGCCGACATCGGTCGAGAAGGCGCTGTTGGGACGGGCGGAGGACGGTTGCGGCGGATCGATGGCGCCGACGTCGTCGTCCGTACCGGGAACATTCAGGCTGCTCTGGATGGCATGCGCGAAGTCCGCGTCCGCCTTGTTCCAGCGCAGTGTGCCCGCGACGGCGGCGAGGTTGGCATAGGCCACGTCGCTCAGCACCTGGTTGGGCAGTATCGGATAGCTGCCGCCCTCGAGCTCCCAGGTCACGGTCGTGCCGGTCGCCATGGCGGCGCCTTGCGCGGTCTTCAGCAGGCGCGCCTGCAGGTCCTGCAGCGTTCGCACGTCGGCATTGCGCACATAGTAGCTGCTCTTCGCCACGTCCGGAATGACGTTCGGTGCGAGTCCGCCGTTCACCACCACCCCGTGGATACGCGTGCCGTCCGGCGTGAATTGACGCATGTAGTTGACGGCGACATCCATCAATTCCATGCCGGCCAGCGCCGAACGACCGCGCTCCGGGGCCGCCGCCGCGTGGGTCGACACGCCATGGAAGGTGAAGTCGGTTTGTATCATGGCGGTCGATGCGTCGCTGAACAAGCCGTTGCGTGCGCCGGGATGCCAGTGCAGGACGGCGTCCACGTCCTTGAACAGCCCCGCGCGCACCATGTAGACCTTGCCGTCGCCGCCTTCTTCGGCCGGCGCGCCGTACAAGCGCACTTCGCCCTTCAACCCGGTGTCCGCGAGCCAGTGGCGCAGGGCGATCGCGGCCCCCACGGACGCCGAGCCGAGCAGGTTGTGGCCACAGCCATGCGCGGCGTCGTGCCCCGGCGCCGGCACCGGCCTGGTCTGGCCGGCGGCCTGGGACAGGCCGGGCAGGGCGTCGAATTCGGCCAGGATCGCGATCACCGGTCCCGGACCCGTGCGGTAGCGCGCGACAAACGCGGTGGGCATGCCCGCGACGTCCGTGTCGATGGCAAACCCATGGGCGTGCAGCGTCTTTTGCAGCAGCTTCGAGCTCTCTTTTTCCTGGAATCCCACTTCGGCCAGGTTCCATATCGCCATCGCATTGCTGTCGATGGCGGAAACCTGTGCGTCGACGTAGCGGTTGATCCGGTCCCTATCAGTGTCGTCCAGCGCGGCCGCCGCCGGCAGCAGTGGCCACATGGCGGCGAGCAGCAGCCCCCGGGCCAACGCGCGCGCACGCACCGTCCGCGCCGCTTGTTGCATGTATCGATGCATATTTGTTCCCCTTCGATTGGTCAGCGTATGCCGCTGCCGGCCAGTGCGTCCGGCGTAAAATGGTTCGGCGGGAAGCGATCGACTGCGATCTCCCCATATTGGTCGGGGCGGCCCAGGGGTTTGGTCTGGTAGCCGTAGATCCCGCGGCTCAGGTCATACAGAATGAACGCCTTGGTCTGGACGCCGGGCACGTCGTAGGCCTGTATCGCCGGCAGGTGCATCAGGTGATTGACCTGCCCCTGGTGATCGACCCCGTAGTAGACCGGTGCGTTCCAGCTGTCTTCGTCCACCAGGAACACCTTCTTTTGCTGGATGTGGCGTTCGCCGGGCTTGAGCGTGCCTTCCACCACCCACACCCGATGCAGCTCCCAGCGCATGTACGCGGGGTTCTCGTGGTCCTTGACCATCACCTGGTCCAGCGGTGCGGCGAGCGTCCTGTAGGCGTTGTAGGGAATGTACATCTCCTTTTTCCCGATCAACTTGAAGTCATACTTGTCCATCTTGCCGTCCCAGCCGGCGATCTCGTCGAATATCAGCAGCCCTCCCGATGTGGTGGATACGGTGTCGTATGCGAACTCGGGCGCGCGCCGTACCCGGCGCTGGCCAGGGACATAGGACCACGCCAGATCGTCGTGCAGGTCCTGGCGCAGGAAGCTGCTGCGCAGGGATGCCAGTCCGGCCTGGGACGCCGGCTCCAGGCTCCGGGAAATGACCGCCTTGTATGGCTTGTCCTCAGGGAGAGAGGCCACGGCGTTGTTCCAGTACAGATTCTGCGCATCGGCGACCTGGAACGAGGCGCGCGTCAGGGTGCCGGAGGTATCCATCAAGCCGGCCTCGAAAGCGAACTGGAAGCTGGGGAGCTCGTACCTGAGCACCATGTTCCACATCACCTCGTAACCGTTTTTCGGTATTGGAAAGGGAATCTGCGCGTGTGCCCCGGTAATGCCGGGCGCGGTGCCGACCAGCCTGGGCTTACCGGCCCGGTCGCGGGTGTTCTCATAGACCCAGTTGGGAAAGCACGCGCTGCGCCGTGTCGGATACACCTCCATGGCGTAGGTCTTTGGATAGCGCTTGAACAGCTCCCGGGTGCCGGCGTCGATCCTGTCCTGGTACTGGCCCAGATTCGCGGCGGTGATGCGCAGCACCGGCTTGTCGTTCGCATACGGGTCCACATAGGGGCCGCCGCCGACGCGTCCACGCCGTGGGGTGTAGCCCGCGGGCGGCGTGCAGATGCCGCCTTCCCATTGCGGGATCGTGCCGTCCTTGCTGCCGGCCTTTTCGCCGCCCAATGGCGTGAGGGTGGTGCCGAGCTGCCTGATCTCGTCGGCGCTGGGTGCGGCCACGGCTTGTGCTGCCAGCGCAGCGCCGGCCGTCACGACCAGCAAGTGGATGTAGTGATGCATGTGTGCTCCTCCGATATATCCAGAAATGGCTGCCCCTCGTGTTCCGGTCGCGTAGCGACCGGTCGGCTTTTTACTATTGCTTCCCGGAGCCTGGCTGTATCATCTCCGTCATCCTGAGGGGCTGTGGAAAGCATGACAGTTCCACGTGTGTCCCAGCGCGACTTATTCTCAGGTACATGACCATTGTTCGGGACGGGCCGGACCACGAGCGGAGAGGTATGAAGATCAACCAGTTGCGCGCCTTGCTGGCGGTGGCGGATTCGGGCAACATCAATCGCGCGGCGGATGCACTGCACCTGACGCAATCGGCGGTCAGCAAGTCGATCCGGGAACTCGAAGCCGAACTGGAGGTGCCGCTGCTGGTACGGAATTCGCAGGGTGCCGTGTTGACCAGTGCGGGCCGCATGGTGGCGGCGCGTGCGCGCCTCATCAACGCCGAGGTGGCCCGTACGCGTCAGGAAATCGCGACGCTGAAGGGCGAGCTGAGTGGACGCCTTGCCATCGGCGTCACTCCGGTGACATCCACCAGCGAGGTCGCGGATGCCATCATGGCGTTTCAGAAGCGCCACCCCGAGGTGATCCTCACGGTCGTCGAGGAACGCCCCGGACGTTTGCTCGGCATGGTGCGCGACGGCACCCTGGATTTTGCAATTTCCACCGACATCGGGGGCGAGGTCGAATCGTGCGCGCTTGTCGCCTTGGCCACGTTCAGGACGGTCATCGGCGTACGTCCGGGTCATCCCGCGCTGCGCGAGCGCCGCCTCGCGGACCTGCTTCACTACGAATGGCTGACCCTCGATCCGCTGGACGACGAGTGGTCGCCGTTCGTCCAGTGCTTCAGGCGGGCTGGCCTGCCCTTGCCGCAACGCGTGGTGCAGTGCTCCTCGATCATTCTCTACACGACGCTGGCGCGGCGCGGCGACGCCATCGGCGTCTGGTCGGAGACCGCCTTCCATCACCCCCGGTTCATCGACCTGATGACACCGCTCGCGCTGGACGATACGCTGCCGGAACGGACGGTGTATCTGCTGTGCCGCGATCTCGAGTTGATGACCCGCACCGCCCGGCTTCTGCTGGATGACGTGCGGCGCCGGATGGCCGGGTGAGAGGAGGCGGGCCGCAATTTGACAACAAGCTGTCATGATGGCAGTCTTGCCGCCTATGACAAAAAAATCGAATACCGAAGCGGGGGCGCTGGTGGAAGCCCTGGTGGACGAGATCTGGCGCCTGCGTGGTCGTGTCATGTCGGCGACACGGGACATCAGCGAACAGCGCGGCCTGCGCAGCCATTCGCAGGGGCTGATCCTGTCGGCGGTCGTGCGCGCGCTGGAACCCCCCACGGTGGCGCGCATCGCCCGCAGCCTGGGGCTGACGCGCCAGTCGGTGCAGCGTACCGCCAACGAGCTGGCCGAGGACGGCATGATTGCGTTCGAGGACAATCCGCATCACAAGCGCGCCAAGCAGCTGGTGGCGACCCCCGCGGGACTCGCGGCGCACGCGCGCAATGCCGATGCGAAGGACAAGTGGACCGACCGCGTCGGCGCCGCCATTGGGCAGGGCGACCTCGAACATGCGGTCGCCACGCTGCGCCGGATGCGCCGCTTCCTGGAGCACCCGGACGCGGACCCCCAACCATAGCCTGTCGGCCAGGCCGGCCCGTCGGATAACCCGCCGGCCGGGCAGGCTACAGGCTGGCGGTGCCGTACTTCGCCATCAGGGCGACGGCACGTTCCTCGGCGGTGCTGCCGTCGACATAGGCGCGTCCGGCGACGGCGTTGGGATCGCAGGGACGGCGCAGCGGGCCCGGCACGAACAGCTGGTCCGCCACATTGCGCGCTGCCTCGAGCGGCGCGATGGCCAGTGTCGCGCCTTGCGTCGGCCTGGAGCCGGGATAGGTGGCCATGGCGTGGTACAGGGGGTAGGCCTCGGCGTCGGGGGGACGGTGCGCGATGCTGGTCTTGAGCATGTCGGTGTCCACGCCGCCGATCGGAATCTCGATGACCCTGATGCCGAACTGCGCCAGTTCCACCCGCAAGCCTTCGGACAACGCGGACAGTGCCACTTTGCTGATGCGGTAAGTCGAATAGAACGGCATCGGCATGTCCGCGCCCAGCGAGCCGATATTGCAGATCACGCCGGCGCCGTTGGCACGCAGGGACGGTATCGCGCGCCGCGTCAGTTCCACCAGGCCGAAGAAGTTGGTCTCGAACGTGCGGCGCCACTCCTCCATGGGCGTCTCCTCGATGGGAAGATAGGGGCCCCGATAGCCGGCGTTGTTGACCAGCACGCGCAGGTCGCCGGGCGGCGCGTAATCGCCCAGCGCCGACAAGTCCAGCCGCTGCACGGTGAGCGATCCCGGCAGGCCGCGGGCCCGTTCCAGCAGACAGTCGCCATCCGCCAGGTTGCGCACGCCCGCGACCACGTGCATGCCGCGTGCGGCCAGTTCCAGTGCGATCGCCTGGCCCAGCCCACGGCTGGCCCCCGTCACCAGTGCCGTGCCCTTCCATTCCGTCGTTTCCATCGCTGTCTCCTTGATGTCGATGTCGAGAGTAACCCTCGTGCAGACGCATTTTCATAAGTTGACAGCAAACTGTCAAGATGTCATATTGCTGTCAATGCGCGGCGATCGTGCGCCGGTCATGACAACCAGGAGATAACGCAATGTGGGACTTTTCTACCGATCCGGAATTCCAGGCCAGGCTGGACTGGATGGCCAAATTCGTCGCCGAGGAGTGTGAGCCGCTGGACCGCCTCTTTCCCGGCATGGGGGCGCCCTACGATATGGAGAACAGGAAGGCGCGCGCCATTGCCCGCCCGTTGATGGACGAGGTCAAGCGCCAGGGATTATGGGCTTGCCACCTGGGGCCGGAACTGGGCGGCCAGGGCTTCGGCCAGGTCAAGCTGGGCCTGATGAACGAGATCCTCGGCCGCTCGCAGTGGGCGCCGACGATCTTCGGCACCGCCGCGCCGGACACCGGCAACGCGGAAATCCTGGCGATGTTCGGTACGGAGGAGCAGAAGGCGCGTTACCTGCAGCCGCTGCTGGACAACGAAATCGTGTCCTGCTATTCGATGACCGAGCCCCAGGGCGGTGCCGATCCGGGGGTGTTTACCTGCCGCGCGGAGAAGCAGGGCGACGGCTGGGTGATCAACGGCGAGAAGTGGTTCTCGTCGAATGCACGTTATGCCGAATTCCTGATCGTGATGGTCGTGACCAATCCCGACGTGCCGGTCTACCAGGGCTGCTCGATGTTCCTGGTGCCGCGGGACACGCCGGGCGTCAATATCCTGCGCAACTCGGGCGTGCACGGGGAAACGCCGGATGGCGAAGCCCATGCCTATATCCGCTACGAGAACGTGCGCGTGCCGGCCGACGCGCTGCTGGGCGGCGAAGGGCAGGGATTCGCGGTGGCGCAGGCCCGCCTCGGCGGTGGCCGCGTGCACCACGCGATGCGTACCGTCGGCCAGTGCCAGATGGCCCTGGAGATGATGCTCGAACGCGCGGTCAGCCGCACCACCAAGGGCTCGCTGCTGGGCGACAAGCAGATTATCCAGGCGTACATCGCCGATTCGTGGATCGAGCTGCAGCAGTTCCGCCTGCAGGTGCTGCAGACGGCCTGGCTGATCGACCAGGGCCACGACTACAAGGCCAACCAGCTGTCGATCGCCGGCATCAAGGTGGCGGCCGCCAAGGTCTTCCACGACATCGTGCAGCGCGCGGTGCAGATGCATGGGGCACTCGGAGTATCGGACGAGATGCCGCTCGGCCACATGTGGGTGTATGCGATGATGATGGGGGTGATGGACGGCCCCACCGAGGTGCACAAGATGACGGTCGCGAAGAATCTGCTGAAGAAGGCAAAAGCGGCGCCCGGCCAGTTCCCCTCCATGCACCTGCCGACCCGGCTGGCGGCGGCCCGGCGCAAATACGAAGGCCGTTTCTGAGGAGGCGATGACATGACGACGACGCTTTCCGATTTCGACGGCCTGCTGCACTGGGATGCGCTGCAGGCCTGGGTCGCCGCGCAGGACCTGCCGGGCAGCGGCCCGGTCACGGGCGTGGAGCGGCTGACCGGCGGTTCGCAGAACAGCCTGTTCATGCTGCACCGCGGCGACACCCGCATGGTGCTGCGCCGCCCGCCCAAGCACCTGCGCGCCAACAGCAACGACACGATGCTGCGCGAGGCACGCGTGCTGGCGGCCCTCCGCGGCAGCGCCGTGCCGCATCCGGGCTTTTTGGCCGTGTGCGGCGACCCGGCTGTCACCGGCGCGGCTTTCTACCTGATGGAGCCGTTGGACGGTTTCACGCCGATGGGCGCGCTGCCCGCGCCGTATGCCACCGACGCGACATTCCGGCGCCGGATGGGCGCGGAGTTCGTGCACGCCGCCGCGACGCTGGGCGCCGTGGACCATGTGGCCGCTGGCCTGGCCGATTTTGGCAAGCCCGAACAATGGCTGGAGCGGCAGGTGTCGCGCTGGCGCTCGCAGCTGGAAGGCTATCGGGATACGCCCGGCTATCCCGGCGACGCATTGCCGCATGTCGATACCGTGGGAGACTGGCTGGAGCGGCACCGGCCGTCGACGTGTCGGATGGGCATCATTCATGGCGACTTCCAGTTCGCCAACGTGATGTTCGACCGCGAGCGTCCGCGACTGGTAGGCCTGGTGGACTGGGAGCTGTCCACGCTGGGCGATCCGCTGCTCGACCTGGGCTGGCTGCTGACCAGCTGGACCGAAGCGGGCGACCCGGCGGTGGCGGGCCGCGGTCCGGCAGTGACACCATGGGACGGCTTCATGTCGCGTGACGAGCTGGTGCGCCTGTATGGCGACATCAGCGGGCGCGACATGTCGGCCATGCCCTGGTTCTTCGTGCTCGCATGCTTCAAGCTGGCCTGCCTGCTCGAGGGAAGCTACGCGCGCGCCTGTGCCGGCAAGGCATCGGTCGACATGGGCAACTTCCTGCACAACTACGCGCTATGGCTGATGGCCAAGGCGCGTCAACTGGCGGAGTGACCATGGCCACGAGCTATCAGGGTCGGGTCGTGCTGGTGACCGGCGGCGCACGCGGTATCGGGCTGGCGTGCGCGCTCCGCTTCGCCGAGGCCGGCGCGGTGGTAGTGATCGCCGATCTGCAAGCCGAAGTCGATGCGCGCGCGCGCAACCCGCTCGGCTTCGCGGCGGCATATGTCCAGGCGGACGCCGGCGACGCGCAGCAGATGCGAAGTCTCGCCGCGCATGTGATCGAACGTTTCGGCGGCATCGACGTGTGCATATGCGCGGCCGGCATCGGCGGCGCCGCGCTGCCTTATTGGGAGTTGCCCGACGAGGAATTCGATCGCGTGCTCGCGATCAATCTGCGCGGGCCGTTCGTGCTCGGGAAAGCCGTGGGCAGGCATATGCGCGAGACCGGCCGCAGCGGCGCCATTGTCCACATCTCGTCGGTCGGCGGTACGCTCGGCGTCGACCGGCAGAGTGCGTATTGTGTCAGCAAGGCCGGGCTGGATATGCTCACCAAGGTGATGGCCACCGCGCTGGCGCCTCATGGCATCCGCGTCAACGGCGTCGCGCCCGGCCCGATCGACACCGAGATGACGGCGGTGCTGCAGCAACAGCCTGCGCTGATGGACCAGGTCCTGAGTCGCACGCCCCTGGGCCGCTTCGGCAGCGTGGAGGAAATCGCCGGCACCGTGTTCTGGCTGGCCGGGCCCGACGCGGGCTTTGTCACCGGCCAGACCGTTTTCGCCGACGGCGGTCGCCTGGCGCTCAACTACGTGATGCCGCCACCCGGATGATCGCCCGTCAGGGATGGTACAGCGCCCACGGCTGGCCATCCTTGGCACGCGACCAGCCCGAGGACGCGAGGGTGCCGCCATCCACCGGCAGGGTCACCCCGGTCAGGTACGAGGCCATGCCGGAGGCCAGGAACACGACCACGCTGGTCAGCTCCTCGACGTCGCCCATGCGTCCCAGCGGAATATAACGGTCGCGGGCGGCGTTGACCTCGGGGTGCAACGATTCGGTGAAGCGCTTCAGGCCGGCGGTGGCGATCATGTCGGGCGCCAGCGCGTGCACGTGGATGCGATGTTCGGACAGCTCCAGCGCCATCGTGCGCGTAAAACTCACCATCGCGGCCTTGCAGGCGGCATACACGGCGTAGCCCGGCGCCGCGCGCAGGCCTTCGCTGCTGGCGATGTTGACGATCGTGCCGCCCCGGCCTCCCTCGATCATCACCGCCGCGGCAGCCTGCGTGGCGGCCAGCATGCTGACGAAATTTAGGTCGATCAGCTTGCGCCAGCTGCGCTCCGGCTGGCCCATGAACGTGCCCTGGCGCGTGCCGCCGGCGTTGTTGACGAGGATATCCAGCCGTCCGAACCGATCGGCGGCTTGGCGGACGGCAGCCTCGATCCGGCTCACGTGCAGCACGTCGGCCTCGATGAACAGGGCGCGCCGGCCCAGCGCGCGCACCTGCGCCGCCGTCCGCTCCCCGCCGTCAGCGTCGATATCGACGAACGCGACGTCGCCCCCGCAGCGCGCGATGTGCAGCGCCGTTCCGGCTCCCAGCCCGTTGGCGCCCGCCGTGATGAATGCAACCTTGCCGTCCAGGCGTATGGTGTTGTCGTTCATTGTCCCCGTCCTCGATCACGTCGTCGTACCGAACATCTCGCGCAGCTTGAACTTCAGGACCTTGTTGAAGGTGTCGTTGCGCGGCAGCCGGTCGACGATTTCCAGCTGCTCGGGTATCTTCTGCCGCATCGCGCCGGCGGCCTCGAAGCAGGCGACCATGTCGGCGAACGTCAGGGGATTCGCCGGGTCCTTCGGTTCGACCACGGCGCAGACCCGCTCGCCGCGCTCCCGGTCCGGCAGGCCGATCACGGCCACGGCGCCGACCTTCGGATGCGCGTACAGGATGTCTTCGATCTCGCGCGCGGAGACGTTCTCGCCCTTGCGGATGATGACATCCTTCAGGCGCCCGGACAGGACGAGATGGCCGTCGGGACGCAGGTAGCCGATGTCGCCGGTACGGAAAAAGCCGTCTTCATCGAACGCCGCGGCGGTGAAGGCCGGGCGGGTATAGCCGAGGCAGACCGTGGGCCCCTTGATGCGGATCTCGCCCGGCTCTCCGGCCCCGGCCAGGGTGCCGTCGGGACGCACGATGCGTACGGTCATGCCCGGGATCGGGAGGCCGTCGCTGCTTGCGAGCTGCTCGTCGGTGTGCCGTGGCGAGGCGAACGTCACCAGTGGCGCTTCGGTCATGCCGTAGCTGTGCGCGATGGTGCACCCCATTTCGCGCCGCACCTCGGCAAACAGCTCGGGTGGCTTCGGAGCGCCGCCGCCCGCCAGGATGCGCAGCGCCGGCATCAGCGGCGACGCGGGCCGCTTGCGCTGCTCGGCCAGGTAGGCAAGGTAATGCGCGGTGCTGCCGGTGCCGAGCGTCACGCCGTGGCGGGCGAAGGTTGCCGCCGCGTGGTCCGCGGCGAACTTCGGTATCAGGACGGCCGACATGCCGAAGATCAGCAGCATCGCGATGTTCATGGCGCCGCCGACATGCGCGTAGGGAAAGGCAAGGGTGCCCACGTCGGCGGCCGTGACGCCCAGGGCGCGGCCGAAGGCGAGGCCGGCGGCGATCAGCGACGCGTCGCCATGCATGGCGCCCTTCGGTTCCGCCGTGGTGCCGGACGTGTAGTACACCCAACGCGGCGTCCCGTCGGCCGGCGGCAGGCCGGGCGCCGCCGCCGCGCCGTCGCGCCACAGGTGCGGCCCGACGGCGACCACTGCGGGACGCGGCGACAGCGCGGCGCTTGCCTGTTCCGCCAGGGCCAGCGCAGCGCGCTCCGGCGCCGCGAGCAGGAAGGGCGAGCGGTTCTGCGCCAGGATCGCTCCCAGCTCCTTCCTGCCGTACAGGTGGATGACGGGATTTTGTACGGCGCCGAGCCGCGCCAGCGCCAGCGACACCAGCACGGCATCGACGCCGGTGGCCAGTTGCCACGTCACGCTCATGCCGCCGCGGATACCGAGGGCGCAGAGACTCGCCGCCGTGCGTTCCGCAGCACGCGCCACGTCGGCAAAGGTCCAGGTTTTCCCGTGGTGCTCGATCAGCATGACGGCATCCGGCGTGCGCCGCGCCCGTTGTTGCAGCAGCGCCCACAAGGTGTCCGGCGGCTGGAGAAGGGCGCCGGGATTCGGTTCCTGTTTCACGATTCGGGTTCCAGGCTGGTCGGCAGCAGGTCGCGCAGCATCTGCGCCAGCTGCCGGGGATGGCTCAATGTCAGGTGGTGATGTCCTCCCCGTACGACGAACGGTCCACGCCCGGCCGGCAGGCATGCGACCGCACGCGCGGCGGCGTCCTGGTCGACCACCAGGCTGTGTTCGCCGTACACGACATCGACCGGGATGCGCACGCGCCGCAGCAGTACGTCGGCGTCGATTTCCTGCCGCCCGTTGGCTTCCAGGCGAGGATCGAATTTCAGCTGCCAGCCGCCTGCGACCGCGCGCAGCGCGTGCCGCGCCACGTGCGCCAGTGTGAAGGCAGGTACGCCGGGTTCCGGCGGCAGCAGGCGATAGCGCGCGATCGCTTCATCCAGGCCTGCCTGGACACGCGGCGGGCGCGGCGGCGGCGGGGCGGGCCGGGTATCGTCGGCGAAGTACAGGAAGCTGTCGATGACGATGGCATGGCTGAACAAGTCCGGACGTTCGGCGCAAGCCCGCAGTACCCGCGCGCCGCCATAGCTGTGGCCGATCACGCGGAGCGGCCCCTCGGCGAGCGCCTCGGCCACGCCGATGACTTCGGCCGCGAACAGGTCGACGGTATAGCGTTCGCGCCGGCCACTGTCGCCCATGCCGGAAAACTCCATCGCGACGATCCTGTAGTCGTCCATCAGGTGGTCAAGCAGCGGATCCCACCAGCGGGCGTGCGCGAGGAAGCCATGCACCAGCAGCAGCAGCGGCCTGGCGCTGTGCTCCATGTTCCAGGCCACGCAGTGGATGGAGGCGCCGGCGATATCGACCCGGCGCGACAGCGGCGGCTGCGCCTGGAGTCGACGAAACCAGTCCGGAACGGATGCGCCGGAGACATCGGAGACATCGGCGGGATCGGGCATGTGCATTGCAGTCCCAGTGAGTTGCGGTGATGGCCAGCATAGCACAAAGCTGATAGCATGTCAGTTATCGCGGAAATCCGCTGTTCACTGGAGGAGGTATCATGCGGGATAAAGGTTTCGGCAGGGCGGACTGGCGCCGCTTCCTTGAATCGATCGGGGAGAATCCGGACCGTCCGGGTCTGCAGGAAACCCCGGCACGCGTCGCCAAGGCGTGGGGGGCGTGGAGCGCGGGCTACGCGCAGGATCCGGCCGAGGTGCTCAAGGTGTTCGAGGATGGCGCGGAGCAGTACAACGAGCTGATCGTCGTGAAGAATATTCCCGTCTATAGCCACTGCGAACACCACCTGGCGCCGTTCTTCGGCAAGGCGACGGTCGGCTACCTCCCGGCGGGCAAGATCGTGGGACTGTCGAAACTGACACGGCTGGTGGACTGCTTCGCGCGCCGGCTGCAGGTGCAGGAGCGGATGACGACCCAGATCGCGGAAGCGCTGATGGAGCACCTGGCGCCCAAGGCGGTCGGCGTCGTCGTCAGCTGCCGCCATTTGTGCATGGAGAGCCGCGGCATCCGCGCCATCGGCGAGGAGACGATCACGTCGGCGATGCTGGGCGAGCTGCAGCCGAACCTGGCGCTGCGCACCGAGTTCCTGGCGTTGGCCCGCTCGACCTGACGGCCACGCTCCGCGCGCAGGCTGCGCGCGGAGCCCCGCACTCAGCGTTTCAGGACCGACACCACGCAGGCGCCGCCGAGTCCGACGTTGTGCTGCACACCGACCCGCGCGTCCGGCACCTGGCGGTCGCCCGCCTGGCCCCTCAGGTGCCAGGTGAGCTCGGTGATCTGGGCGAGGCCGGTGGCGCCCAGCGGGTGGCCTTTCGACAGCAGGCCGCCGGACGGATTGGTCACGACCCTGCCGCCGAAGGTATTGTCGCCATCGAGCACGAACTTCTCCGCGCCGCCTTCCGGGCATAACCCCAGCGCCTCGTAGGAGATCACCTCGTTGGGTGCGAAGCAGTCGTGCAGCTCGACCACATCGATATCGGCGACGTCGATCCCCGCCTGCGCGTACGCGTGCGCGGATGCGCGGCGGGTCATGCCGGCGCCCACCAGGTTGATCATGCTGCCCGATTCGAAGCTCGCCGGCCCGTCGGTCACGAGGCTCATGCCCGCCAGTTCCACCTCGGCCTTGATGCCGTGTTCGCGCGCGTAGCGCTCGGACACCAGTACCACGGCGGCGGCGCCGCAGGTGGGCGGGCAGCACATCAGGCGTGTCAGCGGGCCGAAGATGTGCGGAGACTGCATGACCTGTTCCAGGGTCAGCGGTTCCGAAAACAGTGCGTACGGATTGCGGACGGCATGGCTGCGCGCCTTGACCGACACGCGGCCGAACAGCTCCGCGCCCACGTTGTAGGTCTCGAGGTATTCCGCGCCGGCGCCGCCGAAGTACTGCAGGCCGGTAGGCACCTTGTCGTCGAAGCCGCGGATTTCGTCCATGGCCTTGTCGATGCGGACGGTGATGGGGGTGCGGTCTTGCGACGGCAATTCCAGGGCACCCGGGCTCATCTGTTCAAAGCCCAGCACCAGGGCGACGTCGATGGCACCGCTGGTGATCGCCTGGCGCGCCAGGAACAGCGCGGTGGAACCCGAGGCGCAGGCATTGTTGACGTTGACGACGGGGATCTGGGTCTGGCCGACACCATACAGCGCGGTCTGGCCGGAACAGGTGTCGCCATACACATAGCCGACATAGGCCTGCTGCACCGCGTCATAGGAAATGCCGGCGTCGTCCAGGGCGGTGCGAGCCGCCTTTGCACCCATCACGTCGTATTGTTCATTCTTGCCGGGCTTGACGAACTTGACCATGCCGACGCCCGCGACCATTGCTTTACTCATGTTGTTTCCTTCAGGTTGAGGTGAATCGGCGATCACTTGGAAAAGTCCATGATCGTCAGTGCGGGCGCAGGGTAGTACAGCTGCTCTTCCGCCTCCGCCAGAGCGCGCGCCGTCACCGGGGTTCCGCTGCCGCCGCCGCGGATGCCTGGCGAAGGCAGCAGTTTCAGTTCGCGGATACCCTGGCCGGAGGCGAAGATGGTGTGGCCCGTGCGTTGCCCCGACAGTCCGCTGACCATGTACAGGGCGACCTGCGCCACGTGCTCGGGCGCCAGCTGGGCGCACATGTCTTCGCTCATCAGGCCTGCGGTCAGGGCCGAGACGGCCGCCGGCGCCAGCGTCCATACGCGCACGCCAAACTTGGCCCCTTCCAGCGCCAGAACATGGGAAAAGCCCCACACGCCGGCCTTGGAGGCTGCATAGTTGGCCTGGCCGAAATTCCCGACGATGCCCGATACCGAGCTGGTATTCACGATGACGCCGCCCTTGCCGGCTTCCTTCATCGCCGCCAGCGCCGGGCGGGTCACGGCATACATGCTCTTCAGGTTGACCTTCTGCACCAGGTCCCAGTCGGCTTCCTCCATTTTAAGGAGACTCTTGTCGCGCAGGATGCCTGCATTGTTGACCAGGATGTCCACGCCGCAGAACTGCGCCCGCGCGAAGTCGATCAGGCCGGCCCCGATCGCGACGTCCGAGATGTCGCCGGTATGCGCCGCCGCCTTGCCGCCGCCGGCCCGGATCGATTCCGCGACCTCGTCCGCCAGCCACATGCCGTCGGCACTGCGACCGATATCGTTGATGACGACTGCCGCGCCCTCGGCCGCGAACAGGCGTGCATACGCCTCGCCCAGTCCACGCCCGGCGCCGGTGATGACCGCAACTTTTCCTTCGAGTAGTGCCATTTTGCCTGCTCCTTTATCACATGAAAATTCCCAAAAAACTGATTGAGCGTCAGCTCTTATGTCTGCTATGATAATCCAACAAACTGACGAATCAACAGTTTTTGTTGGCCGCAAAAATAATAAATGTGTGATGACGACGCTGAGGAGACAAGACATGCCGCTCGACTATGACCGCATCAAGAACTGGCCCTTCGCCAAGGCCCGGCAGCGCTATACCCGCCGGGACACGATCCTGTATGCGCTCGGTATCGGCGCCGCGATGGATAACCCGCTGCCACCGGGAGAACTGCAGTTCGTCTACGAACGCAAACTGAGCGCGCTGCCGACTTTCGCCGCGGTACTGGCGGGCAACAGCGACTGGATAGCCGATCCGCGCGCCGGGATCGACCTGAGCCGGGTTTTACATGGTGAACAATTCCTTACGATCCATCAGCCACTCCCTCCCGAGGGTGAGGTGTACGGCACCGAATCGGTACAGGAAATCTACGACAAGGGAGAGGCGAAGGGCGCCGTGCTGTACATGCGGCGCGAGGTGCACGATGCGGCCAGCGGCGCCCACCTCGCCACCGCGGGGTATTCTATTTTCATGCGCGGCAATGGCGGTTTCGGCGGCACTGCCGAGGGGCAGCCGATGCCGTACGCGATGCCCGAAGGACGTGCGGCGGATGCCGCCATCGATCTGCCGACCCGCCCGGAGCAGGCCACCCTGTACCGGCTGTCGGGAGACTGGAACCCGCTGCACGTCGATCCCGAGCTGGCCAGGGCAGCCGGGTTCGAGCGTCCGATCCTGCATGGCATGTGCAGCTACGGCATCGCGGCGCGCGCGGTGCTCAAGCTCCGCTGCGGTAGCGACGCCGGCCGCTTGCGCAAACTGAATGTGCGCTTCGCAGCGCCGGTATACCCGGGCGAAACGCTGCGTACCGAGATATGGGACGACGGCCCCGGCAAGGTGGCGTTCCGCGTGACGGCGCTGGAACGCGGCGTCGTCGCACTGAACAATGGTTATGCCGAACTCACTCTTTAACCGCTTTTCGACCTGAGGAAGAAAGACATGGAATATACCGATATCACCTACGAAGTGCTGGGCCCGGTCGTACGGATCTGCCACAACCGGCCGCAGCAAGCCAATGCCGAATCGGAGAACCTGCTGGCCGAGATCGACCATGCGCTGGACCGTGCCAAGCGGGACGACGATGTCCGCGTGCTGATCCTCGGCGGCGTCGGCAAGCATTTCTCGGCCGGACACGACCTCGTCGAGGGCATGGAAAAACGCGGCAAATTCACGCCAGAGCAGAGCTGGCTGTGGGAAAGCGAGTACTACCTCGGCAATGCGATGCGCATCCACGATTTTCCCAAACCGACCGTCGCGCAGGTGCAGGGCGCCTGTGTCGCCGGCGGCTTCATGGTCGCCAACATGTGCGACCTGATGGTGGCGTCGGACGATGCGTTTTTCAGCGACCCGGTCGTCCACAGCCTAGCTGCCGCGTCGGTCGAGACCCTGGTGCACCCGTGGGTCATGGGCATGCGCAAGGCCAAGGAATTCCTGTTCACCGGCCAGCGCCTGTCGGCCGCAGAGGCCAAGGAGTGGGGGATGGTCAACCACGTGGTGCCGCGCGCCGACCTGGAGGCGTTTACGCTCAAGCTTGCGCAGCACATCGCCCTTGCCCCGCCGATCGGCATCCGCATGATGAAACGTTCGTTGAACCGCGCGGCGGACATCATGGGCTTTCGCAATTCGATCATGGCGCATTTCGACACGCACACGCTCAGCACCGAAACGGCCGAACACCACCGCCTGCGCAATGCGGGCATGGACAAATCCCTGGCGAAGGCCAAGGAAGTGCGCGGAGCATGAGGTGCCATGAAGGCCGAGAACCCGACTGTGGCATTCGATAGCGCCCGCCTGCTGGCACGACGCTTTCCGGCCGTCCGCCGGGCCTATGACGCCCGCGATGTCGAACGGATCACGCGTGGCTACGGCGCGGGCCTCGGCCCGGCGCTTGAGGCGTTCGACCGCGATTGCCTCGCGGGCGCCAAGGTCTTGCCGATGCTGGCGCTGGCGCTGGCCGACGGCGAGTTCTGGCAGAAGGACCCGGACACGGGCATCGACTGGCGTCGCATCGTGCACGCCGAGGAGGTGCTGACGGTGCATGCGCCGCTGCCGGCCGCCGGTGCGGTGGTCGTGACGCAGCGCGTGGCGGCCATCTCCGACCGTGGCCCGGACAAGGGCGCCGTGATGGAGCAGCAGCAATTCCTGCACGCGGAGGACGGCACGGCGCTCGCCACCATCGACGTCACCACCCTATTGCGCGGCAACGGCGGCTTCGGAGGACCCCCATGGTCGCCACGACGTCGTGCCCTGCCGGCGGATCGCGCACCCGACCTCGTCGTGGAACTGCGCGCCCCCGGCGACAACGAGGACGCCATGTTCAGGCTTGGCCGGGAACTGGCGGTCGCGGCGGACGGGAAGGCCATGATGCGCGGGCTCGGATGTTTCGGGCTGGCGGGACGGGCTGCGCTCCAGGCGGCATGCGGCGGCCAGCCGGAACGCCTGCGGCGCATGGGCGTGCGCTACGTCGGGCCCATGTATTGCGGCGAGGCCCTGCTGGTGGAACTGTGGCATGGCACATCGGGAGAGGCGCTGTTCCGCATGTCGGCGCCGGAACGCTCGGCGCCCGTCCTGGACAACTGTTTTATCGAGTTCGATGCGGAATGAGCATCCGGCACGACAATCCGCGCCGACAGGCCGCCCAGGCGGCGGCACGACGCGGTACCCTTGGAAAATCCAAATAACTGGAGATAGCGATGGAAATGAATGACATGATACTGATCAGTGTGGACGACCACGTGATCGAGCCGCCTGACCTGTTCAAGAACCACCTTCCCGCATCGATGCTGGATCGCGCACCGAAGATGGCGACGCTGCGCTCCGGTTCCGACTCGTGGGTCTACGAAGGCCGCTCCAACCCCAATTTCGGCCTGAATGCCGTCGTCGGACGCCCGCTGGAGGAATACGGCATGGAGCCGGCCTCGTACAGCCAGATCCGCAAGGGTACCTATTCCCTGAAAGAGCGGGTCGAGGACATGGACGTCAACGGCGTGCTGGCTTCCATCTGCTTTCCGACCTTCCCGACCTTCGGCGGCGCCTTCTTCCTCCAGGCGAACGACAAGGAGTTCACCCGCGCGGTCATCAGCGCCTACAACGACTGGCATATCGACGAGTGGTGCGGCGGCGCGCCCGGCCGTTTCATTCCGCTGGCGATCCTGCCGCTGTGGGACATCGACGCCTGCGTCGCCGAAGCGCGCCGGGTGGCCCGCAAGGGCTGCCGCACCATCAGCTTCCTCGACAGCCCGGTCGCAAAGGGCCTGCCGAGCATCCACAGCGGCCACTGGGATCCCCTGTTCGCCGTCATGCAGGAAGAGGGCCTGGTCATCAGCATCCACATCGGCTCGGGCGCCTTCGTCCCCTACCAGTCGAACGATGCGCCGATCGATACGTGGATTACCACGATGCCGATGTATATCGCGAACGCCACGACCGACTGGCTGTTCTCGCACGTGTTCAAGAAATTCCCGAACCTGAAGATCGCGCTGTCGGAAGGCGGCATTGGTTGGGTGCCGTACCTGCTGGAGCGCGCCGATTTCACGTACATGCATCACAAGGCGTGGACTCACAGCAATTTCGGCGGCATGCTGCCTAGCGAGCTGTTCAAGAAGAACTTCATCACGTGCTTCATCGACGACAAGTTCGGCCTGCATAACACGCAGTTCATGAATATCGATAAGATCACCTGGGAATGCGACTATCCGCACTCCGACACGGTCTGGCCGCACTGCCCGGAGGCATTGTGGGAGTCGATCAAGCATTTGCCCAAAGAGTCGATCGACAAGATCACCCACCTGAACGCCATGCGCGAATTTAACTTCGACCCGTTCGCCATCATGCCGCGCGAGGAATCGACGGTCGGCGCGTTGCGCGCCAAGGCCACCCACGTCGACACGCGTCCGGTGGCCAACCAGGGCGGCCATAATCCTTCCAATTCGGAAGGCAAGCCCGTCACCAGCGCCGAAGTCATGAAGCTGTTCGCGTAACCGGGACCAGGATGAGAATCCAGGTTCCCGAACGTCAGGCGCTCATCTCCGGCATCGGTCAGTCGGCCTCGGGCCGCCGGCTGGGCCGGGGTGGACTGGATCTGACACTGGAAGCCGCGCTGGCGGCGATCGAGGACGCCGGTATCGACCGGCGCGACATCGACGGCATGTCCAGCTGGCCGGGATATCGGGCGGACGAGCCAGGCTTCTCCCCGGTACAGATCGGGCAGGTGAAAGATGCGCTCGGCCTCAAACTGAACTGGTACACGGCCGGCATCGAAGCCACGCAGCTGGGAGGTGTCCTGAACGCCTGCATGGCGGTCGCGTCCGGCCAGGCGCGCCACGTGCTCGTGTTCCGCACCGTGACCGAGACGTCGGCGGCGGCCGGCGCCCGCCCCAGCCTGATCGGCAACGGCAGCCAGCGCGTGACCGGTTTCGCCGAACATCTCGCGCCGTTCCTCGCGCCGTCGGCGGCGAACTGGATCGGGATGGTGGCCACACGCTACTTCCATGAGTTCGGCGCGACGCGCGAGCAGCTGGCGCAGGTGGCCATCAATGCGCGCCGCAACGCCGGCCTGAATCCCGCCGCGGTGTACCGCGATCCGCTCACGCTGGAACAATACATGGCGGCCCGCATGATTTCCACGCCGCTGTGCCTGTACGATTGCGACGTGCCGATCGACGGTTCGATCGCCCTGATCGTCTCGCATGCCGACACGGCCCGCGATCTGAAGTCGCCGCCGGTCCGCGTCGAGGCCATGTCGGGTGCGCTGCACACGAAGGACACATGGGACCAGCTGGAGGACTACACCCGCTACTCGGCGGAAGCGTGCGGGGAGCGCTTGTGGAGTCGTACCGATCTTACGCCCGCGGACGTCGATGTCGCCCAGTTATACGACGGATTCAGTTTTCTCAGCCTGCTGTGGCTGGAAGCGCTCGGCTTTTGCGGACGCGGCGAAGCTGCCGCTTTCGTGGCCGACGGCAGGCGCATCGCGCTCGACGGCGATCTGCCGCTGCATACGGGAGGCGGGCAACTGTCCGGCGGACGGCTGCATGGACTGATCCACGTGGTGGAAGCGGTGGCGCAGCTGCGCGGGCAGTGTGGCGCGCGCCAAGTGCGCAACGATCCGCGCGTGGCGGTCGTATCGAACGGCGGCGGTCCGATTGCCGGCGCCATGCTGCTCGTGCGTGACTGATCCACGATGTTCCAGTTGGAACGAAGGGGCCGCGCGGCCCCTTTTTTCATGCATCGTCGTGCGTTCCCGGATCAGCGCTTCCCTTCCAGCAGATCCTTCAGGTTCGTACTCATGACCCGCTGCGTCTGTCCCGCGTCCAGGCTGGCAATGTCTTTCAGGTAGTCCATCGGATTGCCCAGGCCTTCGGGATGGGGCCAGTCGCTGCCGAACAGCACGCGCTCCACGCCGATCAGTTCCACCACGTTGCTGATGCTGTCCTCATAAAAGGGCGCCACGTACACATGCTCGCGGAACGTTTCGCGCGGGTCGCGCTTGAATGCTTTCGGCATCTTGTGGAACGTGCTGCCAAGGCGCTTGAGCAGCGGTTCGAGCCAGGTGGCGCCGTTCTCCAGCGAAGCGACCCGCACGTTCGGGAAGCGGTCGAACATGCCGTGACAGATCATCGCCGCGAGCGAGTCGGCGATCGGCCGGCCCATCCAGTCCAGGACTTCGCCGAAGGGGTCCTTTTCGAACGGCCGGAATTCGCCCTTGCCGCCGGCGGTCCACCACTGGAAGATCTTGTCGTAGCCGGAGTCGGACACGTGCATCACGACGAAAATCCGCGATTCCTCGATACGTGCCCAGAACGGGTCGAATTCCTTGAAACCCATGGAACGGCCGCCCTTCAGGCCGGCCACCGGCGCCGGGCGAATGCCGACCACGCGAGCGCCCGCCTTCAGCAGGAAGTCCAGTTCCGCGCACGCGGCGTCGACGTCGGACAGGTTGATCATCGGCACCGGGAACAGCCGGCCCTGGCACGCGAAGCCGCATTCCTCAGCGGTCCACATGTTCAGGCTATGCAGCAGCGCGTGGATGACTTCCGGCTGCGCGGACAGGCGCTCCTCGATGATCGATGCGAGGGTCGGCAGGAACAGCCCTGCGTGGATGTGCTGTTCGTCCATCACGGCGATGTGGGCGTCGCCATTGTGGAACGACGCCTGCGAAGCGATCGGTTCGCCGGTCGCCTCGCGCAGCGACAGGCCGTCCGGGTTGTCGCCCCGGTACCATTTTTCGTGCACACCGGGCGCCGCGACGACTTCGAAGGTCGGGTTCGGAATGTAGTCGGACAACTGCCCGCCGACGGCCAGCTTGGTGCGCCCGTTGACCTGGACATACTGGAACTCCTTGTGGAATTTCTTGGGCAGATGGCGCAGGAACGCCTCGGGCGGCTCGTAGAAGTGGCGATCGGCGTCGTAGATAGGGTAGCTGGAAGTGTTCATGTAAGCCTCGGTGTTGGAATCGATAGGGAGTCTCCGAAAACTAAATATATGTCAGCTATGTGGTGTAGGTCAATTGCGGCGAGGTCGGAATTGCGCAAAAACTGACGATATGTTATTTTTCTCTGCATGCTTTGAGAGGAGGAAAATGATGACCAATCTTGTGGTAGTGACCGGCGCGGCGGGGGCGCTCGGCAGGGCGGTGGTTGCGGCGTTCCTGGAAAACGGCGACCGGGTGCTGGCCGTCGATATCGACGCGGGCGCATTGCGCGGGGCATACGAGGGGCAGGACAGGGTGCGGACAGTGGCCGCCAACCTGGTGGACGCCAGTCTCGCCGGTCGCGCATTGGCCGAAGCGCTCGCTGCCGACGGCCCCGCGGCGGTCCTGTGCAATATCGCAGGCGGCTTCGACATGGGCCCGGCCGTCCATGAAGATACAGGCGGGTTATGGCGCCGCATGATGGACCTGAACGTGGCGACCCTGATCAATGCCTGCGCGGCGATCGTGCCGGGCATGCTGGCCGGCGGCGGCGGGAAGATCGTCAACGTCGCAGCGGCTTCTGCCGCCAGCGGCAAGGCCGCCATGGGCGCCTACATCGCTTCCAAGGACGCGGTCGCCCGATTGACCGAAAGCATGTCCCAGGAGTTGCGCGGGCAGGGCATCAACGTGAACGCGGTCGCGCCCAGCATCCTCGACACGCCGGCCAACCGCATGGGCATGCCTGACGCCGATCCCGGGCGCTGGGTCGGTGTCAGCGACCTGGCGGCCGTGGTGGTGTTCCTGGCGTCGGCGCGGGCCCGGGCCGTGCACGGCGCGGTGATTCCCGTGGTGGGCCTGAGCTGAGCATGGAACTGCTGACGGCACGGCACGGCCCCGTCGAGGTGCTGACGCTGAACCGGCCGGCGCAGCGCAACGCCCTGACGCCCGGATTGATTGCCGCCTTGTCCGCCGCACTCGGAGAAGCGGCGGCATCGGAGGAGGTGCGCGCCGTCGTGTTGACCGCGGTGGGCGACAAGGCATTCTGCGCGGGCATGGACCTGGGCGCCTTCGCGCTGGATCGAAACGACCATGGTGCCCGTACCAATCTCCATTACGACCGGTTTGCGACAGGCTGCTACCCCAAGCCCGTGATCGCGGCGATCAATGGCAGCGCTGTCGCCGGCGGTTTTGAACTGCTGCTCCACTGCGACCTGGCGGTGGCTGCCCGGCATGCGATGTTCGGTTTGCCGGAAGTGAAGCGGGGACTGTTCCCGGCCGGTGGCGGCACCCTGCTGCCGTCGCGGATCCCCCTTGCGCTGGCGCTCGAATTCGGGCTGACAGGAGAGCTGGTCGACGCATCCCGGCTCCTCCAGCTTGGCCTGCTGAACCGGGTGGTGGACAGCACCGAGGTCGTTGGAGCGGCACTGGCGCTGGCCCAGCGCGTCGCGTCCAACGCGCCTCTCGGGGTCGCCGCAACCCGGCGTGCGATGTGGCGTTGCTCACGCGAGGGCACCGAGGCCGCGCGCCGATCGCTCCAGGCGAGTATCGACGAAGTCTTCCAGAGCGACGACGCGCTCGAAGGTGCGCGGGCATTCACGGAAAAGCGCCCGCCGCGGTGGACCGGAAAATGACAACAGTGCCCTTGATGGGCAAACGACAAGGCAATAAATGAGTCCGCAATTTGAAGAATACGCCCCCCGTGAAGCCATGGAATACGACGTGGTCATCGTCGGCGGCGGCCCGGCCGGCCTGGCAGCAAGCATCCGCCTGAAACAGCTGGCGGCCGAGAAAGGCCAGGACGTGTCGGTCTGCGTGCTGGAAAAAGGCGGCGAGCTGGGCGCGCACATCCTGTCGGGCGCCGTGATGGACCCGCGCGCGCTGGACGAACTGTTCCCGAACTGGAAGGAACTGGGCGCACCGCTGAACACGCCCGTGACGGAAGACCGCGTGCTGTTCCTCACCGAGACCAAGTCGTACCAGACGCCGTCGATGTTCGTGCCGAAGATGCTGACGAACCATGGCAACTACGTGATCTCGCTGGCCAACGTCGTGCGCTGGCTGGGCCAGCAGGCGGAAGCGCTCGGTGTCGAGATCTTCCCCGGCTTCCCGGCCGCCGAGATCCTGTACAACGACGACGGCTCCGTGAAGGGCGTTGCCACCGGCAACATGGGCGTCAACCGCCACGGCCAGCCGACCGATGCGTTCCAGCTGGGCATGGAGTTGCACGCGAAATACACGCTGTTCGCGGAAGGCTCGCGCGGCCACCTCGGCAAGCAGCTGATGGCGAAGTACGACCTGAACAAGGGCAAGGATCCGCAGACCTACGGCATCGGCATCAAGGAACTGTGGGAAATCGATCCGGCCAAGCACAAGCCGGGCCTCGTGATCCACACGGCCGGCTGGCCGCTGGATAACGACACCTACGGCGGCTCGTTCCTGTACCACCTGGAAAACAACCAGGTCGCGGTCGGCTTCGTCGTAGGACTGGCCTACCAGAACCCGTACCTGTCGCCGTACGAAGAGTTCCAGCGTTATAAAACGCACCCGGCGATCCGCCACTTCTTCGAAGGCGGCAAACGCATCTCGTACGGCGCGCGCGCGATCACGGCAGGCGGCCTGCAGTCGCTGCCGAAGACCGTGTTCCCGGGCGGCGCGCTGATCGGCTGCGACGCCGGCTTCCTGAACACGAGCCGCATCAAGGGCAGCCACGCCGCCATCAAGACGGGCATGCTGGCCGCTGACGCCGCGTACGCCGCACTGGGCGCGGGCCGCCAGCACGACGAGCTGCTGAGCTATCCGGTCGCCTTCGAACAGTCGTGGCTGCACGAGGAACTGCACGTCGCGCGCAACTTCAAGCCGTGGATGAGCAAGGGCCTGATCACGGGCACGATCATGGTCGGCATCGACCAGATCCTGTTCAAGGGCAAGGCGCCGTGGACGCTGCACCACACCCACGCGGACCACGAATGCCTGCGCCCGGCGTCCGACTTCAAGCCCATCGTCTATCCGAAGCCGGACGGCAAGCTGACGTTCGACCGCCTGTCGTCCGTGTTCATCTCGAACACGAACCATGCGGAAGACCAGCCCATCCACCTCACGCTGAAGAATCCGAACGTGCCGGTCGAGATCAACCTGGCCAAGTTCGCGGGTCCGGAACAGAGATACTGCCCCGCCGGCGTGTATGAGTTCGTGAAGACGGACGAGGGCAAGGACCGCCTGCAGATCAATGCGCAGAACTGCTTGCACTGCAAGACCTGCGACATCAAGGACCCGACGCAGAACATCGTGTGGGTCACGCCGGAAGGTGGCGGCGGGCCGAATTATACAAATATGTAGGCAAGAAAATGTAGGCACGGAACGCAATCAACTGGAATGGAGCATGTATGCAAAGAGAAGTCGTGATCGTCAGTGGAGTTCGAACCGCCATTGGCGCCTTTGGCGGTAGTTTGAAAGACTTTCCTCCCACCGAACTGGCGTCGCGCGTCACGCGCGAAGCGCTGGAACGCGCGGGTGTTCACGGCGACGACGTCGGGAACGTCGTGTTCGGCAATGTGATTCACACCGAACCTGCGGACATGTACCTCGCGCGCGTGGCGGCAGTACGTGCCGGGATCTCCCACGCGGCACCGGCGTTGACCGTGAATCGCCTGTGCGGCTCCGGCCTGCAGGCCCTGGTATCGGCGGCGCAGTCGATTCTGCTCGGCGATGCGGCTATCGCTGTCGCAGGCGGCGCGGAAAACATGAGCCGTGCTCCGCATGCGACGAACGCCCTGCGCTGGGGCACCCGCATGGGGGATGTCAGCTTCGTCGACATGATGACAGGTGCGCTGACCGATCCGTTCGATCAGGTCCACATGGGTATCACTGCCGAGAATGTCGCGCAGCGCTATGGCATCGCCCGGGAGGCGCAGGATGCGCTGGCGCTGGAATCACACAGGCGCGCGGCGCATGCCACCTCCGCCGGTCACTTCAAGGAGCAAATCCTGCCGATCGCCGTCAAGTCGCGCAAGGGTGAGGTGCTGTTCGACACGGACGAGCACATCCGCCCGGAGACGACCCTGGAAGGATTGGCCTCCATGCGGACCGCGTTCAAGAAGAACGGCACGGTCACGGCCGGCAATGCTTCCGGTCTGAACGACGGTGCCGCGGCGCTGGTGCTGATGGAACGGGGCGTGGCGGAGCAGCGTGGCGTCAAGCCGCTGGCACGCCTGGTCGCTTATGCGCATGCCGGTGTGGATCCGAAATACATGGGCATCGGCCCCATTCCCGCCAGCCGTCTGGCGCTGCAGCGCGCCGGCTTGACGGTCGCCGATATCGACGTCGCGGAGGCCAATGAAGCATTCGCCGCTCAGGCTTGCGCCGTCACGGCGGGGCTGGAACTGGATCCGGCAAAGGTGAATCCGAATGGTTCCGGCATCGGACTGGGACATCCTATCGGCGCCACCGGCGCCATCATCACCGTGAAAGCATTGTACGAATTGCAGCGCACCGGCGGGCGCTATGCGCTCGTGACGATGTGCATTGGCGGCGGCCAGGGCATCGCGGCGATTTTTGAACGCATCTGAATCTGGTTGGCCAGGCGTCGATAACCGGGTAGCGTTGAGCGCTACCCGGTTTGTTTTCGAGACTGGCATACCTGATACTACAGTTGTAATTTTTTTTAAACTTCGGCCCGCGCCTTGTTTCTGACTCTATGCAACGCGGGACGAAGCCAGGCAGGGCATCGTCGACTACATCGAGATGTTCTCCAATCCAAAGCGGCGCCACAGCTTCAATGAACGACTGTCTCCAGTAAAGCAGTGGAGATTCAGCCCTCTCGCCGGGGTTCTGTTGCCGCCATGAGTTCAGCCACACCGGACTGCTCAGCCTCGATCTCCCGCAACAGCAGCGCGGAGCGGCCAACGATATCTGCGGCGCGGTAGCCGGTCGTGGATTCGAAGGCCGATGCGACGGAACCCTCACGGAATGCAGCCGTCACAAGACGCTCGCTCGCGCTGGCGCTCCAAGCCTGAGCACTTGCTTCCAGCGTGGGCGTCGCACCGGCTGTATCGCCGTTACCTCGCCTTCTTCCACAGGGCCTTCCAGCTTGAACACGCTCACCGCACTAGCCAGTGCCGCCGCCTGGTCGCGCAGCGCTTCCGTCGACGCCATCGCTTCCTCCACCAGCGCCGAATTCTGCTGCGTCATATCATCCATCTGCGCGACTGCCTCCGTCACCGCATTGATCCCCGTGCTCTGCGCCAGGGTCGCCGCGCTGATCTGGGCCACGATCGCCGTCACCTTCTGCACTGCGTCCTGGATTTCGGTCATGGTCGTGCCAGCCTGCTCGACCAGTTCATGACCGGTATCGACCCGGCCCACGGAATCGACGATCAGCCCCTTAATCTCGCGCGCCGCATCGGCGGACCTGTGTGCCAGGTTCCTGACCTCGGCGGCGACGACGGCAAACCCGCGCCCCTGTTCTCCTGCGCGCGCCGCTTCGACCGCGGCATTCAGCGCCAGGATATTGGTCTGGAACGCAATGCTGTCGATCACACCGGTGATGTCGCCGATGCGCCGCGACGATTCCTTGATCAGGTTCATGGTCGATACCACCTGACTGACCACCGCCCCGCCTTTGAGCGCGGTCGCAACGGCGTTTGTGCCGAGCTGGTTGGCCAGTTCCGCATTGCCGGCGTTCTGGCGAACGGTGGCATTCAATTCGTCGACTGCCGTCGACGTCGCGTGCAGCGAATCTGCTTGCTGCTCCGTGCGTTCGGAAAGCTGCGCAGTGCCCAAGGCGATCTCGACCGACGCTGTGGCGATGCTGTCGGTACCGGCGCGTACATCGCCGACGATGCTTGCCAGGCTGCCGTTCATGTTTTTCAGCGACAGCATCAGGGCACCTATTTCGTCCGTCGAACGCACCGTGATGTCGACGCTGAGGTCACCGTTGGCTACCTTGCCGGCCAGCGCGACAGCATCGTTGAGCGGGCGCGTGATGCCGCGCGTGACCAGTATCGAAAGGGCCACCCCGATCACACTGGCGGCGAGCGCAATGGCGGCCATGATCTTGAGCGACACGGCGGTCGCGGCGGCGGCATGCTCCCCGGCCGCTTCGGCCTGCTTGCCCTGGTACTGGATCAGGCTGTCGACCGCGGCGACATATGATTCGGCGAACGGCTGGATCTGCGACAGCATCAGGTCCTTCGCCGGCGCCAGCTGGCCTTCCTTGACCATCATAACAAAGCGGCCGCGCAGCTCGTTGAAGTCAGCCCGCTTCCGGTTGAGGTTGGCTATATGCTGGCGCTCTTCATCGGACCCGTTCATCATCGCGGCGAGCTTGACGCTGTTCTCTTCGACGAACTCGCCGCTCTGCTGCATCAGCGACAATTGCGTCTGGCTGGCGGCGACATCGTTGACCACCAGGATGTTGCGCATGTTGCCGACCATGTCGGTCAGGTCGGCCTTGATGGTGTTGACCAGCACCGTGGCGGGGTATCGCTCCTTCACGATCACGCCGAGGCGGCCATTGCTCTGCCACAGCTGGAGCGCGCTGATGCCGGTAATGACGATCATCAGTACGATCAAGGTGCCGAACCCCGCGCCGAGCCGATGCCCGATCTTCAAACTGCTTGGTTTCATTGTCTCTGTCTCCATATTTTTATCATGCTTGGAATCGCATACGCGATGCAGTCGTTCGCTACGCGTCGATCAGGTACCTACTGACCATGCCTCTAATAAAACTGACACATTAACAGTTTATGAGGGTGTCGTTGCCAGGGCAAGCCGAAAATATGGATTTACAGAAACCGTTCGCTGCCGATGCCACAGCGGTCAAGTACAACCGCAGTGGGATACGTGCGGGGGCGCAGGGACTTTCCGCGAAAAGGGCTCTGGTGCAAATCGTCGAACAGGGGCGAATCGATTGGGGTGAAGGCCCTGCAGGTGGGGTTGCCAGGACAGCGGCCCAGATTTCGGACGGAGTTTGCTCCTGAGTGCCCAGAGAGCGTAAGTCGAACTGCCCCGTCCGAATACGATGCATGAGCTCGACGCCAGGGATTGTGACGTTAGCGCAAGCGAAGCTATTCAGGCCCAGCATGGCGCCGAGCCTCGACTTTATGTTGCGATGGTCCTGCGCGATTAGGTTGTCCAGGTATTTTGACGAGCGCAGGTTTGTCAGGGCGGTGAGCCTGCGTTGCTGTTGAAGTTCACGAACGGCCCGATGGGAAGCAGCATAACCGTCCAGCGTAATAGTCTTGGGCGGGCACGCGCACGGCGCATGGATTTACAACTGTGATACTAATTGAGTCCACGCCGCGCGCGTCCGACGGCGTGGTGGAGGGGCTATCGGCGCGCTAAGGTAACAGGTTGATCAATGCAAAGTCATATGGCCCCGTCCAGGAGCCCGGCAGATGGCGTTCCTTTTGCTCGTCCGGGTCCATTGCGCCAGGGGGCAAGGCGATCTCCGAGGATGGTTGTGCATGCGGCATGGTCACAGTCGGCACGGGCGGCATTGGGAGGGTGACGCTTGAAATGACCGGATCCATCTTGTCTCCACTGTGTGGTTATATAGTATTTATAGCGTAGCGCATCGGGCCGGCCTGTCAAGCTGAAAGTTCGTTAGCTTTTGAATGATAAGGATGCGAACGTTCCTGCGCACGCTCCCACGTGCGCAGGCCGAACCGACGACCAGCTTACCGTGGAGTGGAGCCGAGCAGCACCGCATGCATCCAGCCATGCTTGTCGGGCGCCGTGCCACGCTGGATGCCGAGCAGGGCGTCGCGCAGGGCCATGGCAACCGGGCCGTTGCCACCATCATTGACGACCTGTGCGAAGCCGCGGCCCTTGATTTCACCCACCGGCGTGATCACGGCCGCCGTACCGCAGGCGAACACTTCGGAGATTGCACCGGACGCGATATCCTGCAGTACATCGGTCAGGCGGAGCCTGCGTTCTTCGGCTTTCAATCCGAGGTCGGCGGCAAGGTCCAGCAGGGTCGACCGCGTGATCCCGGCGAGCAGCGTACCGGTCAGCGCGGGCGTCACGACGACCGGTTCGCCTTGTTGTCGGTACACGAAAAACAGGTTCATGCCGCCCATTTCCTCGATGATTTCGCGCTCGATCGCGTCCAGCCAAATCACCTGGTCGCAACCCTGGTCCTTGGCTTCCGCCTGCGCCAGCAGACTGGCCGCATAGTTACCCGCACACTTCGCTTCGCCCGTGCCGCCCGGCGCGGCGCGCACGTAATCCTTGCTGACCCAGACACTGACGGGTTTGAGCCCTTGCGGGAAATACTCGCCGGCCGGCGAGGCGATCACGAGGAACATATACGTTTCGGATGGGCGCACGCCGAGGTAAGGGTCCGTGGCAATCATAAACGGCCGCAGGTACAGGCTCTCTCCCGGGCCGGAGGGTACCCAGGCTTCGTCAATCGCCACCAGCGCTTCGCTTGCGCCGATGAACAGGTCTTTCGGGATCGCCGGCATGGCCAGGCGCTGCGCGCTGCGATTGAAACGGTGCCAGTTTTCCTCGGGGCGGAACATGCTGACCGATCCGTCCGGCTGGCGATAGGCCTTGAAGCCTTCGAAAATCGCCTGTCCATAATGCAGGACCGACGCGGCCGGGGACAGCGGAATCGCAGCGTATGCCTTCACCTCGCCATCCTGCCAGGTGCCGTTGCGATAGTCGACCACTGCCATGTGATCGGTGAACACGCGGCCGAACTGAATGGCCTTCAGCTCTTTCTCGCGTTCTGCTGCAGCGAGGCGGGTGGTCGATAGGGTGATTTTAACGGTGGGGTTGGAGGCAGGCATATCGGAGGATGAAAATAGGATCATGGGTGCGCAAAATTCTAACCGACATTTGGGAATCGACTGTCCCGGCCCTCGCGGCCGTCGTCACGATGGCGAACGCCACTCCGAAGTGCTTGACAGTTTCTGCCATTGATCCTAATCTGGCAGAAACTGCCAAAAGACCTCATGAAATCGAGCTCATCTGGACCACCCTCGGCCATGCTTGTGGCGTCGCGCGCCAGCGTGCAATTGTTCATCGCACGTGGTTCGAGTGATGTGTCGATCAGGGAACTCGCCGCGCACGTCGGCATCTCGGAACGTACTTTCTACCGCTATTTCCCGCGCAAGGAGGATGTGGTGCGCCCATTCCTGGAGAACGGCTTGCAACGGATCGTCGACGGTTTCGCCGCCCGCAGCGCCAGCGAACCGATCATGGATTCGCTTGCGGCGGCCTGGGCGGACGCTTGGCCATTGAAGGAACCGGGCGCCAGCGCCGTATTTTTCCGCATCCTGGAGCAGCACGACAGCTATCGGGCGGCTCGCTTGCAGGCCATCATCGACAGCGAGGCGCTGTGGGCGGAAGCGATCGCGACGCGCCTGGGCCTGGCGCCGTCGTCGCCGCAGGCGCTGGTTGCCGGTGCCGCCATCGTCACTGCGTTTCGCATGGCATGGCAGTCATTCAGCCTCGATCCCACCCTGGATCCCCTGGCGACGCTGATACGGAATTTTCATTTTTTCAGCGCCCTGCTGGCGACGCCGGCAGAGGCGGCCGACACCGGTCATTTCAACCACATCACTCAGAAAACAGGGAATCAACATGTCCGTTAACACCTTCAGGGCCAGCGACCGCCCGCTCGTCATCGAAGCCGCGATTTCGTCTGTCGTCGCCAACGCCGGCGGCTGCGAGCCAAGCACGAAGCAGATCATCGATGAGGCGCGCGCCTGCATTGACGCCGGTGCCGGCATCATCCACTGCCACCATAATTTCTCGCTGAGCCGTGCCGACGCGATCGCGCAATATATCGAGATCAATCGCAGCGTTCAGGAGTCGCACCCCGGCACGCTGATGTATCCAGGCTTTCTTCCGGGGAGCCACTTCGAGGAACGCATGGAACATCTGGAACCGATGTTCGAAGCGGGCGTGCTGACGATGTATGCCTTCGATCCTGGGCTCTCGATCCATGGCCGGCTGGATGAGCATGGCTTGATGACGAAGTCGGTCAGCAATGGCGCGACCTTCGAACAGGCCAGCGCCATGATCGAGCGCGGCTACCGCTACCGCGCGCCGGCTTCCCTGGGTATCTTCGAGCCGGGCGGCCTGCGCTGGGTGCGCTCCTTTGGCGCCGCCGGCAAGCTGGTGCCGGGGACCCTGGTGAAGCTTTATTTTCCCGGAAATAACGCCTGGGGTGCGTCGGGGTCGACCGCGACCTACGGTATTCCGCCGTCGAAAGAAGCGCTGGATATTTATCTGTCGCTCCTGGAGGGGGCGAACACGCCATGGATCGTTTCGATCCTGGGCGGCAGTATCCTCGATACCGACCTGGCGCGGTACGTCCTGGAACGCGGCGGTCATTTGCGCGTCGGCATCGAAGATCCACTGGGACGCGCGACGATGAGTAATGTCGAAATGGTCGAGGCCGTGATTGCGTTGGCGCAGCAGGTAGGCCGTCCCGTGGCGCGCAGCACCGAAGCACTGGCGGTACTTTCAGCGGGATAATCGTCGGGTACGGCGGACCTTGCGGCACATGGATGCTGTGCTTCCCAGGGTCGAGACCGCTGAGCGTCATGTCTTGCATGAAGGGCACCGAGCTCGGTGACCTTCCGAGTTCGGGCATAAACGTCCATGAGCGAGTTTTTTTGCCTTGGTGAGGGGATGCCACTGCATGACCGCCCCTCCAGGTTGAAAAGCTTTACACTCTGGGTCGTATCCCCTTGAGAATTCGTTGAATGCAAGATCAAACAAGTGACAGACGCGTCCGGCTAAGTGATGCAGAGACTATTCTGGACAGCATCACCGACGCTTTTTTCAGCCTCAACGGTAGCTGGGAGTTTTCCTATGTCAACCGTCAGACGGTAACGACGCTCAATTGCGAGGCCAGGGACCTGCTCGGAAAAAGCATATGGGATGTGTACCCCGGTACCGTGGGAAGCGATTTCGAACGAATGTATCGAAGAGCGGCCGAAGAGCGGACCTCCCTGACATTCTGCTCCTACTATCCCGATCACGACCGGTGGTATGACGTCAATGTGTATCCTGCTCCAGACGGGTTGTCCGTTTATTTTCGTGACGTCTCTGCCCGTATGCGCGAGGAGGCGCGCCGCGCCGCATTGGTCACCCTGACCGAGATCTTTCGCGACCTGAGCAGGCCGGAAGAGATCATGTTCAAAGCCGCTGAAACCCTGGGGCAGACATTGGGCGTAAGCCGGGTGGGATATGGAACCATCGACCCTGTTGCCGAAACACTGCATGTCGTCCGCGACTGGAATGCCCCGGATGTGGAGAGCCTGGCTGGCACACTGAACCTGCGGCATTATGGATCGTTCATTGATGACTTGAAGGCAGCGAAGCTCGTTGTCATCAATGACGTCGATAAGGACAGCCGTACTGCAGGTTTTGCAACCGCTCTGAAGGAACGCAGCGCGGCTTCATTCGTCAATGTGCCGGTGGTCGAAAAAGGTAACCTGGTTGCGGTCATTTTTGTCAATGACGCACAGGTGAAAAACTGGTCAGCTGAAGAACTGGTGTTTATCAAGGAAGTCGCTGAACGAACGCGGATTGCCAGCGAGCGAGCCAGGAACGCAGCAGAGCTGGACCACGTCATCGCTGAATCGGAGCGCCGCCGCCGGCTCTACGAGGCTTGCCTGGAAAATACCCCGGATCTGGCCTACGTTTTCGGACTGGACCATCGGTTTATCTACGCTAACAAGGTATTGCTGCGGATGTGGGGCCGCACCTGGGACGAAGCGATTGGAAAGACTTGCCTGGAGCTCGGTTATGAGTCATGGCACGCGGACATGCATGACCGCGAGATCGATCAAGTCATCGCCAGCAAGCGATCCATTCGTGGAGAAGTACCGTTTGAAGGCACGAACGGCCGACGTATCTATGAGTACATTTTCACACCGGTACTCGGCCTTGACGGCCAGGTGGAAGCCGTCGCGGGCACGACGCGCGATGTGACGGAGCGTAAGCAAACCGAAGAGAGGTTGCTCGCTGCAGACCGCCGCAAGGATGAGTTCCTGGCGATGCTTGCCCACGAGTTGAGAAATCCGCTGGCGCCCATCGCCGCAGCCGCCGAGGTTCTGCAGGCGCCTGCCCTGGACGACAAGCTGACCAAAAGGACTTCCCGGATCATTGCCCGCCAGGTCAGGCACATGACGGCCCTTGTCAACGACCTGTTAGACGTGTCGAGGGTGACCCGGGGCCTGGTCAGGATTGAAAAAAGCTCGCTCGATCTGAAATCGATCATTTATAGCGCTGTCGAGCAGGTCCGGCCATTTATCGAAGCGCAACGTCATCATTTGCTCTTCGATCTGGCGGCGGAAAAAGCTTATGTGATGGGGGACCAGAAGCGCCTGGTGCAAATCATCACCAATCTCCTCAATAACGCAGCCAAATATACGCCGCAAGGCGGTAACCTGCGCTTGAGACTTGTGGTCGAGGCAAATGCACTGGCGCTGACGATCGAAGACGATGGCATCGGTATACCGGTGGAGCTGCAGTCGCAAGTCTTCGAACTGTTTACCCAGGCGGAGAGAACATCGGACCGTACCCAGGGAGGACTGGGGATCGGCCTCGCCCTGGTCAAGAGTCTGACCGAACTCCATGGCGGAACGATCAGTTGCTTCAGTGAGGGCCGAGGTCAAGGAAGTCAGTTTACCGTGCGACTCCCGCGCCACCATGTCGCGCCGGATGCGGCGGTGAACGAGAGCGGCAATCTGCACCCGGCGTCACGTCCGAAGCAGCCTCTGCGTATTCTGGTCGTGGACGACAACGTCGACGCGGCACAAATGCTGGCTTTATATCTTGAAACGTTGGGTCATCAAGTTCTGATCTCGCATTCGTCGACCCTCGCGATCGTCCGCGCCACCCAGGAAAAACCCGACGTGTGCATACTCGATATCGGACTTCCGGAAATGGACGGTAACGAGCTGGTCCGTCGATTAAAGGCGGAGCCGGAGACCGCGCATGCGCTCTTCATTGCGGTGACAGGATACGGTCAGGAACATGACAGGCTCAAAACCATGGCAGCTGGATTCAGCCATCATCTTGTGAAACCGGTCGACGTTGCCAAGTTAGCGAACTTGCTGGACCAGCATCGACCATGAATGCGTCCAGCCCATCACCTCGTCCGCGCACGCTCGGCGCAACGCGGCAATGGCAGACAGGCTGGACACGGCGGGATCACTACATGCGTTCAAAGACGGCGGCGATGCCCTGGCCACCGCCGATGCACATGGTCACCAGCGCGTAGCGGCCACCGTTGCGCTGCAGTTCGTACATCGCCTTGACGGTGATGATGGCGCCCGTGGCGCCGATCGGATGGCCGAGGCCGATGCCAGAACCGTTGGGATTGACCCTGGCGGGGTCCAGCTCCAGTTCCTTGGCAACGGCACAGGCTTGTGCGGCAAAGGCTTCGTTGGCCTCGACTACATCCATGTCGGCAACGGTCAACCCGGCTTTCTCCAGCGCCTTGCGGCTTGCCGACACCGGGCCGATGCCCATGTGTTGCGGATCGACCCCGGTGTGAGCATATGACACCAGGCGCGCCAGCGGCCTGATGCCGCGGCGCTCGGCCTCGCCGCGTTCCATCAGTACCAGGGCCGCGGCGCCATCGTTGATGCCGGAGGCGTTGCCGGCCGTAACGGTGCCGCCTTTCTTGAACACGGCCCGCATGGCGGCCAGGTCTTCCAGCGTGGTGTTGCCGCGGGTGTGCTCGTCCTTGTCGAACACGATCTCGCCCTTGCGCGACTGCAGCTTGATCGGCAGGATCTGTTCGCGGAAGTAGCCGGCCTCGGTGGCATGGGCGGCGCGGCGGTGCGATTGCAGTGCCAGGGCGTCCTGTTCTTCGCGCGACACGGCATGGCGCTCGGCCACGTTCTCCGCCGTGACGCCCATGTGGATCGTGTTGAATGGATCGGTGAGGGCGCCGGTCATCATGTCGGTGAAGCCGACCTCGCCCATGCGGGTGCCCCAGCGCAGCGCGCTGCTCGTGTGCGGCGCGCGGCTCATGCTCTCGGCGCCGCCCGCCACCGCGACATCGCAGTCGCCCAGCAGCACGGATTGCGCGGCCGAGATCACGGCCTGCAGGCCGGAACCGCACAGGCGATTGAGGGTGAGGGCGGGCACATGCTCGCCGATACCTGCCTCGATGGCGGCCACGCGCGACAGGTACATGTCGCGGGGCTCGGTGTGAATGACATTGCCGAATACGACATGGCCGACTTCTTCGCCGTCGACGCCGGCACGGCGCAATGCCTCGCCGGTGACCCGGGTGGCCAGCTCGGTCGGCGGGACATCTTTCAGGCTGCCGCCGAAAGAGCCAATCGCGGTACGGACACCGCTGACGATTACAACTTCACGTTTCATGACATCTCCAGTTGATAGTGATGGACGGATCGCGCAGGACGATTCCAGGTATTCTTTTGGGCCCCTATCCGATACGTGCGGCCCCGGCCAGCTTTTGCCACGTATCGATCACCGAGTCCGGGTTAAGCGACATCGACTCGATGCCCTGCTCCATGAGCCACACGGCGAAGTCCGGGTTGTCCGACGGCCCCTGACCGCAGATGCCGACGTACTTGCCTTTCGACCGGCAGGCCCATATGACGAGCGTGAGCAGCGCCTGCAGAGCGGGATCGGATTCGTCGAAGTCGTTCGCGAGCAGCTCCATGCCGGAGTCGCGGTCGAGACCCAGCGTGAGCTGCGTCAGGTCGTTCGAACCGATCGAGAAGCCGTCGAAGTACTGCAGGAACTGCTCGGCCAGGATGGCGTTCGACGGCACTTCGCACATCATGATGACGCGCAGGCCGTTCTCGCCGCGCTTCAGGCCATATTTCGCCAGCAGCGCGATGACCTTCTCGGCCTGGCCCAAGGTGCGCACGAACGGGATCATGATCTCGACGTTCGTCAGACCCATCTCGTCGCGCACGCGTTTCAGCGCCATGCATTCCATCTCGAACGATTCGGCGAAGTCCTCGGCCAAGTAGCGCGCGGCGCCGCGGAAGCCCAGCATCGGGTTTTCCTCGTCCGGCTCGTAGCGCGAACCGCCGATCAGCTTCTTGTACTCGTTCGACTTGAAGTCGGACAGGCGCACGATGACGGGCTTCGGCCAGAACGCGGCGGCGATCGTCGCCACGCCTTCGGCCAGCTTGTCGACGTAGAACGCGCGCGGCGACGCGTGGCCGCGCGCCACCGATTCCACGGCCTTTTTCAGGTCGGCGTCGATGTCCGGGTAGGCGAGGATTGCCTTCGGATGGATGCCGATGTTGTTGTTGATGATGAACTCGAGGCGGGCGAGACCGACGCCCGCATTCGGCACGGACTGGAAGTCGAACGCGAGCTGCGGATTGCCGACGTTGAGCATGATCTTCGCCGGGATCTTCGGCAGTTCACCTTGTTTCACGTGGGTGATGTCGAACGCGAGTTCGCCCTCGTAGATGCGGCCTTCGTCGCCTTCGGCGCAGGACACGGTCACGAACGTGCCGTCCTTCAGCGTCTCGGTCGCGTCGCCGCAGCCGACGACGGCCGGCACGCCCAGTTCACGGGCGATGATCGCCGCGTGGCACGTGCGGCCGCCGCGGTTCGTCACGATGGCCGACGCGCGCTTCATGACCGGTTCCCAGTTCGGGTCGGTCATGTCGGCAACGAGGACGTCGCCCGGCTGCACTCTTTCCATTTCGGACGGGTCGTTGATGACGCGGACCGGACCGGCGCCGATCTTCTGGCCGATCGCGCGGCCCGACGTCAGCACGGTGCCCGTGCCCTTCAGCTTGAAGCGCTGCTGCGAATCCGTCGCCTTCTGCTGCGACTTCACGGTTTCCGGACGCGCCTGCAGGATGTACAGCTTGCCGTCGCGGCCATCCTTGCCCCACTCGATGTCCATCGGGCGGCCGTAGTGCTTCTCGATGATGACGGCGTACTTGGCCAGCTCGACGACTTCCTCGTCGGTGAGCGAATAACGGTTGCGCTGCTCGATCGGCACGTCGACGGTCTGCACGGAGCGGCCGGCCTTGGCTTCCTTCGTGAATTCCATCTTGATCAGCTTGGAGCCGATGTTCTTGCGGATGACGGGCTTCTTGCCCTGTTCCAGCATCGGCTTGTGCACGTAGAACTCGTCCGGGTTGACGGCGCCCTGCACGACGGTCTCGCCCAGGCCGTAGCTCGACGTGACGAACACGACGTCCTTGAAGCCCGATTCCGTGTCGATGGTGAACATGACGCCGGCGGCGCCGGTGTCGGAACGGACCATGCGCTGCACGCCGGCCGACAGCGCGACCTCGGCGTGGGTGAAGCCCTTGTGCACGCGGTACGAGATCGCGCGGTCGTTGTACAGCGACGCGAACACGTGCTTCATCGCTTCCAGCACGTTGTCGATGCCGACGACGTTCAGGAACGTCTCCTGCTGGCCCGCGAACGAGGCGTCCGGCAGGTCTTCCGCGGTGGCGGACGAACGGACGGCGAACGACACTTCCGTGTCCGAATCGGCCACGAGGCGGTCGTAGAAGGCTTCGATTTCCGCCTGCAGGCGCGGCTGGAACGGGGTGTCGATGATCCACTGGCGGATCTCGGCGCCGCTGGCGGCCAGGGTGCGGACGTCGTCCACGTCGAGACCTTCCAGGCGCTTGGCGATGCGCTCGCCCAGCGAAGGACCGCCGTCGACCGAGTGGTTCAGGAAGTCGCGGAACGCCTGGGCCGTGGTGGCGAAACCGCCCGGCACGCGCACGCCGGCCTCGGCCAGCTGGCTGATCATCTCGCCGAGCGACGCGTTCTTGCCGCCGACCGACTCGATATCTAGCATGCGCAGGTTTTCGAACGAGGCCACGTATACGGCTGCGCTCTCGCCGGCCACTGTGGGATCGTGCGCTTTCAATACTGCATTCGACAGGTTAGTCACGATAAACCGCCTTCACATGTTGGGATAATTCGGCCCGCCGCCTTCCGGCGTCACCCACACGATGTTCTGCAGCGGATCCTTGATGTCGCAGGTCTTGCAGTGCAGGCAGTTCTGGGCGTTGATCTGGAGCCGCGGCGTGTCGACGTCCGATCGCACGAACTCGTAGACGCCCGCCGGGCAGTAACGCTGTTCCGGGCCATCGTACCTGGCAAGATTCACCTGGACGGGCAGCGTGTCCGAGCGCAGCTTCAGGTGGACAGGCTGGTCTTCGCCATGGTTGGTATTCGAGATGAACACCGAGGACAGGCGATCGAAACTGAGTACATTGTCCGGCTTCGGGTAAGCAATGGGCGCGAAGTCGGACGCGGGGCGCAGCCGTTCGTGATCGGCATGCCGGTGGCGCAGCGTCCAGGGCGCCTTGCCGCGGAAGACGATCTGGTCGATGGCCACCATCAGCGTGCCCGTACGTAAGCCCAACGACATGCTGGGCTTGAAGTTCCGCCCCTTGTGCAGCTCGTCGTACAGCCACGAATGGCGGAACGCCTGGGGCAGGGCGGCCAGCTCGTCCCCGGCCCTGCCGCCGGCCAGCGCGTCGAATGCCGCCTCGGCCGCCAGCATGCCCGTCTTCATGGCGGCGTGGCTGCCCTTGATGCGCGCGGCATTCAGGAAGCCGGCGTCGCAGCCGATCAGCGCGCCGCCCGGGAAGACGAATTTCGGCAGCGACTGCAGCCCGCCGGCCGCAAGCGCCCTCGCGCCATAGGAGATGCGCCTGCCGCCCTCGAAGAATTTGCGGATCTCCGGGTGGGTCTTGTAACGCTGGAATTCCTCGTACGGCGACAGATGGGGATTCTCGTAGCCCAGGCCGATCACGTACCCGACCGCGACCTGGTTGTTTTCCAGGTGGTAGAGGAACGATCCGCCATAGGTCTCCGCATCCAGCGGCCAGCCCGCGCTGTGAATGACGAGGCCGGGCTGGTGTTTGGCCGGATCGATCTCCCACAATTCCTTGATGCCCAGCGCGTAGGTCTGCGGGTCGCGATCCTTGTCCAGTTTGAATCTGGCGATCAACTGCTTGCCGAGGTGGCCGCGGGCGCCTTCGGCGAAGAACGTGTACTTGGCGTGCAGTTCGATGCCGGGCTGGAACGCGTCGGTAGGATTGCCATGGCGATCGACACCCATGTTTGCCGTGGCCACGCCACGCACCGACCCGTCGTTGTCATACAGGACTTCGGCGGCTGGAAAGCCGGGGAAAATTTCCACTCCAAGCGCTTCGGCTTGCTGTCCCAGCCAGCGGACCACATTGCCGAGCGAGATGACATAGTTACCGTGGTTCTGGAAGCAGCCGGGCAAGGCCCAGGTGGGCGTCCGGTAGGCTTTTCGTTCGGTGAGGAACAGGAACCGGTCCTCGGTCACCGGAGTGTTCAGCGGCGCGCCCAGCTCCTTCCAGTCCGGGAACAGCTCGTTCATTGCGATCGGGTCCATGACCGCGCCCGACAGGATGTGCGCGCCGATCTCGGAGCCCTTTTCCAGCACGCAGACCGAGACGTCGGTCCCCTTGGCGGCGGCAAGCTGCTTGAGCCGGATCGCGGCGGACAACCCGGCGGGGCCGCCGCCGACGATGACCACATCGTATTCCATCGTCTCGCGCTGACCGTATTGTTCGGGGAAATTGCTTGTGTCTACCATGATGATCTATACGTTTTGATTCGATGAGTGGCGCTTCGCCGCGATCGCATTGCCGGCCCGGCTCGACCCCGCGCGCCCCAGCTGCCGGGAGATGAACTGTCCCGCTTCGACCACCTTCTCGAGGTCGACCCCGGTGTGAATGCCGAGTCCGTCGAGCATGTACAGGACGTCCTCGGTCGCCACATTGCCGGTCGCCCCTTTCGCGTAGGGGCAACCGCCGAGGCCCGCGACGGAGGAATGGAAGGTCGATACCCCGAGTTGCAGGGCTGCATAGATATTGACCAGGGCTTGGCCGTAGGTATCGTGAAAATGGCCGGACAGCCGCGCGAGCGGATAGTCTTTCGCGACCGTTTCGTACACCGCATTGACCAGCGCCGGCGTACCGGTGCCGATGGTGTCCGCGATATCGATCTCGTCGCAGCCGAGGTCGCGCAGGCGGCGGACGACGTCGGCCACGTCCTCCGGTGCCACCGCTCCCTGGTAGGGACAGCCGAACGAGCAGCTGATGCTGCCGCGCAGCCGGATCGAATGCGCCTTCGCGGCCCGGGCCACTTCGCGAAACCGCTCGATCGATTCGGCGATCGAACAATTGATATTGCGTTCAGAGAAGGCCTCGGACGCGGAGCCGAAGATCACGACTTCGTCCGCACGGGCGGCCAGTGCCGCTTCGAAGCCTTTCATGTTTGGTGTGAGCGCCGAGTAGACGACGCCGGGACGACGCCGGATCATTTCCATGACCTCGCCCGACGTCGCCATCTGGGGCACCCATTTGGGCGAGACGAATGAAGCGGCTTCGACGTTGGTCAGGCCGGCGTCCACGAGGCGTTCGACCAGTTCGATCTTGGCCTGGGCCGGGACCGTTTCCTTCTCGTTCTGCAGCCCGTCGCGCGGGCCGACTTCGACGAGTTTCACATGCGTTGGCAGACTCATCATGTTTCCTTCAAGCGGCCCTGAAGGTCAGCAGTTGCACGCCGTCGGACACCTGGTCGCCCACGGCGTACAGGAGTTCTTCGACGATGCCGCCGGCCGGCGAGATGATCGTGTGTTCCATCTTCATCGCTTCCATGATCAGCAGCGGCGTGCCTTTTTCGACCACCGCGCCCGGCGCCGTCAACAGCGCCACGATCTTGCCGGGCATGGGCGCGGTCAGGCGGCCGCCTTCGGTTTCGGCGTCGCCAGCATGGGCCAGCGGATCGCTGTACTGCAGCGTCACATGCTGGCCGGCGTGGAACACGTGGATGGCCTGGCCGTCGCGCACGACGTGGCCGCGCACGACGGCGCCGTCGAGCTTGATCGTGAACTGCGTGTCCTCGCGCCCGGCCAGGGACATCGACGCCACCTGGCCGCCCACCTGGACCTGCCATCCCTCACGCCGGTACGCGATCTCCAGGACCTGCGTGCCGGCATTGTCGCCGAGCTCGAGCCGGCGCGCCAGCGTGCCGTTCATCCGCCATCCGTGTGCGCCGGCCCACGGGTCCGTGACGCCCGCTTGCCGGCCGTCGTCGAGCAGCAGCGCCGCAGCCAGTGCCAGCACGGGGAGGGACGCGGGACGGGGCGACGGGAACAGGCTGTCGCGATGGCGTTCGATCAGGCCGGTGTCCAGGTCGGCACCGGAAAACGGCGCGCTCGTCACGAGCCGCTGGAGGAAGGCGACGTTGGTGGCCAGTCCGACCACCTGGTATCCGGCGAGCGCCTGCGCCATGCGCGCCAAGGCTTCCTTGCGGTCCCGTCCCCAGACGATCAGCTTGGCGATCATCGGGTCGTAGAACGGCGAGATGCCGTCGCCCTCGCGCACGCCGGAATCGATGCGGACCGCGGCCGGGTCCGCGGCGCTCGCGCCCTGGCCGAGTTCGAAGTGAACCGCGGCCGGCGTGCGCAGGTGGCGCAGGGTCCCGATCGACGGCAGGAACCCTTTTTCGGGGTTTTCCGCGTAGACGCGGGCCTCGAGCGCATGGCCATGGATATGCAGTTCGTCCTGGCGCTTCGGCAGCGGCTCGCCGGCGGCGACCCGCAGCTGCCATTCCACCAGGTCGGTACCGGTGATCATTTCCGTGACCGGATGCTCCACCTGCAGGCGCGTGTTCATCTCCATGAAGTAGAAGCTGCCGTCCTGGTTGGCGATGAATTCGACGGTGCCGGCACCGACGTAGCCGACCGCCTTCGCCGCCGCGACCGCGGCATGTCCCATCGCGCGCCGCCGCTGTTCCGACATGCCGGGCGCCGGCGCTTCTTCCAGCACTTTCTGGTGTCGCCGCTGCACGGAGCAGTCGCGCTCGAACAGGAAGACGCAATCGCCGTGCGTGTCCGCGAACACCTGGATCTCGATGTGGCGCGGCCGGATCAGGTATTTCTCCACCAGCACGCGGTCGTCGCCGAAGCTGCTGATCGCCTCGCGCTTGCAGGATTTCAGCGCGGCCTCGAAATCCTCGCCGCGTTCGACGATGCGCATGCCCTTGCCGCCGCCGCCCGCGCTTGCCTTGAGCAGCACCGGGTAGCCGATCCGGTCGGCCTGGTCACGCAGGAAGCCGGCGTCCTGGTTCTCGCCGTGGTAGCCGGGTACCAGGGGGACGTCGGCCGATTCCATCAGGGCCTTGGCGGCCGATTTGGAGCCCATCGCTCGGATGGCCGAGGCGGGCGGTCCGATGAAGACGAGGCCCGCGCGCGCGCAGCTTTCGGCGAACGCTTCGTTTTCCGACAGGAAGCCGTAGCCCGGATGGATGGCCTGGGCCCCGGTCGCGAGCGCCGCATCGATGATTTTCTCGGCGCGCAGGTAGCTTTCGTTGGACGCCGCGGGGCCGAGCAGGAACGCTTCGTCGCATGCCGCGACGTGCTTCGCATCCGCATCGGCTTCGGAATACACGGCGACCGTCTTGATGCCGAGACGGCGCGCGGTCGCGGCAACCCGGCATGCGATCTCGCCCCGGTTGGCGATCAGAATTTTGTCGAACAAGTCGTTCTCCTTGTATTTATGGCAGCCAGGCCGGCTTGCGTTTGTCGAGGAAGGCGGTCACGCCGTCGCGTCCTTCGCTTGAGGCCCGGATCAGCGCGATGCGGTCCGCCGTGTCTTCCAGCAGCGCCTCCGTGACGGGTTCGCCCGCGATCTCGCGCACGAGTGTCTTCGCTGCGCGCACGGCGTTCGGGCTGTTGTTCGCGAGCGCCTGCACGATGCCCGCGACCTTCGCGTCGAGTTCCGCGGCCGCCACGATCTCGTGCACGAAGCCGATACGATGGGCTTCCTTCGCGTCGAAGCGCTCGGCCGTGAGGAAGTACCGGCGCGCGGCCTGCTCGCCCATCGCCTTGATCACGTACGGCGAGATCGTCGCCGGGATCAGCCCGAGCTTCACTTCGGACAGGCAGAAGTTGGCCGTATCGACAGAGACGACCACGTCGCACGCGGCCACGAGGCCCATGCCGCCGGCGTAGCAGTCGCCCTGCACCTTCGCCACGACGGGCTTCGGGCAAACATAAATGGTGCGCAGCATGTCGGCGAGGCGCATGGCGTCGGCGCGGTTTTCGCTGTCCGAATAACCGGCCATCTTCTTCATCCAGTTCAGGTCCGCGCCCGCGCAGAACGCGGGGCCGTTCGCGCCCAGCACGATGGCGCGCACGAGCTCATGGCGTCCCAGCTCGTCGAAGGCGAGGGCCAGTTCGGCGATGCTTTGTTCGTTGAACGCGTTGCGCAGCTCCGGGCGGTTCAGCGTGACGTGGCCGATGCGATCAAGGATCGTGACGGTGAGGGTTTGATAGTCCATGTCTGTCTCCTCACATGCGGAACACGCCGAACTTCGTGTCCTCGATCGGCGCATTCAGCGCGGCCGAGAGACCCAGGCCCAGCACCATGCGCGTATCGGCCGGATCGATCACGCCATCGTCCCACAGGCGCGCGGTGGCGTAATACGGGTGGCCCTGGTGTTCGTACTGTTCCTTGATCGGTTGCTTGAACGCGGCCTCTTCGTCCGCGCTCCACTGGCCGCCGCGCGCCTCGATGCCGTCGCGCTTGACGGTCGCCAGCACCGACGCCGCCTGGTCGCCGCCCATCACGGAGATGCGCGCGTTGGGCCACATCCACAGGAAGCGCGGCGAGAATGCGCGGCCGCACATGCCGTAGTTGCCGGCGCCGAACGACCCGCCGATGATCACGGTGAACTTGGGGACCGATGCCGTCGCGACCGCGGTGACCATCTTGGCGCCGTTGCGGGCGATGCCTTCGTTTTCGTACTTGCGGCCGACCATGAAGCCGGTGATGTTCTGCAGGAAGACGAGCGGAATCTTGCGTTGGCAGCACAGTTCGATGAAGTGCGTGCCCTTCAAGGCCGCCTCCGAGAACAGGATGCCGTTGTTGGCGATGATCCCGACCTTCATGCCGAAGATGTGGGCGAAGCCGCAGACGAGCGTCGTGCCGTATCTCGCCTTGAATTCGTCGAAGCAGCTGGAGTCCACGATGCGCGCGATGACTTCGCGCACGTCGAACGGTTTTCTCGTGTCGACGGGGATGACACCGTACAGTTCTTCGGGCGCGTACTTCGGCTCCGCCGCTTCGCGCAGCGAGCCCTGCTGCGGCTTGATGCGGTTCAGGTTCGAGACGATCGTGCGCGCCAGTGCCAGCGCGTGTGTGTCGTTTTGTGCCAGGTGGTCCACCACGCCGGAGAGCCGCGTGTGCACGTCGCCGCCGCCCAGGTCCTCGGCCGTGACGACCTCGCCCGTCGCCGCCTTCACGAGTGGCGGACCGCCCAGGAAGATCGTGCCCTGTTCCTTGACGATGATGGATTCGTCGCTCATCGCCGGGACGTACGCGCCGCCCGCCGTGCAGGAACCCATCACGACGGCGATCTGCGGGATGCCCTTCGACGACAGATTCGCCTGGTTATAGAAGATGCGGCCGAAGTGGTCGCGGTCGGGGAACACGTCGTCCTGGTTCGGCAGGTTGGCGCCGCCCGAGTCGACGAGGTAGATGCAGGGCAGGTTGTTCTGCTCGGCGATCTCCTGCGCCCGCAAGTGCTTCTTGACCGTCATCGGGTAATACGTGCCGCCCTTGACGGTGGCGTCGTTACAGACGATGACGCATTCCTGGCCCGCCACGCGGCCGATGCCCGTGATGATGCCGGCGGACGGCGCCGCATCGTCGTACATCGCGTAGGCGGCCATCTGGGAAAATTCGAGGAACGGGGTGCCAGGGTCGAGCAGCATCTGCACGCGCTCGCGCGGCAGGAGCTTGCCGCGCGCGACGTGCTTGGCGCACGCGGCCTCGCCGCCCCCCTTGGCGACCTGCGCCACCTTGGCGCGCAAGTCGTCGACGAGGGTTTGCATCGCGGCGGCGTTGGCTTTGAAATCGTCGCTGCGCGGATTCAGTTTGGAGTCGAGTTCAGTCATGGCGGGTCCTCGTCAAGCGGTCTCGCCGAACAGCTCGCGCCCGATCAGCATGCGGCGGATTTCGCTCGTGCCGGCACCGATCTCGTACAGCTTGGCGTCGCGCCACAGGCGGCCCACCGGATATTCGTTGATATAGCCGTTGCCGCCCAGCGTCTGGATCGCTTCGCCGGCCATCCACGTCGCCTTTTCTGCGCTGTACAGGATGGCCCCGGCCGCGTCCTTTCGCAGGGCGCGCACCTGTTCCGGGTTCGATGCGCGGTCGCACGCCTGGCCGACGGCATACACGTACGCGCGGCATGCCATCATCGTCGAATACATATCCGCGATCTTCCCCTGCATCAGCTGGAACTCACCGATCGCCTGGCCGAACTGCTTGCGCTCGTGGATATACGGGACGACGACGTCCATGCAGGCGGACATGATGCCCAGCGGACCGCCGGAGAGGACGGTGCGTTCGAAATCCAGGCCCGACATCAGCACGTTCACGCCCTTGCCGACGCCGCCCAGCACGTTTTCGACAGGTACTTCGCAATCCTGGAACACGAGTTCGCCCGTGTGCGAACCGCGCATGCCCAGCTTGTCCAGCTTTTGTGCGATCGAGAAACCTTTGAAACCCTTCTCGATGAGGAAGGCGGTCATGCCGCGCGGGCCGGCCTCGATATCGGTCTTGGCGTAGACGACGAGGGTGTCGGCGTCCGGACCGTTCGTGATCCACATCTTGGTGCCGTTCAGCACGTAGCGGTCGCCCTTCAGGTCGGCCCGCAGCTTCATGCTGACGACGTCGGAGCCGGCGTTCGGCTCGGACATGGCCAGGGCACCGACGTGCTCGCCCGAGATCAGTTTCGGCAGGTATTTGCGCTTCTGTTCTTCGTTGCCGTTGCGCTTGATCTGGTTGACGCACAGGTTCGAATGCGCGCCGTACGACAGGCCGACGGAGGCCGATGCGCGGGAGATTTCCTCCATGGCGACGATGTGCGCCAGGTAGCCCATGTTGGCGCCGCCGTATTCCTCGCCGACGGTGATGCCGAGCAGGCCCAGCTCGCCCATCTTTTTCCACAGGTCCATCGGGAACTGGTCGGTGCGGTCGATCTCGGCCGCGCGAGGGGCGATTTCGCTCGCGGCGAACTGTTGTACAGCTTCGCGCAGGGCGGCGATGTCTTCGCCGTGGTCAAAGGTCAGGCCCGGCAGGGCTATCAGGTTGTTCACGATGTGGTCTCCATATTGGTAGGCATGTCAATTCAGTGGTCGAGGCATCTTTCCGCGGCCCGGTCCCGCAGCGTTTCGAAGAGGCTGGTCACCCGTTCGACCAGCGCCTGATCGACGTCCGCCAGCACGTGCGCGTGAAATGCGCGGGCTTCCGCATGCACTCTCCCATACCGTTCGCGCCCGGCATCGGTGAGGCGCACATGCTTGATGCGACGGTCGCCCGGGCACGCCGTGCGTGCCACCAGACCGGCATCCACCAGACGGTCGATCATCAGGCCCATCGACGGCGCTTCGATGCCGAGGCGGTCCGCCAGCGCGCGCTGCGACAGGACCGTATCCGAACGGGCCAGGACCGCAATGGCCATCCAGGCACCCGAACCCACGGCCAGGTCTTTCAAACGGTTGTCGAGCGCGACACGCCAGGCGCGTGCGGCAGCATGCAGGGCGATGGCGAATCGCTCCGCCAGCAGGGGATCCCGCTCTGCGTCGCCGCCGGGCGGTCGTGGTCCACGCCTACGCATCGCCGCGGACCCGTTCGCGCGTCGCTTCGAACGGACGCAAGCCGGTCCAGCACAGCCAGAGCGCGGCGAGCGCGGTGGGCAGGACCGTGGCGCTGATCGCCCAGTGCAGCATCGCATCGTCGTGGAAGATCCGGTCCGTTACCAGCGCGACCAGCGTCGGGCCCAGTCCGATGCCGAGCAGACCCGCGATCAACAGGTAGACCGAGATCGCCTGCCCGCGCAGATTGTTCGGGCAGACTTCCTGGATGCAGGCCGGCGCCGCCGACTGTGCGATGCTCAGGCCCAGCACCGAGCAGCCGAGCAGCGCGAAGGCGGTCGTGGCCTCGTTCGCCAGCGGCCACAGTGCCGCCAGCGGGGCGCACACGAGCGTGCCGACCAGCGCGACCTTGAAGCGCGCGGCGCGCACCCGCTTGCGCAGCCAGCGGTCGCTGAGGTAGCCGCCGAGCAGGGTGCCGCCCAGGCCGGCCGCGGCGATGATGGCGCCGAGTACGATGCCGGCGCGGCTGGCGGGCATGTGGAAGCGCCGGTCGAAGAGGGCCGGCGCCCACGACAGCATGCCGTAGCCGATCATCGCGAGCAGCGCGGGGTATGTCAGCAGGCGTGCGAAAGTGGCGCGGTGCTGCTTGAGGAAGGCGGTGAACTCGGCGACCGTGCTGTGCCGCGCTTCCGCGCCCTGTTCGCGCCGCAGCGGCTCACGCACGGTGAGCAGGAGCAGGCCGAGCACGATGCCCGGCGCGGCCGCGGCCAGGAAGCAGATGCGCCAGGCGGGCAGCGTGCCCAGCAGCGGCAGCGCCATGCCCGCCTTGGGGATCGCGCCCAGCAGCCAGCCGCCCAGCAGCATCGATGCTCCGGACCCGACGGCCAGCGACGTATAGTAAAAGGCCAGTGCGCGCCCGCGCCGCTCCAGGGCGACATAGTCGGCGATGATCGAGTACGCGGCCGGCGCGAGAACGGCCTCGCCGACGCCCACGCCCATGCGCGCGAGGAACAGGACGGCGTACGAGCCGGCGAACCCGGACACCGCCGTCATCACGGTCCAGAACAGCAGGCCCCAGACGATCAGGTTGCGCCGCACCGCGCGGTCGACCAGGCGGCCGAGCGGCAGGCCCATCAGGGTGTAGCAGATCGAGAAGGCGTACCCCTGCAGAAGGCTGAACGCCGTGTCCGAGATCTGGAATTCGGCCCGGATCGGACGCACCAGCAAGGCCGGCAACTGGCGGTCGAGCTGGGAAAACAGGGTGACGAGGAACAGCACGCCGATCACCCAGGCGGCGTAGCCCAGGCTGGGATAAGGGGCCGCCAGCCGTTGGCGCGGAAGGATTTGCATAGTGGGTTTCCAGGATGGCGCTAGAAGCGGCGCTCGAGGTTGATGCCGAAGGTACGCGGATCGCCCGGCGTCTGGTTGTTGTAGCCCTGGATGTAGAAGGAGTTCGAGCGCGCCCAGTAGTATTTGCCCGCCAGGTTCTTGCTCCACAGGCTGAGTCGCGTGCGGTCGCCGCGCAGTTTGAGCGTGGCCATGGCGTTCAGCAGGCCGAAGGCCGGCTGGGTGTTCGACGCGACTTGCCCGGCCGTCAGGGGCTGGAAGGGCAGGGTGTTGGTATTCACAGGCTGGAAGTAGGCCACCTTCGAGCGCCAGTCGTAGTCGAGATGCAGGTCGAGCGGGCCGAGCGGCGTGGCGAGCGGGTAATCTGCGCCCAGCGCGACCGTGGTCTTCGCGGTCGTCACGAAGGACAGGCCCTTGAACGGTCCATTGTCGAACTCGGGATCCGTCAGGCCGATGCCGGCGCTGAGGGTCAGGTCGGCCAGGCGCAGCAGGGCGTCCGCTTCCAGCCCCTTGATGGTGGCGTCGCCCGCGTTCACGACCGAGCTGATGGTGGTCGTGCTGCCGGGCGGGAACTGCGGCGCGATCTGCTGGATAGCCTTGTACTTGGTCACGTACGTCGCCAGGTTCAGGCGCAGCCTGCGTCCCAGCAGTTCCATCTTCGCGCCCGCCTCGTACGACAGCGCCTGTTCCTTGTCGAACGGGGCATAGCCGAAGGCGCTGGTGGCGCCGGCGGGCTGGAAGCCGCCCGAGCGGAAGCCGCGCGACACTTTGCCGTACACCAGCGTGCCGTCTTCCAGCTTGTAGTCCAGGCCCAGCGTCCACGGCACGTACCTGGCGCGCAGCGATGGGGGCACGTAATGGCAGCCGCCCTGGTCGAGTCCGGCCGCAGCCAGGGCGCAGCCGGCGCTGCCGGCCAGCATGGCCCCGGTCTGCAGCAGGTAGCGCGGCGCGTTGTAGTCGACGCTGCGTTCGTCGCGCACCAGGCGCGCGCCGGCGGTGGCGCGCAGCCGCGGCAGCACGGTATAGGTCAGCTGCCCGAACACGCTGACGGAGGTCTGGCGCGAATCGAACGCGTTCAGGCGGCCCAGGGTGTTGGTTCCCGACGGCGTCGTCACGAGGCTGCTGTCACGCAGCGCCTCGCCGAGGTAGTAGGCGCCGGCGATCCAGTCGAGGCGGTCGTCCAGCGCGTTGCCGTACATCTGCAGCTCCTGCGTGAACTGGTGGCCGTCGACGGCATAGCGCTGCAACTGGTTAACGAACAGCGGGGTTGCGTCGAGGTCGTAGCCGCTGACGGTGGCGAGATGGCGGTAGGCGCTGATCGACTTGAGCGTGGCCGGCCCCGTGTTCCAGCGCAGCGTGGCGGTCGAGTCGTTGACGTCGGTCGTATTGCGCGGGTTGAAGCCGGCCTGGCTGGTGTAGCCGCCGTCCTGGACATACCGGCCGATCGGCGCCAGCGCGCGCGCGGCGATGGCGGGATCGAAGTAGTTGACGATCCAGACCTGGGACGCGGCATCGCTGCGGAACTTGTCGTAGGTGAGGTCGACCAGCAGGTCGCGCGACGGCCGGGTGCGCAGCGAGGCGCGCACATAGCGCCGGTTCTCGTCGCCCAGCGGCTCGCCGAGCGGCGCGCTGCGCCCGTAGCCGTCGTGCCTGAGTCCGTCGACGACGAGGCGCAGCGCCGTGGCGGCGCCCAGCGGCACGTTGAGGATGCCGGTCAGCGCGCGCTGGTCGTAGTTGCCCACGCCCGCGACTACGCTGCCTTCGAACACCTGTTTCGGTGCCTTGGTGGTCATGTTCAGTGCCCCGCCGATGGTGTTGCGGCCGAACAGCGTGCCCTGCGGTCCGCGGACGACCTCCACCGCGTCCATGTCGACCAGGGCCGCGTTGGCACCGGCGGTCCGGGCGTAGTACACGCCGTTGACGTAGATGCCGACGGTCGGATCGTTGTTCGACGAGATCGAGGTGGGCACGATGCCGCGCATGCCGATGATCATGTTGTTCTTGCCCACCGGGGTATCGCTGATGAGCAGCGACGGCGCGTTGGCGCTGAGCGCCTTGATGTCGCCGATCTGGCGCCGGGCCAGCTCTCGGGCGTCGATCGCGGTGACGGCCGCCGGCACGTCCTGCAGCGCCTGTTCGCGCCGTTGCGAGGTGACAATGATCCGGGGTACTGGCGGCGTCGCGTCGGCTTCCGCCTGCGGCGGCGGCGGCGCGTCGGGCGGCGCGGCGAGCGCGGCGCCGCCGAGGATGGGCATGGCGCAGCTGCCCGCCAGCACGCGCAGTGAGGCGAATGGGGTCATGCGTGTCTCCGTGGTCGTTGTTATCGGTTCCGGCCGGATCGGGTGGCCGGGCCGCGGGCATTGTTGGCCATGCTTGTGCGGCGGGTCGCCCGCGCGCGGCGGGCGACCCGGGGTGTTACCCGGGCTTGCGGCACGACGCCGCGATCTTGTGCCCGTCCGGATCGCGGATATAGGCCGCGTAGGCGTCTGGCGCGAACGGGCGCGGGCCCGGTGCGCCTTCGTCGGTGGCCCCGAGCTCGAGCGCGCGGCGATGGAATTCGTCGATCGCCGCCCGCGTCGGCGCCGCCAGGCCGATGGTCAGGCCGTTGCTGGCCGTGGCCGGCTCGCCGTTGCGGGGATAGCCGACCATGAACTGGGCAGTCTCTATGCCCCAGCCGCAGATGCGGCCTTCCACGTCCAGCAAGCGCCGGAAACCGAGCGGTGCCAGCACGTGATCGTAGAACGCCCTGGCGCGCGCCAGGTCGTGCGTGCCGAGAGTCGAGTGGGTGATGATGGTCATGCCGCGGTCTCCTGTTGTTGTGTGTCGAGCTGCCTTGCGTGGGTCAGCGCTTGCTGATCTTGATGTCGGTGAGTTCCAGGTCCCACGTGGCCGGCGTGCAGCCTTCCTCGCGCAACTGGTACTTCAGCACCCGTCCCTGCGGGTTTTTCGGCATCGCCGTGCGGAACTCGATGTAGCGCGGCAGGGCGTAATAGGGGACGGCGTCGACCGCCCAGTGGAACAGGGCTTCCGGCGTCAGGGCGCAACCGGGCTTCAGGATCGCGGTGACCTTGACGTCGTCCTCGCCCTTGTCGGACGGCACCGCATGGACCGCGACCTCCTCGAGGTCGGGATGCGCGGAGAATGCCGCTTCCATCTCGAAGCTGGAGATGTTCTCGCCGCGCCGGCGCAGGTAATCCTTCTTGCGGTCGACGAAGTAGAAGAAGCCGTCGTCGTCGAACTTGCCGATGTCGCCACTGTGGAACCACATGTTGCGCATGACCTTCATGGTATCCGCCGGCCGGCCCCAGTAGCCCATGAACATGATGTCGGGGCGCAGCGGCCGCACCACGATCTCGCCCGGCGTATTGGCCGGCAGTTCGCGATCGAGGTCGTCGACGATGCGCACGTCGAAGTCCGGAATGCGCTTGCCGGAGGAACCGGGCGCCGCATATTCGCCGGCGGGCAGCGAGGTGATGACGCTGGCCTCGGTCAGTCCGTAGCCGTTGCCGCCGACCTGCCTGGCACCGAAGCGCTCGCGCCAGATCTTCTTCGTCTCTTCGGTGAACGGGTTGCCGCGCACGGTATGGATCTGGCCGAAGCAGCGCCGCGCCGCCTCGCTGTCCGGCGCCTGCGCCAGCAGGCCGCCCATGCCGCCGAGGATCGACGCGATGGTGGCGCCGCTGCGCTCGACCTCGGGCCAGAAATTCGAAACCGAGAAGCGCGGGACAATCGCGACACGCGCACCCACCAGGATGTTCGACAACACGCCAACGCACATGGCATTCATGTGGAACAGCGGCAGCGGGGTGATCGTGATGTCGTCGGCCGTCGCCGGGCCCGCGCGCAACTGCAGGCGCGCCAGGTTGCACATGTAGTTATAGCTCAACATGCAGCCCTTCGAGGGGCCGGTGGTGCCGGAGGTATAGACGATGCAGGCCAGGTCGGACGGTGCCGGCTTCGTCGCGATCGGTTCGTCGCTGTGGCCGCGGTGCTCGTCGAGCGCGGCGATCCGGATCGGGCAGGGCGGCAGCTTGTCCAGCGTACCGCGATAGAGCAGCAGGGCGGCGTCCGGCAGGCCGTCGGCGACCTGGGCGATGCGCTCGACGTAGTCCGCCTCGCAGATCAGGATGCGCGCCTTCGAATCGGCGATCTGGTGGCGCAGGAATTCGCCGCGCAGTGCCGTGTTCACGGGCACGCTGACCGCGCACAGCTTGTTCGCCGCAATCCATCCCGCTACCGCGTCGATATTATTGTCCAGCATCGTGAGGACAGTGTCGCCCGCGCGCACGCCCAGTCCGGCCAGTGAATGCGCCAGGCGCGTCGTCAATTGGTCGAATTCGCCATAAGTGGTCAGTTTGCCGCCAAAGTCGAGCAGCACGCGGTCGGGGTGCGCCGCCACTGCCCTGTCGAGTGCGGCGATGACGGTGTCCTGCGGCCCCACCGACCATGTATCGAGATTGCCCATGCCTGCCATGTCGTCTCCAGTTTTGCGATTATTTATGTTCGGAATATAAACAGAAATGCGAAAAGTGTCAAAGAAAATGGTTTCGATCGGTCGCCTGTGCGCTTTCCGCACCGGTGGCCTTGCGCTACAATCGCGATTCGAAAAACGTTTGAGAAAAAATCGATGACCGCTCCAGTCAAAGCAGCGAAACAGACGGCGGCGCCCAAGCCGAAAGCGGTCGTCAAGACCGTGACCGGCGCCAGGGTGGCAGCCAAGCGCGCCACGCCCGCGGCCGATCCGGCGTCCGGCAAGCCGGTCAAGGCCGGGGCGCGTGCGACGGTGCCGGCGAGGGAGTCGGTCAAGCGGGTGGCGGGGCCCGCAGCCAAGAGCAGCGCCAAGCCGCCGGCCGCGCAGGCCGATGCGCCGGCAGCCAGGCCGTCCGCCAAGGCGGCTGTGAAAGCCGCGCCGAAGGTCAAGCTGAACAAGCGTTCGAGCGAAACGATCGCCAAGATCCTGGCCGTCACCGAGGAAATCATCCTGCGCTCGGGGGCGGAGCGCATCTCGATCCTCGACGTGTGCGACGAGGTCGGTATTTCGCGCGGCACCTTCTATCGCTATTTCTCGTCGCAGGACGACTTGCTGGACGCCTTCTCGCGCCACAAGCGCGACCAGTTCCACGCCACCCTGCAGAAGACCGCGGCCTCGAACGACCCGGACGAGCGCTTCCAGGCGCTGCTCGCATTCATCGACGACTACCTCGAGAACAGCCGCGCGCGACGCCTGCTGCTGGTGGCGCCGGACTATGCGACGCGCTGGCTGCAGCGCATCTTCGCCGACTCGGTGCACCGCTTCCAGGACATCCTGGGCCTCGTGTTCGACGCGTGGGAAGAGCGGCACGGCATCGTGATCGACCGGGAACTCGTGTGCGAATTGATGGTTCGCTACATCATGAGCGACGTGCTGGTGCCGGCCGGACCCGATCGCCGCAACCTGATGCGGCGTATCGAGCGCTTCGTCCTCATGCTGCTCTCGGGACGGGTGGCACGCCGCTAGCCATGCTTTGACCCGCGGTCAAACCGTTGCGCTGTCGCAAAGCGGCTCCGCCGTGTTCCAATCGCCCCGGACGGGTACGACCCGACCGGGATACCGATAACGACACGATCCGCGCGAGCGGGAGGAGACAGCATGACGGGAACGAAGCAGTACGACGCGGCGATCGTCGGGGGCGGGCACAACGGCCTGGCGGCCGCCTGCTACCTGGCACAAGCCGGCCGCAAGGTAGTGGTCATCGAGGCACGCGACAAGGTTGGCGGCATGGCCTCCAGCGGCTACCTGATCCCGGAGGCGCCGCGCCACCTGGTCCATCCGTGCGCGCTCGACCTGATGTCGCTGCGCGTGCATCCCATGATGCCGCGCGAACTGCAGCTTGAGCGCCACGGTTTTCGCCAGGTCGACATGGACCCGGGCTACGTTTACCTCCACCCCGACGGCAGTTCGCTGGTGTTCGGCCGCAGCGCCGCGCAGACGGCGGCCGAGATCCGGCGGTTCTCGGCACGCGACGCCGACCAGTTCCTGGCGTTGATGAAGCTCGTCGATGCGTTCATCGACATCGCGATCCCGATGATGCGCGTCGATCCGGCGCGGCGCAACCTCGGCGCCAAGTGGCAGTCGCTGCAGGCGCTGCTCAGGCACCGCAAGTTGAAACCCGAACTGATGGCGCTGATCGGCAGCCCGGCCTACACGTCGATCATGGAACGCTTCGAACACCCGGTGACGCAGTCGGCCCTGTGCTGCCTGCTGGGCGCGGCCGGTCCGATCGCCGCCGAGACGACCGGCATCTACTTTGCGCTGCTGGGCTTTATCCACCGCTTCGGCCTGGGTCGTCCTGTCGGCGGCATGCAGACGTTGTCGGATGCGCTGGCGGCGCGGCTGCGCGAGCTGGGCGGCGACATCCTGCTGTCGGCGCCGGCCGCCGAGATCGTCGCGCGCGGCGGCCGGGCCGGCGGCGTGCGCCTGGCGGACGGCAGGTTCGTGGAGGCGAGCGCGGTGGTCGCGTCGATTCACCCGAAAATGGCGCTCGAGATGGTCACGCCCGGTGCGCTCGACCGCCGTACGCTGACCCGGGTCGCGCTGGCGCCCGCCAACGCCCATGGCGCGTCGCCGCTCAAGGTGGACGTCGCCTTGTCGGGCCAGGTCGCCTATGCGCGCCACGAGGCGTTGCGTCCCGACGGCCTCAGCCTGCGCAAGAGCGTCCTGCTGGTTGGTACCGCCGAGGCGGTGCTGGACAACTTCCGCTGCGCCGCGCGCGGGGAAGTGTCCGCGCTGCCCTACCTGTGGATCACGGCGCCGTCCGCCGTCGATCCTGGCCAGGCGCCGCCCGGCCAGGACATCGTCTACCTGTATCCGGTGGCGATGCCGGTCGAGCCGCGCGAGGGCTGGGACGCGATCCGCGACCGGGTCGGCCAGCAGGCGATCGACCACGCGGCCGCGTACATGGATGGATTGAAGGACGGCGAGATCGGCCGGCGCGTCGAGGCCGCCCCCGACCTCGCGGCGCGGCTGAACGTGCATCGCGGATGCGTGGTGCACATCGATACGAATCCGGCGCGCAGCGCGCTGATGCGCCCGGCGGCGGGACTTGGCGGCGATACGCTGCCGGTCGCCGGCCTGTTCCTCGGCGGCGCGGGCGTGCACCCGGGCGGAGGCATCAACGGCCTGCCGGGGCGGATCGCGGCGCGTCGCGTCGAGCGCTTCCTGGGCCGGCGCTAGCGCGCGGCGCGCGTCAGCGGATCGAGCGTCCCGCGCTCGCGCTCGACCGCCGCCAGCACGAACGCGACCGCGAAACGGCGCCAGGTCTCGGCATCCGCCGCGTCGGCCACGTCGAGCGCGGCCAGCGTCGCCACCGTGTAGCGGTTGACGTAGGCGCTGGTCGTCGCCAGCGCGGCCATCGCCAGCAACATGTCGGCGTCGACGTCGGCGCGGAAATCGCCGCTCGCGACCCCGCGCGCCAGCGTCGTGCGCATCTTCTCGTTCAATTGCGGCGCCATGCCCGTGAAGCTGTTGCGCGGCGTGGTATGGCTCTCGTGGTAGCGGATGCCTTCCTGCGCCAGCGCGCGCAATTCTCCGTCGTGGTAGGGGCGCAGCATGTTGTCGAGCAGGGCGCGCAGGGCCTCGCGCGGCGACAGGTGGTCCAGGTCATGTTCCAGCAGCGTGGCCATGGCCTGCGCCGACGACTCGTCCAGCACGCAGCCGAACAGCTCTTCCTTGCTGCGGAAATAGTGGTACACCAGCTGCTTGGTCACGCCCGCGGCCTGGGCGATGTCGTCCACGCGCGCATCGGCCAGCCCGCGCGCGGCGAACTCGCGCCGCGCGGCGCCTGTGATGCGCCTGAGCGTGTCACGCTTGTTCGGCGGCGCCTTCGCGGTGGCGGTGTCGGCGCAGCGGGGGGCAAGGTTGTTTCGGGTATCCGGCAGGTCGGCCATGGTCGGGGAGTCGATGGAGACAGCCGATGTTATCGCATGCCGCTTGACCCGGCGTCAAATAAAGTCGGTGGCGCCGCCCGCCGCCGCCGCCTAAGATGTGCACACCATTCGAAAACATGTTCATGTCCGCCGGGCGCGGCCATGGACGCGAGGAGACATCGTGAGTACCGACACCATCGACCTGGAGAGCGCCTACTCGGCGGTATCCGACACCTACAAGGGCACGGGCGACATCCATGCCGCCTGCCGCGAAGCGCGGACGCGCTCGCCGATCTTTGTCGGCGATTTCATCCGCCAGTTCGGCGTGCCGACGAATGCCGGCATGCAGCAGGGCACGCGCCCGACCTTCGCCCTGTTCCGCCACCAGGACGTGATGGCGGTGCTGCGCGACGCGTCTTCCTATACCAGCGGCTTCATCGCCGAGGGACTGGGGGCGTTCTTCGACGGCCTGATCATCCTGGCCATGGACGGCGAACAGCACCGCGAGGTACGCGCGCTGCTGCAGCCGGCCTTCATGCCGGAAACGGTGAACAAGTGGCGCGACCAGATCGACGCGGTCATCCGCAAGGACTTTCTCGAACCGTTAGCCGGGCGCGGGAAGGCCGACCTGATGGAATTCGGCCTCGCATTCCCGATCCGCGAAATGTATGCGCTGATGGGCTTCCCGACCGATAACCCGGACGCCTATCGACGCTACGCCGGCTGGGCGCTGGCGATGGTCGGCGGTAACCAGATCGATCCCGCCAAGGCCGGCGAGGCGCGCCGCAACGCCGCGATCGCGGTCAAACTGCTGTACGACGCGATCCTTGAAGTGGTGGTGCAACGGCGCGCCGACGGCAGCCAGGGCGACGACCTGATCGGCCGCCTGCTGCGCGCCGAGCACCAGGGGCGCAGGCTGGACGACCACGAAGTCACCACGTTCGTGCGTTCCCTGCTGCCGGCGGCCGGCGAAACCACCACGCGCACGTTCAGCTCCGTGATGACGCTGCTGCTGACCACCCCCGGCCTGCAGGACCGGGTACGCGCCGACCGGGCACTGGTGCCGAAGCTGATCGACGAGGCGGTGCGCTTCGAGCCGGTCGCCACGTTCAAGGTCCGCGAGACCGCCAGGGACGTCGAATTCCACGGCGTGACAATTCCCAAGGGTTCCTTCGTCCAGTGCATGGTCGCCTCCGCCAACCGCGACGAGGCCGTGTTCGAGCGGCCCGACGAGTTCGATATCGACCGCAAGATCAAACCCTCGTTCGGCTTCGGTTTCGGGCCGCACATGTGCATCGGCCAGTTCGTCGCGAAGCTGGAACTGACCTGCGCCGTCAACGCCATCCTCGACCTGCTTCCCGGCCTGCGCCTCGATCCGGACATGCCGGCGCCCGTCATCGAAGGCGCCCAGCTGCGCGGCGCCGCCCACCTCCACGTGCTCTGGGACTGAACGCCATGCATACATACAAGACCGTGCCCGAACGCGCCGATTTCGATTACCAGTGCCTGGTGGGACCGCAGAAGGTGACCGGCGCCGGCCTGGCCGACCTGCGCGACCACTTCGGCCTGAAGCTGACCAAGCACATGCCCTTCGGCTGCGTGCGCGACGCCGAAGGCGCGATCTACGCGATGGTGCGCGCGCTCAACGCGCCGGGCAGCAGCCCGAACCCGACCAAGTTCATCTACCAGTCGACCCGCACCGGCGACGGCACGCACCTGCGCATCGACCAGGCGCGCAGCGCCGCACAGGCGTCGACCATGTTCCCGCGGCGCTGGCTGGACGGCGACACCGCCGGCTGGGCCAGCCACGAGGACGAAGCGGGCAACCCGTGGCGGCTCACAGCGTCCGGCACGCACTTCAGCTGGCGCGAAGAAGGGCTGTTCGCACTGGAAGGGCGCCTGCTCGGCCAGGGCATGCAGTGGTACCTGCCGGGACGCGACTGGGGCACGTTCTACGTCTCGCAGTTGTACGACGTCGCCGGCATGTGCGAAGGCCGGGCCGTGAAAGGCTTCATCACGCTGGACCAGGCCTGGATGGCGGAGGGCGGCGCCATCCATTTCAAGAAGGACCTGGTGGTCAACCACGGCATGCACGTGATCTGGTGGACCTTCGCCACCGTCTATACCGACGGCACCTGGGACCTCGGCTCCTTCATGGTCGGCCATGGCAGGCTCGGTTACGCCATCTTCCAGAACGAGAAAGGCGAGGTCCGCTGCACCACGGATATCGAGGGCGAGGTCGTACACAAGCCGGGCAGCTATTTCGTCGAGCGCGCGCACATCGTCGTCGGCGGCGTCGAGACCTGGGAATTCGTGCCCGATCCCAAGGGCGAGATGATCGATTTCGTTGGCGGGTTCCCCATCACGGCCCAGCAGGAAGGCCGCTGGCGGCGCCGCGGCGACACGCGCACGCCGGACCGCTCGCTCGGCTGGGGAGAGACCGACCGGCGCAACGGCAGCGCGCGCGACGTGCGCCCGGCCGGCCCGGGAGAACAGGCATGAGCATGGACGCCGACGCCATCCGCCACTTCCTGCACACCCAGGTCGCCTGCTGGAATGCCGGTGACCGCGACGGCTTCCTCGCCGCGTACCGCGCGGCCGCGGCCGGCGGCCTGGCCATCGAGTACGTCGGCCGCCCGGCCACGGACGGTTGGCCGGTGCTGGATGCGATGTGGGAACGGCAGAACGCCGCCATCGAGATCGAGGAGGTGACGCTCATCGTCAACGGCGACGAGGCGGCGTGCCACAACCGCAACAGGTTGCGCCGCGACGGCACGGTCATCGACACCATCGAGCTGTATCGCTTCGAGCCGGACGGCAGGCTACTGGTGCGCTACTTCATCCGGCACGGGTGAATGCACAAGAACGTCGACAATTTCCAGAAACGCGTTTATATTGAACACAAATAAGCATTTTGTTCAATAAAACCGGATGGGGACAAGCATGGCCGGACTTCCGTACGACGTGGCAGGGGCGGCGCCATGAGCCGCCTGCCGCCGGTGCCGCTGGACGCGTTACCGCCGGACCTGGCCACGGCGGTCGCGCGCGGGCGCGCCAGCCGCATGCTCAGCACCACGCTGCCGGTCCAGGTCTGGGCGCACCGGCCGGAAGCGGCGGCGTCCTGGCTCGCCACCCTGGAAGCCATGCACCTGCGCGGGGTGCTGCCCGGGCGCCTGAAGGAGCTGGTGCGGCTGCGGATCGCATCGATCACGAACTGCAAGGCCTGCCAGCTCGCGCGCAAGGACGACAGCGTCGGCGCGGACGACCTGGCCTGCCTGGCCGCGGACTCGGCCCGCTTTTCACCGGCCGAACAGGCCGCGCTGCGCTACGCCGAGCTGTTCGCGGCCGACTACACGGCCATCGACGACGTGTTGTTCGAGTCGCTCAAGCGCCATTTCACCGTTCCTGAAATCGTCGAACTGAACATGTTCTGCGCGCTGATGCTGGCCGGCGGGCGCATGACGTATGTGCAGCAGGCCTACGAGGACGCGCCGTGACCGGCCGGCCGATTCTGCACGGCATCCGCGTGATCGAGCTGGCCTGCAACGAGCCGGCCGGGACGATCGCCGGCCCGGCGGCCGGCCTGCAGATGTCCGAAGCCGGCGCCGAAGTGATCCGGATCGAGCCGCCGGGCGGTGCGCCCGCCGCCGACTCGGTGCTGTTCTCGGTGCTCAACCGCGGCAAGCGGCGCGTGGCGCTCGACCTCGACAGCCCGGCCGGACGCGCGCACCTCGCGGTACTGCTGGACGGCGCCGACGTGCTGCTGCACAGCCTCGGTCCCGCGCGGGCGCAGGCGCTCGGCCTGGACGATGCGGCGCTGAGCCGGACCTACCCTGGCCTGGTCGTTTCCGCCATCGGCGGCTGGCCGCGCAACCACCCGCTGGCGGAGGCACCGGCGCGCGAGACCCTCGTGCTGGCGCGCCTCGGCCTGCTCGACGAGCAGCCCGGCCACCGCGCCGGCCCGGTCTTCGTGCGCATGCCGTTCGCCGGCTGGCTGGCCGCGTGGTTCTGCGTCATCGGGGTGATGGCGCGGCTGCTCGCGCGGCGCCACGACGGCCGCGGCGGCGTCGCCCATACGAGCCTGGCGCAGGCGGCGCTGGCGCCGATGGGCATGCACTGGTCACGCGCGCAACGGCCGACGCCGGCGTTTGCGCGCGGACTGTCGAAGAGCACGCCGATCCCGCTGCACCGCTGCCTGGACGGGGAATGGGTCCACGTCCATTATTCGCCCGACGCAGCGCCCTGGATGGCGGAGGCGCTGGCGGTTATGGGGCCGGCGGCGGTGGCGGCCGAGAATGCGAAATACCCGCCGAGCCACGTGGCGCCCAATTTCGGCGCCAACAAGGCCATCATGGCGACCCGTCCCGCGCAGGAGTGGGTCGAGCACTTCTGGGCGCACGACGTCGCCGCCCAGGTCGCGGCGCCGTTCGGCGCCATCTATGCCAGCGAACAGGCGCGGGTCAACGGCTATGCCGTCGCGCTCGACGACCCGCGGCGCGGCACGGTGTGGCAGCCGGGGCCGGCCTACCTGAGCACGCCGCCGCCGCGGGTGCGCGGGCCGCTGCGCGAGCTCGAGCCGGCGCCGGCGCCGTCGGATCGACCCCGACGCGAACCTGCGCCGGCCGCGCCGGCCGCCGCCTTGCCGCCCCTGGCCGGCATCAAGGTCCTCGACCTGGGCGCCTACCTCGCCGGTCCCTTCGCCACCATGCTGCTGGCCGATCTCGGCGCCGACGTGATCAAGGTCGAGCCCCCGACGGGCGACGCGATGCGGCGCCTCGAGCGGGTCTTCGCCGGCACGCAACGCGGCAAGCTGGGCGTCACGCTCAAGCTCGGCGCGCCCGACGCGGCGCCGGCGCTGGCCGCCCTCGTGCGCTGGGCCGACGTGGTGCACCACAATATCCGCCTGCCGGCCGCGCGCAAGCTCGGCGTGGACGACGCGGCCCTCAGGAACATCAAGCCGTCCCTGGTGTTCTGCCATATCAGTTCGTACGGCCCGGCGGGTGAACAGAAGGACTGGCCGGGCTTCGACCAGCTGATGCAGGCGGCGTGCGGCTGGGAGACGGCATGCGGCGGCGCCGGCAATCCGCCTCTGTGGCTGCGCTTCGGGGTCGGCGACTATCTTGCCGCCCTGTCCTCGGTGTTCGCCGTGCTGCTGGCGTTGTACCGCCGTGGCGACGGCGGGGAAGGGCAGTCGGTCGCGGCGTCGCTGCTCGGCGCGACCCTGCCGACCGTCGCCGAAGCGGTCATGCTGGCCGACGGCGCGGTGACGCCGGTCGCGCCCCTGGACACGGCGCAGACCGGCGTCTCGCCCGACCATCGCCTGTACCGCTGCCTGGACGGCTGGCTCGCGGTGGCGGCGCTGGACGAGGGCGAAGCGCGGGCCCTGGCCGGCCTGGCCGGGGCGCCCGAGAAACGCGAGGCCTGGTTCGCCGCGCTGCCGCGCGTGGAAGCGCTGGGACGGATGCGCGCCGCAGGCGTGCCGGCCGAGCCGGCACTGGAGCACCAGGGCGACACGTTTTACGACGACCCCGGCCATGCCGCCGCCTGCCTGCATGCGCGCTATCGCCACGCCGTGTACGGGGAGCTCGAGCAGGTCGGCGCATTCTGGGACTTCGGCGACCTGCCGCTGGCGCTGGACCGTCCGCCTCCGGCGCTCGGCGAACACAGCCGGCAAGTCTGGGACCTGCTCGGCCTGGACGCGGCCCAGGTCGCGGCGCTCGAACGGCAGGGCCTGAGCAGTAGCCCGAACCCATCGATTGGATAACCCATGAACGAACTCGACTTTTCAGGCAAGACCGTGTTGGTCGTCGGCGGTTCCAGCGGCATCGGCAACGGCATCGCCCAGGCTTTCCGCGCGCGCGGCGCCGAGGTGCACGTGTGGGGCACCCGCGCCCGCGCCGCCGACTATGACGCGGCGGACGGCTCCGACCTGGCCGGCCTGCGCTACGCCCGGGTCGACGTCGGCAACGCCGCGGAGGTGGCGGCGGCGTTGCCGGACTTCGACCGGCTCGACGTGCTGGTATGCGCCCAGGGCACCGTGCGCTACCGCCGCGAGGAATTCAAGGTCGAGGCGTTCCGCGAGGTGGTCAACGTCAACCTGGTGAGCCTGATGGCCTGCGGCGACCGTTTCCACGGCATGCTGGCGCGGGCCCAGGGGACGATGATCATCGTCAGCTCGGCCGCCGCCTTCCACTCGACCGTCGGGACGCCGGCCTACAACGCGTCCAAGACCGGCGCCTTCGGCCTCACGCGCACGCTCGGCGAGGCCTGGGCGCGCGACGGCATCCGGGTCAACGGCATCGCGCCCGGCCTGGTCGCCACCAAGCTCACGCGCGTCACGACCGACCACCCCGACCGGCTCGAGTCGGCGCTGCGCAAGATACCGCTGGGGCGGCTCGGCACGCCAGCCGACATGGCCGGCGCCGCGCTGTTCCTGGCGTCGCCGCTGGCGGCCTACATGCTGGGCCAGACGCTGCTGGTCGACGGCGGCCTGCTGCTGGCCTGAGCGGGCCCCGACGAACGCAAACATCAGGAGACACGACATGGCATGGGATTTCGAGACCGATCCGGCGTTCCAGGCGGAGCTGGACTGGATGGCGCAATTCGTGCGCGACGAGGTGGAACCGCTCGAACATGTGCTGGGCAGCCCGTGGAACATCCACGACCCGCGCTTCGGGCAGCTGGTGCGCCCGCTGCAGCGCCAGGTGAAGGAGCGCCGGCTGTGGGCCTGCCACCTCGGTCCCGAACTCGGTGGCGCGGGCTACGGCCAGGTCAGGCTGGGCCTGATGAACGAAATCCTCGGACGCGCGCTGTTCGCGCCGATCGTGTTCGGCGCCCATGCGCCGGATTCCGGCAACTGCGAGATCCTGGCCGCGTACGGCACGCCGGACCAGAAAAAACGCTTCCTCGAACCGCTGCTGGCCAACGAAGTCGTCTCCTGCTTCGCCATGACCGAGCCGCAGGGCGGCGCCGATCCGAAGGTGTTCACCTCGCGCGCCATGCGCGACGGCGCCGGCTGGGTGATCGACGGCCAGAAGTGGTTCGCCTCGAACGCGTGCTACGCCGCCTTTTATATCGTGATGGCGGTGACCGATCCGGCGGTTTCGCCCTACCGGGGCATGAGCATGTTCGTGGTGCCGGCCGACACGCCGGGCATCGAGATCGTCCGCAACGTCGGCATCGCCGACGACCCCGAAGCGACCCACGCCTACCTGGATTTCCGCCAGGTCCGCGTCGGCGCCGACTGCATGCTGGGCGCGCCCGGGGAGGCCTTCGCGATCGCCCAGGTGCGCCTGGGCGGCGGGCGCGTGCACCACGCGATGCGGGTCGTCGGCCAGGCGCAGAAGGCGCTGGATGCGCTGTGCGAGCGGGCGCTGTCGCGCAGCACCCAGGGCTCGCTGTTGTCGGACAAGCAGATGGTGCAGGACAAGATCGCCGATGCCTGGATCCAGCTCGAGCAGTTCCGCCTGCTCGTGATGCGCACGGCCTGGCGCATCGACAAGTACCACGACTACCAGAAGGTCCGCAAGGATATCGCGGCGGTCAAGGCGACCATGCCGAAGGTCCTGCACGACATCGCCTCGAGCGCGCTGCAGGTGCACGGGTCGATCGGGGTCTCGAACGAGATGCCGTTCGTCGGGATGATCGTGCGCGCCTACCAGATGGGACTGGCCGACGGGCCGACCGAGGTGCACAAGGTGACCCTGGCGCGCCAGCTGCTGCGCGACTACGCGCCGAGCGACGCGCTGTTCCCCGCCTATCACCGCCCGACCGCGGCCGCGGCCGCGGCAGTTAAATTCGGCACGGAGCCCGCGTGAGCGCCGCGCTCGACCTGCACGCGCTCGTGCGCTGGATGGACCGGCTCGGCCTCGGCGAAGGACCCATCGAGACGCCCACGCCGCTGACCGGCGGCACCCAGAACATCCTGCTGCGCTTGCGCCGGACCGTCGGCGCCGAGTACGTGCTGCGGTGCCCGCGGCCGGGGGCCGGCCTGGACGCGCGGCGCGGCTTCCTGCGCGAAGCGCGGGTGCTGCGGGCGCTGGCCTGCAGCGCGGTGCCGCACGCCGGTTTGATCGCCAGCTGCGACGACGACGCGGTGCTGGGCGTGCCGTTCTACCTGATGATGCCGGTGGACGGGTTCGCCGCCACGCCCGACCCGCTGCCGCCGCCGTATGCCGGCGACGCCGCCTGGCGCCGGCAGATGGGACTGTCGATGGTCGACGGCCTGCTGCGCCTGGGCGAGATCGATCCGCGCGAGGCCGGCCTGGCCGATTTCGGCAAGCCCGACGGCTTCCTCGAGCGCCAGGTGCCGCGCTGGCTGCGCCATCTCGACGCGTGTCGCCAATATGCCGGCTGGCCGGGGCCGCACGGGCTGCCCGGGCTGGACGACGTGGCGCAGTGGTTGCGCGAGCACGTGCCGGCCGGGTTCACGCCGGGCATCCTGCACGGCGATTATCACCTCGGGAACGTCATGTTCCGGCGCGACAGTCCGCGCCTGGCGGCCATCATCGACTGGGAGCTGGCTACCGTCGGCGATCCGCTGCTGGACCTGGGCTGGCTGGTCGCCACCTGGCCGGACGCGCAGGGCCGCGGCGCGGGCACGATCCGCATCGCCCCTGCGGCCGGGTTGGCGGCGCCCGTCGAACTGGTGCAGCGCTACGGCGCCGGCAGCCGGCGCGACCTGGGTGCCATCGACTGGTACGTGGCGCTGGCCCGTTTCAAGCTCGGCATCATGCTCGAGGCGAGCCATGCGCGCGCGTGCGCCGGCCTCGCCCCGCGCGCCACCGGCGACGCCCACCATGCCTCCGCCGTGCGCCTGCTGGAACAGGCGCGCGATGCGATCGGGACCAGCCATGCATAGTCCCGTCGTGGACACGCGGGAGCGGGCGCACGGCATGCGGCCGGCGCTGGCCGCCATGGTCGCCTGCCAGGTCGGCCTGCATGCGTGCGTGCAGGGCGTGCGCCTGGCGGCGCCGCTGAACGTGCTGCGGCTGGGGCATTCCGCCTGGTCGGTGGGCCTGGTGATGGCGATGTTCGCGCTGTTCCCGGCGCTGCTGGCGCTGCCGGCCGGGCGCCTGGCGGACCGCCGCGGCTACCACCTGCCGGTGCGCCTCGCGGCCCTGTGTTCGCTCGGCGGCACGTTGCTGGCGGCCGCGCTGCAGAACCGCTTCACGCTGTGCGCGGCCGCCGCGCTGTGTGGGGCCGGGGCGGGCTTCGGCATGATCGCGATCCAGCGCAGCGCCAGCCGGCTCGCCGGCAGCGACGGCGAGCGCCTGCGCGTGTTCAGCTGGATCGCGCTCGCGCCGGCGCTGGCCGGCCTGTTCGGGCCGATGCTGGCAGGCTTCCTGATCGACCGCGCCGGATTTTCCGCCGCCTTCCTCGCGCTGGCGCTGCTGCCCGTCGCCACCCTGCTGGCGGCGCAGGCGGTGCCGCGCGAGGCGCCGCGGCCGGCGCCCGCGCCCGGGGCGCGCAAGACCTCGGCGTGGCACCTGCTGCGGCTGGCGTCCGTGCGCCGGCTTGTCTTCATCAGCTGGGTGGTGTCGGTCAGCTGGGACGTGCACGGTTTCGCCCTGCCGCTGCTGGGCGTCGAGCGCGGCCTGAACGCGTCCGCGCTGGGACTCGTGCTCGCGGCCTACGCCGTGGCGTCGATGACGGTGCGCCTGCTGATGCCGCTGGTCGCGGCGCGCCTGTCGCGCCACGCGCTGCTGTGCGGCGCACTGCTGCTCACCTGCGCCGTGTTCGCGGCCTATCCGCTGTTCCACAGTGCCTGGGCCATGGCGGCCTGCGCGGCCATCCTGGGCATCGGGCTGGGCCTGGTGCAGCCGGCCATCCTGGCCAGCCTGCACGACGCGACGCCGCCCGAACGCCAGGGCGAGGCCCTGGCGCTGCGCTCGATGACCTTGCACGCGTCGATGGCCGTGATGCCGCTGGTGTTCGGCGTGATCGGCACCGGCGCCGGCGCGGCAGTTCTGTTCTGGTTGATGGCGGGCGCCCTCGGGCTGGGCAGCCTGCAGGCGCGCGCCATCCGTTTCCATCGTGAGGTTTGACAGGGGAAAGAGCATGACACTCGAAGGCAAGCGCGTGATCGTCACCGGCACCGCCGGCGGCATCGGCGCCAGCGTATTGCGCGGCCTAGTCGCGGCCGGGGCGCGGGTCGCCGCCATGGACGTGAACGACGCCGCGGGACGGGAGCAGGCGGCACGTGCCGACGCGGCGGGGCCGGGGGCGGCCAGCTACTTCCACTGCGACGTGCGGTTGCGCGGCGAAGTGGAGGGCGCGTTCAGGGAGGCCATGGCGTGGCTGGGCGGTCTCGACGGCCTGGTCAACATCGCCGGCATCGAGCGCGCGGCGCCGGCGGAATCGATCGCCGACGCCGACTGGGACCTGATGTTCGACGTGAATGCGCGCGGCACCCTGAACACCAACCAGGCCGCCTTCCCGTACCTGCGCGAGCGCGGCGGGCGCATCCTGAACTTCGGTTCGGCCGCGGGCGTCATGGGACTGCCCGGCTGCGCCCATTACTCGGCGGCGAAGGCGGCCGTGCTGGGCTGGACCCGGACCGTGGCCAAGGAGTGGGGGCGCCACGGCATCAGCGTCAACGCCGCCGCGCCGGGCATGTGGACGCCGATGTACGAGGCGCACCGCGCGCGCATGGACGCCGCCGCGCTGGCCGACCACGACCGCATGATGGCCGGCCTGATTCCGCTTGGCGGCAGGCTGGGCGATCCCGACCGCGACATGACGCCCTTCGTCGTGTTCATGATGGGGGAGGGCGCGCGCTTCATCACCGGCCAGACGCTGGCCGTGGACGGCGGGCTGATGATCCCCTGAAATCGGCGCAGGCCGGCGCATATTGCTTGGCAATTCTCCATAAATAGAGCACTATCTCGAAAAGTGTTCAAATTAGGCCGGGGCGATGTCCGGGCCAGACCAATGGAGGATGACAATGAGCAGTGCAAGCAAAGTGAGCCTGGAGAGCGCCTATTCGGGCGTGGCCGACAACTACCGCGGCGAGGACGTCGACCTGCACGCGATCTATCGCGACATGCGCAGGAACTCGCCGATCATCGCCGAGAACTTCATGGGAAAGCTCGGGGTGCCGAACATCGCCGGGCTGGATCCGAACCGCCCGACCTTCACGGTGTTCAAGTACAAGGAGGTGATGGCGGTCCTGCGCGACGCGGCCAACTACACCAGCGGCTTCATCGCCGAAGGCCTGGGGTCCTTCTTCGACGGCCTGATCCTCACCGGCATGGATGGCGAGGCCCACAAGAAGGCGCGCGCGCTGCTGCAGCCGATCTTCATGCCCGAGGTCGTGAACAGCTGGCGCGACACCAAAATGGACCCGATCGTGCGCACGGAATTCCTGCAGCCGCTGGCGGCGGCCAGGAAGGCCGACTTGATGGAGTTCGGCCTGCTGTTCCCGATCCGCCTGATCTATGCGCTGATCGGCTTCCCCGGCAACGACCCCGAGAAGATCAAGCAATATGCGGCATGGGCGCTGGCGATCCTGGCCGGCCCCCAGGTCGATGCCGAGAAGGCCGCACAGGCGCGCAAGGCCGCCATGGAGGCAGCCAAGGCGCTGTACGACGCCACGCTCGAGGCGGTGGTGGAGGTACGCCGCAACGGTGCCGAGGGCGACGACCTCATCAGCCGCCTGATCCGCGCCGAAAGCGATGGCCGCCGCTTCGACGACCATGAGGTCACGACGTTCGTGCGCTCGCTGCTGCCGGCCGCCGCGGAGACGACTACGCGCACCTTTGGCACCCTGATGACCTTGCTGCTGGAGCGGCCCGAACTGCTGGCCCGCGTACGCGCCGACCGCAGCCTGGTGCCGAAGGCAATCGACGAGGCGATTCGCTTCGAGCCGGTCGCCACCTTCAAGGTGCGCCAGGCGGCGCAGGACCTGGAACTGGCCGGCATGGCGATCCCGAAAGGCGCCATGGTCCAGTGCATCGTCACGTCCGCCAACCGCGACGAGGAGGCCTTCGAGCGCAGCGAGGAATTCGATATCGACCGCAAGCTCAAGCCGTCGTTCGGCTTCGGCTTCGGCCCGCACATGTGCATCGGCCAGTTCATCGCCAAGACCGAACTGCAGGTCGCGCTCAACGCCGTGCTCGACCTGATGCCCAACCTGCGCCTCGACCCGGACCAGCCGCCGCCGCGCATCACCGGCGCCCAGCTGCGCGGGCCGAAGCACGTCCACGTGGTCTGGGATTGAACGCTTCGAAATTTTTATGAACAGAATCTAAAAAAGTGTTTAAAAAAATCCGGATTCTGTTCTAGAATTGACGGCAGAAGAAAGCCGTTCCGCATTGGAGCGTATTCCATTCCTTGGAGACAAACATGAAATTTGAAGACCTGATCCTCGTCAGCGTGGACGACCATGCGATCGAACCGCGCGGCGCTTTCGACCGCCACATGCCAGCCAGGTTCAAGGGCCGCCAGCCGCGCGTGGAGAACATCAAGGGCCGCGACGTCTGGGTGTTCGAAGACCGCGCGACCGGCTACATGGGACTGAACTCGGTGGTTGGCCGCCCGAAGGAGGAGTACGGCATGGAGCCGCTCTCCTACGAGCAGATGCGCCGCGGCACCTGGGACATCAAGGCGCGCGTCGAGGACATGAACGCCAACGGCGTGCTCGGTTCGCTGTGCTTTCCGACCTTCCCGGGCTTCGCCGGCCAGCGCTTCCAGATGATGAACGACAAGGAAGTCAGCCTCGCCGCGATCCAGGCCTACAACGACTGGCACCTGCACGACTGGTGCAACGCCGCGCCGGGCCGTTTCATCCCGCTGATGATGGTGCCCTGGTGGGACATGCAGGCCGCCGCGGCGGAAGTCAAGCGCCTCGCGGCCCAGGGCGTGCACGCGCTGACGCTGTCCGACAACCCGACCGTGCACGGCTACCCGTCGATCCACAACGACCACTGGGATCCGCTGTGGAAGGCGTGTGCCGACAACGACGTCGTCATCTGCTGCCACATCGGCACCGGCGTCAAGGCCGCCCACGCGTCGGACGAATCGCCGATCGACGCCTGGATCACCTCGATGCCGATCTCGATCTCGAATTCGGCCGCGGACTGGATCTGGGCCCCGATGTGGAAGAAGTATCCGAAGCTGCGCATGGCGTTGTCGGAAGGCGGCATCGGCTGGATTCCTTACCTGCTGGAGCGCGCGGATTTTACTCACAGCCATCACCACGAGTGGACCAATTCCAACTTCGGCGGCAAGAAGCCCAGCGAGATCTTCAACGAACATATCATCACCTGCTTCATCGAGGATGCGTTCGGCCTGAAGAACCTGGATTCGATCAATGTCGACAAGGTCACGTGGGAATGCGACTACCCGCACTCCGACTGCACCTGGCCGCACTCGGCCGACGTGTTCTGGAAGCAGGCGCAGCACCTGTCGGACGAGGTGATCAACAAGATCACCCACCTGAACGCGATGCGCGAGTTTTCGTACGACCCGTTCGCCATCCTCGGCCGCGAAAACTGCACGGTCGGCGCCCTCAAGGCCCAGGCTACGCACGTCAGCACCGAACCCGCCCTGGGCCTGGGCGGCGCCGCGCCGGAACGTGACCCGAACCGTCCGGTGACGTCGGGCGACATCAACAAGATGTTCGCCGCCGCCGACGCGCAGACCGCGCTCTGACCCCTCACTGCCGCGATCGTTCCGCGCCGGCGCGCGTGGAGCGATCGTTCCAATGCCCATTCGAAGCATGAGCGACCATGTCCATTGACCAGTTCACCTACAGCCCCATTCCGCCCGAGGCCGAGGCGATCCGCGCCGAGGTGCGCGGCTTCCTCGCCGATGCGCTGGCGGATGTCCCGCCGACCCGGCGCGCCGAGTCCTGGATGGGATTCGATGCCCGCTTCAGCCGTCGCCTGGGCGAGCGCGGCTGGATCGGCATGGCCTTGCCGAAACGCTACGGCGGCGCCGAGGCCAGTGCATTCTCCCGCTACGTGGTGATCGAGGAACTGCTGGCGGCCGGCGCGCCCGTGTCGGCGCACTGGTTCGCCGACCGCCAGAGCGGTCCGCAGATCCTGCACTACGGCAGCGATGCCCAGAAGGACTTCCATCTGCCCGCGATCTGCCGCGGCGAGCAGTTCTTTTGCATCGGCATGAGCGAGCCGAACTCCGGCTCCGACCTGGCCTCGATCAAGAGCAGCGCCCGGCGCGCCGGCGACAAGTGGATCGTCAACGGCCAGAAAGTCTGGACGACCAACGCCCACCGCTCGCACTACATGATCGCGCTGCTGCGCACCGATCCGGACAGCCGGCGCAACGAAGGCCTGTCGCAGTTCATCGTCGACCTGTCGCTGCCGGGCATCACGATCCGCCCGATCAAGGACCTGACCGGCGCGAGCCATTTCAACGAGGTGTTCTTCGACGACGTGGCGCTCGACGCCGGCGCCCTGGTCGGCACCGAGGGCCAGGGCTGGGCCCAGGTCACGGCCGAGCTGGCGTTCGAACGCAGCGGGCCGGAACGCTTCCTGAGTTCCATCACCCTGCTGCAGTCGCTGCTCGGGGCGATCGGCGCCGACCCCGACGCGCTGCAGGCCAGGGATATCGGCCGCCTGACCGCGCGGCTGGTCACCTTGCGCCAGATGTCGCTGGCGGTCACCGCTCAGCTGGCGGCCGGCCGCAACCCGGCCTGGGAAGCGTCGGTCGTCAAGGAACTGGGCACGAGTTTCGAGCAGGAAATCCCGGAGCTGGCCGAGGCGCTGCTGGACGTTGCCCCCGCCACGCGCGGCGGCGGCGAACATGCCCGCGTCCTGGCCTACCTGATGCAGGAGGCTCCTTCATTTTCACTGCGCGGCGGTACGCGCGAAATACTCCGCGGGATCATCGCGCGCGGATTGGGAATGCGTTAATCATGAGACAAATGTTCGATTCTACGGTCGAGCGCCTGTTCGCCGACCTGACCAGCCCCGCTGCGGTGCTGGCGTGCGAGGACGGCCCCTGGCCGCAAGCGATGTGGACGGCTGTCGAGGAGTCCGGCTTTCCGCTGGCGCTGGCACCCGAGGCGCTGGGCGGGGCGGGCGCCAGCTGGGCCGACGTGTGCGGTGTGATCCGCCTGGCCGGACGCTTCAACCTGCCGTTGCCGCTGCCGGAAGCCATGCTCGCCAACTGGCTGCTGGGGGCGGCGGGGCTGGCGCCGGCCAGCGGCGCGGTCAGCGTCGCCGGCGCCGGCGCGCTGCGCCTGCGGGACGGCGTGGTGAGCGGCGAAGCGCTCGACGTGCCCTGGGGCGACGCCGTGCCGCTGGTGGTGGCGGTGGCCGGGGGCGCCGAGCCCGCCGTCGTGCTGCTGCCGACGGGCGCGGCCCGCCGCCGCGATGGCGCCAACGTCGCCGCCGAGTCGCGCGCGACACTGCTGTTCGAGGACGTGGCGCCGGTCGCCCAGGCGCCGCTGCCGGCGGGCTGGCCGGTCGATGTGCTGCTGCTGGGCGGCGCCATGGTGCGCGCGGCCCAGATCGCCGGTGCGCTGGAAGGCGTGCTGGCACTGGCCACCGCGTATGCCGGCGAACGGGTCCAGTTCGGCAAGCCGATCGGCAGCTTCCAGGCGATCCAGCACCAGGTCGCGGTGCTGGCCGAGCACGCCGCCGCGGCGGTCATGGCGTCCGAAGCGGCGTTCGCGGCGGCCGACACGCGCATCGTGCGGCTGCAGGCGATCGCCGCCAAGATCTGTGCCTCCGAGGCGGCCGGCATCGGCGCCGGCGTGGCCCACGCGGTGCACGGCGCGATCGGTTTTACGCACGAGCACTCGCTGCACCTGAGCACGCGCCGCCTGTGGTCCTGGCGCAGCGAGTTCGGTTCGGCCAGCGCCTGGTCGCAGCGGCTGGGGCGGGCGGTCTGCGCCGCCGGTCCGGAAGGTTTCTGGCCCGGCGTCACCGACGGCCGGTTCGACACCCTGCAGGAGCAGAGCGCATGAGCCCCTTCCTGGCAATCGAACGCGAGGGCGCGATCCTGACCGTGCGGATGGACAGCCCCGAGACACGCAACGCCCTGAGCACGCCGGCGCAGATGCAGGAATTCGTCGACCTGTGCGCGGCGGTGCGGCTGGACCGGAGCGTCAAGGTAATCATCCTGACGGGGAACGGCCCCGCCTTCTGCGCCGGCGGCAACGTCAAGGACATGGCCGAGCGCGGCGGTATCTTCGCCGGCTCGCCGTACGAGGTCAGCGAGAGCTACCGCAACGGCATCCAGCGCATCCCGACCTGCCTGTACAACCTGGACGTGCCGGTGATCGCGGCGCTGAACGGACCGGCGATCGGCGCTGGCCTCGATCTCGCCTGCATGTGCGATGTGCGGATCGCGGCCGAGGGCGCCAAGTTCGCGGAGAGCTTCGTCAAGCTGGGCATCGTTCCGGGCGACGGCGGTGCCTGGCTGCTGCCGCGCATCGTCGGCATGCCAAAGGCCAGCCTGATGGCGCTGACCGGCGACGCGATCGACGCCGCCACCGCGCTCGCGTGGGGCCTGGTGACCGAGGTGGTGCCGGCGGCGCAGTTGCAGGACGCGGCGCTGGCGCTCGCGCGGCGCATGGCGGCCAATCCTTCGCACGGCCTGCGCCTGACCAAGCGCCTGCTGCGCGAGGGGCAGCACATGCGGCTCGATTCGCTGCTCGAGATGTCGGCCGCCTACCAGGCGCTGGCCCATCACACCGAGGACCATGCGGAGGCTGTCTCCGCGTTCCTCGGCAAGCGCGAACCGCAATACCAGGGCCGCTAGGCCCGCATTATCACCAGGAGAAGCAGCATGCGCAGTGTGTTCCGTGAAGACCACCAGATGTTCCGCGAGATGGCCCGGCGGTTCATCGAAAACGAGATCGTGCCGCACCTGGCGGAGTGGGAGCACGCGGGCATCGTGCCGAAGTCGGTGTGGCGCAAGGCCGGCGAGGTCGGGCTGCTGTGCTCCACCGTGCCGGAGGAGTACGGCGGGGCCGGCGGGGACTTCGGCCACTCGGCCGTGATGATCGAGGAGCTGGCGCGCGTGAATGCCACCGCGATCGGCTTCACGACCCATTCCGAGATCGTGGCGCCCTATATCGTCGCGTACGGCAGCGAGGAGCAGAAGCACCGCTGGCTGCCGCGGATGGTCAGCGGCGAGATGATCGGCGTGATCGCGATGAGCGAGCCGGGCATCGGTTCCGACCTGCGCTCGATGCGCACCAGCGCGCGGCGCGACGGCGACGATTACGTCGTGAACGGCCAGAAGACGTTCATCACGAACGGCGGCAACGCCGACCTGATGGTCACCGCGACCAAGCTGGATCCCGGTGCAAAGGAACTGACCCTGATCTGCGTCGAGGCCGACCGGCCCGGCTTCTCGAAGGGCAAGCTGCTGGAAAAGATCGGCCTGAAGGGACAGGATACGTCCGAGCTGTTCTTCGACGACGTGCGGGTCCCGGTATCAAACCGCCTGGGCGAGGAAAACAAAGGTTTTTCGTACCTGACGCACCAGCTGGCGTGGGAGCGCACGATCATCGGCCTGCGGGCCGCCGCGAGCATCGAAGCGCTGCTCGAGGACACGCTGGAATACGTGCGCGAGCGCAAGGTGTTCGGCAAGTCGGTATTCGACTTCCAGAACACCAAGTTCAAACTGGCCGAGTGCAAGGCCCAGGCCACGATGCTGCGCGTGTTCGTCGACGACTGCCTGGGCAAGGCGATGCGCGGCGAGCTGTCGGCCGAGGTTGGCGCGATGTGCAAGCTGATGGGATCGGAGATGCAGGGCAGGGTGCTCGACGAGCTGCTGCAGCTGCACGGCGGCTACGGGTTCATGAGCGAGTACAAGATCAGCCGCGCCTGGGTCGACGCCCGCGTCGCGCGCATCTACGGCGGCACGTCCGAGATCATGAAGGAAATCATCGCCCGCTCGCTGTAGCCCCTCAGCCTCCGCTGGTCCTGATCAGGAACTGGCGGAACGCCTCGCCCGGCTGCGCCAGCGGCCGGTCGCGGTGCCAGATCAGTCCCACCTCCATGTCCGGCACGACGTCCAGGATCGGCCGTGTCTCGATCTTCTTGCCCTCGAGCGACCAGTGGCGGTACACCATGTCCGACAGGATGCTCACGCCGAAGCCATGGGCGATCAGCCCGCGCAGCGCTTCCATCGAACTGGTGCGGAAGGCGATGTGCGGCTGCACGCCGCGTGCGGCCCAGTAGCGCAGGGTCGACGCCTCGCTCTCGTCCACCGTCACCTGGATATACGGATAGGCCGCGATGTCGGACAGCGCGGCATTGTCCTTGCCGAGCAGTGGATGGTCGGCCGCCATCCACAACTGCCGGCGCGACCGTACCAGCACGTGGTGGCCGAACCGTTCCCGCTCCGGCAGGTTCGACAGGATCACCACGCCGACATCCAGCCGTCCCGACGCGACCTCCTCCTCGATGGCCTCGCGATGCATGTCCGCCAGGTCGATTTCGACATCGGGATACTGGTCGCGGAAGCGCGCCAGCAGCGGCGGCAGGAAATAGCCGAGCAGCGTGTACGAGGCCCCGACCCGCAGCGTGCCGGCCAGCTGCAGCGCCGGCAGGTGCTGCTCGCGCAGGCAGTCGGCCAGCGAGTCGAGGATGCCGCGCGTGCGGTGATAGAAGCGCTGGCCGTCGGCCGTGAGGGCGACCCCGTGCGGCCTGCGCTCGAACAGGCGCACGCCAAGCTCCTGCTCCAGCATCAGCACCGCATTGGTGATCGCCGACTGCGACACGTGGGCGCGCGTGGCGGCCATCGAGAAGCGGCCGGTCTCGGCCGCGGCCACGAAGTAGCGCAGCTGGCGCAGGGTGACGTTATCGGTGCTGGACATGCGTTTTTCTGATACCTGGGCTCATGATTCTTGATTTTACGATAGTTAAACATGTTTGTAGAATCTGTTCATAAAAATTTTTGACGGAGACCCATCCATGAATTCGCCGCTAACGCCCGCCGCCGGGGCAGCGCTGCGCGCCGTCGCGCTCGACGACAAATACACGGTCGATACGGGACGCATCTACCTGAGCGGCGTGCAGATGCTCGCGCGCCTGCCGATGCTGCAGAAGGAACGCGACCGCGACGCGGGCCTGAACACGGGCGGCTACGTGTCCGGCTACCGCGGCTCGCCGCTGGGCGGACTGGACCTCGCGCTGTGGAAAGCGAAAAAGCACCTCGACAGCCACGACGTCGTGTTCCAGCCCGGCCTGAACGAGGACCTGGCCGCCACCGCGGTGTGGGGCACGCAGCAGGTCAACCTGTACGACAGCGCCACCCGCGACGGCGTCTTCGGCATGTGGTACGGCAAGGGACCCGGCGTGGACCGCTCGGCCGACGTGCTCAAGCACGCGAACGCCGCCGGGACGTCGGCCAAGGGCGGCGTGTTGATGCTGGTCGGCGACGACCATGCCGCCAAGTCGTCCACCGTGGCGCACCAGTCGGAGCACTTGCTGGTCGCGTGCGGGATTCCCGTCCTGTATCCGTCTACCGTGCAGGAGTTCCACGACTACGGCCTGCATGGCTGGGCGATGAGCCGCCATGCCGGGCTGTGGGTGGCGATGAAGTGCGTGACCGACGTGGTGGAGTCGTCGGCATCGGTGGAAATGGACCCGCAGCGCCTGCGCATCGTGGTGCCGGACACGCCGTTGCCGACGGGCGGGCTGGGCATCCGCTGGCCCGACGGCCCGCTGGAGCAGGAGGCGCGCCTGGTCGAGCACAAATGGTACGCCGCCCTCGACTATGTCCGCGCCAACAAGCTGAACCAGGTGGTGCTCGATGCGCCGCAGGCGCGCTTCGGCATCGTCGCCGCCGGCAAGGCCTATCTCGACCTGCGCCAGGCGCTGGTCGACCTGGGGCTGGACGAGGCGGCCTGCCGCGCCATCGGCATCCGCATTCTGAAAGTCGGCTGCGTTTGGCCCCTGCACGCGGACGACGTGCGCGAATTCGCCGCCGGGCTGGACGAGATCCTGGTCGTCGAGGAAAAGCGCCAGGTGCTCGAGTATGCGATCAAGGAGCAGTTGTACAACTGGCCCAGCGACCGGCGTCCGCGCGTGTACGGCAAGTTCGACGAGCGCGGCATGGAAGGCGGGGAGTGGGCCTCGCCGCGCGGACAGTGGCTGCTGCCGGCGCGCTACGAGCTGTCGCCCGCGCTGATCGCCAAGGCGGTCGCGCGCCGCCTCGGCGAGGCCGGCCTGCCGCCGCAGTTGCGCGTGGCGATCGACGAACGCCTCGCCGTGATCGCGGCCAAGGAGCGCGAGGCCGCCCGGCCGCGCGTCACGGCAGAGCGCAAGCCCTGGTTCTGCTCGGGCTGTCCGCACAATACCTCGACCAGGGTTCCGGCGGGTTCGCGTGCGCTGGCGGGTATCGGTTGCCACTACATGGCGTTGTGGATGGACCGTAACACCGAGACGGTGGCCCAGATGGGCGGCGAGGGCGTCAGCTGGCTCGGCCAGATGCATTTTACGCGCGACAAGCACGTGTTCGTGAACCTCGGCGACGGCACCTATTTCCATTCCGGCCTGCTGGCGATCCGCGCGGCGATCGCGGCGAAGGCCACGCTGACCTACAAGATCCTCTACAACGACGCGGTCGCGATGACCGGCGGCCAGCCGGTGGACGGCACGCTGACCGTGCCGCAGATTGCCCAGCAGGTGGTCAGCGAAGGCGCGGTGCGGGTCGTGGTGGTGAGCGACGAGCCGGAAAAATATGCGCAACGGGCCGGCCTGCCGGACGCCGTCACTGTGCACCATCGCGACCAGTTCGACGCCCTGCAGCTCGAACTGCGCGAGCTGGCCGGCGTGTCGGTCATTATCTACGACCAGACCTGCGCCACCGAGAAGCGGCGCCGGCGCAAGCGCGGCGACTATCCGGACCCGGCACGGCGCGCCTTCATCAACCCGGCAGTCTGCGAAGGCTGCGGCGACTGCTCGGTGGCCTCGAACTGCCTGTCGGTCGAACCGCTCGAGACTCCGTTGGGCACCAAGCGCAGGATCAACCAGAGTTCCTGCAACAAGGATTTCTCTTGCGTGAACGGATTCTGTCCGAGCTTCATCACCGCCGAGGGGGCCCAGCTGCGCCGTCCCGGGTCCGCCGCGCCGGCCGCCGTCCAGGCCCCGCCGGTGCCGGAGCCGGTGCAGGTACCGCTCGACGGCGTCTGCGGCATCGTCGTGCCCGGCGTGGGCGGGACGGGCGTCGTGACGATCGGGGCGCTGCTCGGGATGGCGGCACACCTGGAAAACAAGGGGGTCAAGGTGCTCGACATCACCGGCCTCGCGCAAAAGGGTGGAGCAGTACTCAGCCACGTGCAGATCGCGGCCCATCCGGACAGCATCCATGCGACGCGCGTGCCGACGGGCGAGGCGGATGTGCTGATTGGCTGCGATGCCATGGTGGCCGCCTCTAGCGACGCGCTGTCGCGCGTGCGGCGCGGACGTACCCGCGCCATCGTCAACAGCGCCTCGGTGCCGGCCGCCGCCTTTCTGTCGAATCCGGACTGGAAGTTCCCCGGCGCCGACACCGAAGCCGACCTGCGCGCGAGCATCGGCGACGCGTGCGAGTTCGTCGATGCGAATGCGCTGGCGCTGCGCCTGTTCGGCGACACGATCTACGCCAATCCGCTGCTGCTCGGCTATGCATGGCAGAAGGGCTGGGTGCCGCTGGGACGCGCTGCGCTGCTGCGTGCGATCGAGTTGAACGGCGTGTCGGTCGAGAAGAACCAGCAGGCCTTCGAAGCCGGCCGGCGCGCGGCGCACGACCCGGCCTCGCTGGCGGCGCCAGCGCAGGCCAGACCGCTGCCGATTCCCGTCACGCTCGACCGCCTCATCGACGAGCGCGTCGCGCTGCTGACGGCCTACCAGAATCCGGCCTATGCAGAGCGCTACCGCTCCGCAGTGGAACGGCTTCGTGCTGTGGAGTCGAAAGTCGATTCCGGCGGCAGGCTGGCGCTGACCGATGCGGTGGCGCGCAACCTGGCCAAGCTGATGGCGTACAAGGACGAATACGAAGTCGCGCGCCTGCACAGCGCCCCCGAGTTCCTGGCCGAGCTGCGCAACCAGTTCGAGGGCGAACCCGGCAAGGATTACCAGGTGCATTTCCACCTTGCGCCGCCGCTGACTGCGGCGCGTGACGCCGCCGGCCGGCTGGTCAAGCGACGCTACGGTCCATGGATGATGCGTGCGTTTTCCGTGCTGGCCCGGTTCAAGGGATTGCGCGGCACCCTGCTCGACCCCTTCGGCAAGACCGCCGAACGGCGCCGCGAGCGCCGGCTGGTCGAGAATTACTTTAATCTCGTCCAGCTGTTCTGCGAAACCCTCGCCCCGGAACGTCTCGACGCGGCCCTTGAGCTGGCGCGGGTGCCCGAAACGATACGCGGCTACGGTCACGTGAAGGAAAAGAACATGGACGCGGCCTCCGAACGGCGCGCCCAGTTGATGGCGCTTTACCGCGCCCTGGCTCACCATAACAAGACATGAAGGAGATAGCATGAAAATACTGGTACCCGTCAAACGCGTGGTCGACTACAACGTCAAGGTTCGTGCCAAGTCCGACGGCAGTGGCGTCGATATCGCCAACGTCAAAATGTCGATGAACCCGTTCGACGAGATCGCGGTGGAAGAAGCCACGCGCCTGAAGGAAGCCGGCAAGGTCACCGAGATCGTTGCCGTGACCTGCGGCGTGGCACAGGCCCAGGAAACCCTGCGTACCGCGATGGCGATCGGCGCCGACCGCGGCGTGCTGGTCGAGACCGGTGCCGAGATCGAGCCGCTGGGCGTGGCCAAGGTGCTGAAGGCGCTGGCGGTCGAAGAGCAGCCGCAACTGATCATCCTGGGCAAGCAGGCGATCGACGACGATTCGAACCAGACCGGCCAGATGCTGGCTGCGCTGCTGGGCTGGCCGCAGGCGACGTTCGCCTCGAAGGTCGTGCTGGAAGACGGCAAGGTCACCGTGACCCGCGAAGTGGACGGCGGCCTGGAAACCGTGGCCCTGAGCCTGCCGGCCATCGTCACCACCGACCTGCGCCTGAACGAGCCGCGCTACGTCACGCTGCCGAACATCATGAAGGCCAAGAAAAAGCCGCTGACGACGGTCAAGCCGGAAGACCTCGGTGTCGACGTCACGCCGCGCCTGAAGACCGTCAAGGTCGCCGAGCCGGCCAAGCGTTCCGCCGGCGTCAAAGTGCCCGACGTGGCGACCCTGGTGCAGAAACTGCGCACCGAAGCCAAAGTCATCTAATCAAGGTTAAGGAATACATCCATGGTCGCACTCGTCATTGCTGAACACGACAACGCCTCGCTGAAGGCCGTCACCCTGAACACCGTCACCGCAGCCGCGCAATGCGGCGGTGACGTCCACATCCTCGTCGCCGGCAGCGGTTGCGGCGCCGTCGCGGAAGCCGCCGCCAAGATCGCGGGCGTCTCGAAAGTGCTGGTCGCCGACGCGCCGCAATTCGCCGACGGCCTCGCCGAGAACGTCGCCGAGCAGGTCCTGGCCGTCGCCGGCAGCTACTCGCACATCCTGGCCCCGGCCAGCGCCCACGGCAAGAACGTGCTGCCGCGCGTCGCCGCCAAGCTGGACGTCGCCCAGATCTCGGAAATCACCAAGGTCGATGCGCCCGACACGTTCGAGCGTCCGATCTACGCCGGTAACGCCATCGCCACCGTGCAGTCGCTAGATGCCGTGAAGGTCATCACCGTGCGCGGCACCGGCTTCGACGCCGCTGCAGCCGAAGGTGGTTCGGCCGCCGTCGAAACCGTCGCGGCCGTCGCGGACTCGGGCAAGTCGAGCTTCGTGGGCCGCGAACTGGCCAAGTCGGACCGTCCGGAACTGACCGGCGCCAAGGTCGTCGTCTCCGGCGGCCGTGGCATGGGTTCGGGCGACAACTTCAAGATCCTGGAACCGCTGGCCGACAAGCTGGGCGCCGCGATGGGCGCATCGCGCGCCGCCGTCGACGCGGGCTACGTGCCGAACGACTGGCAGGTGGGCCAGACCGGCAAGATCGTCGCGCCGCAGCTGTACATCGCCGTCGGTATCTCGGGCGCGATCCAGCACCTGGCCGGTATGAAGGATTCGAAGACCATCGTCGCCATCAACAAGGATCCGGAAGCGCCGATCTTCTCGGTGGCCGACTACGGCATCGTCGGCGACCTGTTCGAAGTCGTGCCGGCCCTGGTCGAGGCACTGGGTTGAGCGGCGCGCTCTTTCGCGCGCCGGAATGAAGAACAGGGGCTGGCGCCCCTGTCGATGTCAGTAGCGGCCCGCCACCACTTCCGGATCGAATACTTCCTGCGGCGTGCGCACGCTCGGCCCGAGGATCGGACCGACCACCTCGTGGCCCCAGGTCGACAGCTTTTCCGGGTTGAGTTCGAAGCCATCGTCATGCCACGGTTCGAGCTCGGCGATGCACTCGATGGCGAAGCCCGACGGCGTGAAGTGATAGAAGGACATGTGCGGATCCTGGGTATGCTGGCCCAGGGTCATCATCATCTGCAAGCCCTTCTTGCGCACGAGGTCATACGTCTCGCCGACATCGCGCACCGAATTGACGGTGATGCCCACGTGCTGCACGCCGGCCTTGCCGGGGCCGAAGCCGTAGGCGATGTCGTGGCTGGTATGGGTATTGAGCTTGGCGCCGAAGAAGCCCGTCTTGCCCTTGCCGGCACCGGCGCCGTAGTAGCGCATGCCCATGACGACGGTCAGAAAGTGCTCGAGCTCGGGCCCGAATTCCGGCGTGATGACGACCACGTGGCCGACGCCGCGCTCGCCGCAGGTGAAGCCGCCGTGCGGGCGACCCGGCTGGAACGAGCGGGGCATCCATTTCTGCGCGTAGAACAGCTCGTGCTGGTAGCCCACCGGATCGCGGAAGCGGATGAGTTCCTTGACGCCGCGGCGCTCGCGCAGGGCGTCGTCGGCGAAGGTGACTTCGACGCCGTGCTCGCGGAAGCGCTCCACCGCGGCATGGAACTCGAGTTTGCCCTTCGCCTCCCAGCCGATGTAGGCCAGCCGGTCGATCTTCCCGGGGTGGAAGGCGATCCGGTGGCGCCGGTCGTCCATCCTGAAGTACAGCGAATCCTGGTCGTCCTCCGGCGCGCTGCCGGTCTGGAAGCCCATGACCTGCGGGCCGTATTCGCGCCAGGCGTCCAGGTTGGCGGTCTCGAAGCCGAGATAGCCGATGCCGATGATGTCCATTGTCTCCTCCATTCGTTTTATGATTGGTACGCGCGGCTAGACGGCCAGCAGGCCGCCGTCGACCACGAGGTCCGAGCCGGTCATGAAGCGCGCCTCGTCGGATGCGACGTAGAGCGCCAGCGAGACGACTTCCTCGGGCTCGCCGGGCCGGTCCTGCAGCACGCCGTCGAGGATGATGCGGCGCGTCGCCGGATTGTCGACGAAGGCGGCGGTACCGGGCGTGCGCACGAAGCCGGGGCTGATGCTGACCGCGCGGATGCCCAGCGGCGCGCCTTCCACCGCCAGCTGGCGCGTGAACGACACGACCGCGCCTTTGGCCGCGCTGTGTGCGCTCAGCCCGGCCGCGCGGGAACCGCCCCAGGCCGCGGTCGAGGCGATATTGATCACCACGCCGCCTTGCGCCGCCAGGTGCTTCCACGCGATGCGGGTCGTGAAGAAGATGAGGTCGAGCTCGTTGCGGATGGTGTAGTGCCAGTCCTCGACCGACATCTCGCCGACCGGGGCGAATTTCGCCGCCGACGCGTTGTTGTACAGGATGTCGATGCGGCCGCATTCCTCGGCCGCGGCTTCGACCCAGCGCCGCGCCTGTTCATGGTCGCCGAGGTCGACCGGCGCGCTGCCGTGCAGCTTGTAGCCCTCCGCCGCCATCAGGCGTGCCGTTTCCTCGTGCCCCGCGCGGTCGACGTCGCAGCCAACCACGGTAGCGCCTTCGCGCGCGAAATACAGCGCCGCGACCCGGCCCTGGCCGCCGCCGGTGCCCGTGATCAGGGCGACCTTCCCAGCCAATCGGTTCATGGTTGTTTCCTCATGACGGAATTCTGCCGGAACAGGACGCTCATGCAGGGGCCTGGACGGCGATGGCTTCGGCCGGGCACGCGGCGGCGCCTTCGCGTGCGCTCTCCAGCAGCTCGTCGGGAACGACATCGCTGTCGACGTAGACGATGCCGCCGGCATCGAGCTTGTAGATTTCGGGGCAGATGGCGGCGCACAGGCCGTAACCGCAGCAGCGGCTGCGTTCGATGACTACGCGGTGAAGCAGTTGATCGCTCATGATTCGTCTCTTTGGTAATTATCCGGCCGTGGTGGTCGTGAGACGATTATGCACACAAATCAAAAAACTGTCACGTTTTACGCGAAGCCTAGAACAGGATGTTGCCCACCTTCGTCGCCGCCTTGCGCAACGCCTGGCCGAGTTTCTCGATCTCGGCCTCGGCATGCTGGCCGCGGAAGGTCACCGCAGACATCGCATACGCCATCGTGCCGGCACGGTCGTTGACGGGCGCCGCGATCGCGAGGATGCCCGCGGAGAAATAACCGTCGTCGACTGCCCAGCCCTTGGCGCCGGCATCCGCTACCTGGCGCCGGTAATCGTCGAAGCCGAGCGGACGGGCCCAGCGCACCTTGTCGAACGCGGCGCGCAGGCGTTCCTCGTCGAGGCCGAGCTTGCCCGCGAACAGGCGCCCGCTGGCGCCCATCAGCACCGGCAGGCGCTGGCCGATCGCCATGTCGATACGCAGGTCTCCCGGGCTCGTTTCCGAACTGACGAGCACGATGCGGTCGTTGCCCATGCGGCGCCACAGGGTGACGGTGACGTGGTGCGCCGCCGCGAATTCCTGCATCAGCGGGCGTACGACGTCGAGGCGCTGGCCCTGCGTGACCAGGTGCTCGACGAGCTTGGCCAGTCCCAGTCCGGTGGTATAGGTTTTCGACAGCGGGTCGAAGTCGAGCATCTCCTCGGCCACCAGGGTGCGCAAGGTGTTGAAGCAGGTGCTCGGATTGATCGCCAGCTCGCGCGCGATGTCGGCCGCCCGTTCGGGCGAACCGGAGGCCGTCAGGAAGCGCAGGATGCGGACCGCGTTGACGACGGGCTTGACGGTCACGCCGGTCGCGGAATCGGACTGGTCGTCGCTGCTGGTGTTGCCTGCCATGGTGTGCTCCGGACAGGATGCCGCGGGGCTCCGCGGGCGAATCCATGTCTAAAATTTGATTCTAAGGTTAGAATCGTCGCGGAGCAAGGCCGGGGCGCGGAACGCCTGATCCCTAGTCGCGTACCAGCAGCAGGCTGCCGGCCAGCGGACCGCCGCCCGAGGCGACCACCGAGACCTGGTGCGGCGCCACCTGGCGCGCGCCGCCGCGCTGCCACAGCTGGGTGCAGGCTTCGTGCACATATCCGAGTCCATGGGTGCGGCCGCCCGACAACTGGCCGCCGTTCGTGTTCACCGGCAGGGTGCCGTCGAGGGCAATGCGGCGTCCCCCTTCGACGAAGCGGCCGCTCTCGCCGCGCGGACACAGGCGCAGCGCCTCCATCCACATCATCGTCAGGATCGAGAAGCCGTCGTACAGCTGGGCGGTCCCGACCTCGGACGGCTTGACGTCGGTGCGCGACCACATCATGTCGGCGGCATCGCGCGTGGCCATCGCGGTGAGGTCGATCTGGTCCCAGGACCAGGGCTGGTGCAGGGCCGCGCCGATCGCCTCGATCCGCACCGGCGGGTTGGGCAGGTCCCTGGCGGCGTCGGCGCGCGACAGGATGATCGCGGTCGAGGCGTCGCAGTGGACGTCGCAGTCGAGCATGCGCAGCGGCGTCGAGATCATGCGCGAGGCCATGTAGTCGTCCATGGTCAGCGGCGTGCGGTAGATCGCCTTCGGATTGAGCGCCGCGTTGGCGCGGCAGGTCAGGGCGATCTGCGCCAGCTGCTCGGACGTGGTGCCGTACTCGTGGAAATGGCGCTGCGCGTACATCGCCATCAGGTTGACCCCGGACAGGACGTTGAACGGCGTGTACCACTGCCAGGAGGCGCTGCTGTCGCGTCCGACCGTCTTGTTGGTCAGCGCACTGGCGCCCTTGTCGGTCTGGCGCCGGGTCGCTTCGGTGATGGTGCGGAAGACCAGCACGTGGCGGCACAACCCGGCCGCGATCGCCATCGCGCCGTTGATGACGCCGGCCAGCGGCCCGGGGCCTTCATACCCGCCGCCGTACCAGTTGACCTTCAGTCCGAGCGTGCCGATCAGCGCATTCGGCCCGACCGGGGAAAATGCGTCACCATTGTTGTTGTCCCCCGGCCAGCAGGAAATGCCGTCAATGTCGTCGCGGGTCAGACCGGCGTCGGCGATCGCTTCCAGGCAAGCATCGAGCGTGAGCCGCATCGCCGACTTGTCGGACGGCCGGCGCACTTCCGACTGGCCGATGCCGGTGATCGCCACGTTCTTCTCATGGATCCGGTCGATCATCATGCCGCCCTCTCGAACAGGGGAATCCAGACGTCCTCGACCTGCTCGAAGCGGACGCGTACCGGCATGTCGATGGCCACCTGGTCCGGGTCGATCCCGACGACATTGGTCACGAACTGCAATCCCTCCTGCTCGGCCAGCTCGACGATGGCGATGACATAGGGTTCCTTGAGGTCGGGGCGCCACGGCTGGTGGTTGACCGTATAGGTGACGACTTTTCCGTGCCCGGAGACCGGCCGCGGCCCGACGTCCAGGCTGAGGCAGCGTGGGCAGATCGGTGACGGCGGCTGGAAAAAGCGTGCGCATGCGGCGCAGTGGTGCATCTGCAGCTGGCCGGTGGCGCCGCCTTGCCAGAACGCCCGGTTGTCGGCAGTGAGTGCCGGAAGTTTTCTTGTCATGACTTGGCCTTTGACTAGCGATTGCGGACTATTCCGGGGAAGATTCTACAACTTTGTAGACACAAATTGAAAATATGTTTAAAGTTTTCCGTAAAGCGTCATTTTTTATCCGAACAACATAGAAAGGTCACACGATGTCCCCTCGACTCGATTCCCGCGTCATCGTCATCACCGGAGGCTTCGGCGCGCTGGGCCGCGCGGTCGCCGCACGGCTCGTTGCCGCGGGCGCGCGCGTCGCGCTGCTCGACCGCGCGCCGGTGGCGCAGGCCGACTTGCCGGACGTGGCGCTGGCGCTCGGCAGTGTCGATCTGGGCCAGGAAGCCGGTTGCCAGGCGGCGTACGCGCAGGTCGGCGCGACCCTCGGCGCGGTGCATGGCGTCGTCAACGTGGCCGGCGGCTTTACCTGGGAAACGGTCGAGGGTGGCACCCTGGCATCCTGGGACCGCATGTACGAGACCAATGTGCGTACCGCCGTCGTCAGCTGCCGCGCGGCGCTGCCGTACCTGCTGGCGAGCGGCGGGAGCATCGTCAACGTCGGCGCCGCCGCGGCGCAGAAAGCCGGCATGGGCATGGGCGCCTATGCCGCTTCGAAGGCCGGCGTGGCGCGGCTGACCGAAGCGCTGGCGGAAGAACTGAAGGACCGCGGCGTCACGGTCAACGCGGTCCTGCCGAGCATCATCGACACGCCGGCCAACCGCGCCGACATGCCGGGTGCCGATGCCACCCGCTGGGTCGCGCCCGACAAGCTGGCGGCGGTCATCGCCTTTCTGCTCTCGGACGAGGCGTCGGCGCTGACCGGCGCGTGTATCCCGGTCAACGGCCGCGTCTAGCATCCTGCGCCGTCGGCGCTGGCAACCACAACAAGAACGGGAGACACAAAATGAGACTGGTTACTTACCGCGACGCGTCCGGCGCCATGCGCCCGGGGGCGTTGATCGAATCCGACACCGCGATCGTCGACCTGAGCCAAGCCGCCAGCGCGACGGGGCTGGGCGGCTGGCCCGCGTTCGGCAGCATCCTGGCGCTGGTCGAGGCGGGCGACGAGGCCCTGGCCGAGGCGCGGCGCCTGGTCGCCCGCGCACCGGAGGGCGCGGTCGTCGAGCGCGCCGCGGTCAAGCTGTGCGCGCCGATCCAGCCGCCGCCGCAGATGCGCGACTGTTCCTGCTTCGAACTGCACCTGAAACAGAGCTTTGCGGCGGCGCGCCGCGCGCGCGTGGCCCACCTGCCAAATCCCGAGGAAGCGCTGGCGCAGATGAACACGCGCGCCGACGAGCGGGTCATCGCCACCTTCAACCGCCAGCCGATCTACTACAAGTGCAACCGGTTCGCCGTGGTCGGGCCGGACGACGACGTGATCTGGCCCGCGTACAGCAAGGCGATGGACTTCGAACTCGAATTCGCCTGCTACATCGGGCGCAAGGGCAAGGACATCCCGCGCGAGAAGGCGCGCGGGCACATCGTCGGCTACACGATCTTCAACGACATGAGCGCGCGCGACATGCAGTCGGTGGAGATGGGCGGCATGCTGGGCCCCGCCAAGAGCAAGGACTTCGACACCGGCAACGTGATGGGCCCGTGCCTGGTCACCGCCGACGAGCTTCCCGACCCCTACGATCTCACCATGGTCGCGCGGGTCAACGGCGAGGAGTGGGGCAGGGGCAGCACGCGCGACATGCGCTGGCGCTTCGAGGACGTGATCGAGCACATTTCGCGCTCCGAGACCTTGTACCCGGGCGAGGTGCTGGGCTCGGGCACGGTCGGCAACGGCTGCGGACTCGAGCAGCTGCGCTACCTGAAGCCGGACGACGTGATCGAGCTCGAGGTCGAGGGCATCGGCATCCTGCGCAGCCGCATCGTGCAGCCCTGAGCAGCGTCACGCAACGCTTCCCGGCGCCACCGGCCGCAGAGTCCGGGGCGCCGATTCCACGACCTTACAGGAGACAACCATGGTCGGAACCAAGAACGGCGCGGCGATCGACTTCGCCGAATTCAGGCAGGGCTGGCGTGTCCTGCTGCTGGCGATCGCCGGCGTCATGATCAGCATTAACGCCACCCTGCTGTACGGCTTCGGGGTACTCGTGATCCCGCTGCAGCAGGAGTTCGGCTGGCCGCGCCCGGCCCTGCAGGCGGCGATCAGTTTCCTGTTCGGCGGCGCCGTGATCGGGCTGCAGCTGGTCGGCTGGCTCAACCTGCGCTTCGGCATCAAGCGTGTCACGCTGGCATCGCTGTTCACGATGGCGCTGGGCTACCTGGCCACCACGCAGATCCGGGGTCCGGTCTGGTCGCTGTACGCCGCCTTCTTCCTGCTGCCCATCGTCGGCATGGGCGCGCTGGCCGTCACCTGGACCCAGTTGCTGAACCTCTGGTACGTGCGCAACCGCGGCCTGGCGCTGGCGCTGGGCCTGTCGGGCACCGGGATCACGGCCGCGGTCACGCCGCCGCTGTTCGCCTGGGGCGTGGCGCACTGGGGCTGGCAGGCGCCGTTCGTGATCCTGGCGCTGGTCAATGTGCTCGTCGGCATGCCGCTGACGCTGGCCTGGTTCCGCCTGCCGCAGGCGCACGCAGCGGCGGAAGCTGCGCAGCCGGCGCCGGCGCTGTCCGGCATGAGCTTCCGCGCCAGCCTGGCCTCGCCCAAGTACTGGATCTGCAACATGGCGCTGTGCCTGGTGGTGTCGGCGGTCATGGGCATGGTCACGAGTACCGTGCCGATGCTGCGCGACCGCGGCCTGGCGCTGGCCAGCGCCACCCAGGTGTTCGCCTGGTTCGGCGTCGCGCTGATCGGCGGGCGCCTGGTGGTCGGCTACCTGCTCGACAGGCTATGGCCGCCGGGCGTCGCCGCCTTCAGCCTGGCGTTGCCGGCCGCCGGGGCGGCCATCTTCCTGTCGGGCAGCGCCGACCTGGCGCTGCTCAGTCTCGCGGCCGCGCTGGCGGGCCTCGGCGCCGGCGCCGAATTTGACATCGCCGCCTTCCTCATGGCGCGCTATTTCGGCCTGAAGGACTACGGCCGCATCTTCGGGCTGCACCAAGGCCTGATCACCGTGGCTTCGGCCGGCGCGCCCCTGATGTTCGCAGCCATGTTCAGCGCAACCGGCAGCTACACGACGATGCTGGTGTATTGCGCGGCCAGCACGCTGGCCGGATCGCTGCTGCTGCTGACGCTGGGACGCGTCCCGCAGGCGGCCGTGCAGGCACGGGCCGCGGCCTGAGATTTTTATTTACCGAGGAACATAAACATGTCGCTCAATTCCGTAGTGATCGCCGGCGCCGGACATGCCGGCGTGCAGGTGGCCTTGTCCCTGCGCCAGGACGGCTTTGCCGGCCGTATTTCCCTGGTCAACGACGAACCCTGGCTGCCGTACCAGCGCCCGCCGTTGTCGAAAGCCTATCTGCTGGGGAAGATCGACGCCACGGCGATGCAGTTCCGCCCGGCGGAATTCTATGCCGAGCAGCGCATCGACCTCGTGGCGGACCGCGGCGCCGCCATCGACCGCCAGAATCGCAGGCTGCTGCTGGCCTCCGGCGCGGCGCTCGACTACGACCACCTGGTGCTCGCCACCGGCGCCCATAACCGGCCCCTGAACGTACCCGGCGCCGCACTGGCGGGCGTGTACGGCGTCAAGACCCGTGCCGATGCCGAGGCGCTGGCGCCGCTGCTCGCCGCGGCCCGGCGCGTGGTCGTCATCGGCGCCGGTTTCATCGGCCTGGAATTCGCGGCGGTCGCGGCGGCAGCCGGTGCCGCGGTCGAGGTGCTGGAGCTGGGCGAGCGTCCGATGGCGCGCGCGGTGTCGCCGCAGATGTCCGAGCTGTTCCGGGCGGCGCACGCGTCCTGGGGCGTGAACTTCCGCTTCCGCACTGCAGTGTCGGCGCTCGAAGGCGACAACGGCAAGGCCGTAGCCGTGCTGGCGGCCGATGGCGCACGCCTCGCGGCCGACCTGGTCGTGTACGGGATCGGCGTCATCCCCAACGTCGCGCTCGCGCTCGAAGCCGGCCTGTCGATCGACAACGGCATCCGCGTGGACGCCAACCTGCTGACGTCCGACCCGCACATTTCCGCGCTGGGCGACGTCGCCTCGTTCCCGTGCCTACAGAACGGCGAACGGTTGACGCGCCTGGAATCGGTCCAGAACGCCGTCGACCAGGGCCGGCTGATCGCCGCGCGCCTGACCGGCAAGCCGGCCCCGTACACGGCGCTGCCCTGGTTCTGGACCGACCAGGGCAACCTCAAGCTGCAGATCGCGGGACTGTCCAGCGGCGCCGACAACCACGTCGTGCTCGGCGATCCGGCGGCGCAGCAGGTGTCGGTGCTGTGCTTCCGCGGCGAACAGCTGCTGGCGGTGGAGTCGTGCGGGCGGGTCGGCGACCACATGGCGGCGCGCAAGATCCTCGCGCGTCCGCCGGCGCTGACGCCTGCGGTGGCGGCGGCGCCCGGCTTCGACCTCAAGGCGTGGGAAGCGGCGAATCGCTGAAGTCGCGCAGCCAGGCCTGGTCGTCCAGGCAGAGCGCCTGCGGGCGGGCGCTGAAGTCCCAGGTCGAGCCGACGATCCGGATGGCCTGCGGCGCGCGCTCGGGCTGCTGGGCGTAGCAGCGGCCGGTGAGGTGGGCGTGCGGCTCCCGGTCGATGTCCTTCAGGCGGCCGAGCGAGATCAGGGCGCAGCGGCGCAGCACGAGGGCCGCTTCCGCTTCCTCGGCCGGCAAGGTGCCCAGCGCCCAGCGCGCCATGCCCTTGCGCATGTCGACGCCGGCATACGGCGCCGGGCCCACGATCGTACTGCCGTCGACCTCCCAATCGAGGAGCGGAGCGCCGTCGCGCCACAGGCGTGCGTGCGAGCGGCCGTCGACGTGGCGCGGCACCTCGATGTCGTAGCGCCGATAGGCGTTGCCGCGCGCGGCGAGGGCGATCGCCAGGCCGGCCAGGTCGAACATGTGGGTGCACTGCTGGGTCGCGTCGGTGTACAGCGTGACCGAGTTGGCAATGCCGTCCAGGCGCATCCCGGCCAGGCGGTTCAGCTCGGGCGCCGCGCCCGGGCAGGCGCTGAACGGATGGCGCGGCGTTTCCCCGCGCACCGCGGTCACGACGCCGGCGCAATGCTCGAGCGCGACGCGGAAATGATGAAAGTCATCCTCGAGCACGGCACGCACCTGTCCACCCTGGTCGTCCCCGTGCCCGGCCAGCTCGATGCGTCTGCGAAAGCGTTGCATGGAGTATTTCCTGATATGAGTTGTTGAGATGAATGTGTACAATAACAGAAAATCTGTTTAAAAGTGAGGAGGGGTGACATGGATCTTCTGAAGGACAAGGTGGCGCTGGTGACGGGCGCTGGCGGCGGCATCGGCCGTGGCGTGGCGCGCCGTTTCGCGCGCGAGGGCGCGGCGGTGGTGATCGCCGAGATCGACCGCGCGAGCGGCGCCCGGGTGGCGCGCGAGGTCGAGGAACTCGGCGGCAGGGCGCTGTTCGTGCATACCGATGTCCTGCAGAAGGCATCGGTGGAGGCCGCGGTGGCGGCGGCGGCCGAGCGGTTCGGCGGGCTCGACATCCTGGTGAACAACGCGTTCGTGCCGACGCCAAACGTCTTGCTGGAGGACAAGACCGACGAGATGCTGGAACAGACGCTGACGTCGACCGTGAAGGCCTGCTGGTGGGCGATGCGCGCGGCGCTGCCCCACATGCGCGCCCGGGGCGGCGGCAAGGTCGTGAACTTCTATTCGATCGACGTCGACATCGGCGCCTGGCTACATGCCGACTACAACACCGCCAAGGCCGGCATCGTCGGCCTGACGCGCAGCGCGGCGGCCGAGTGGGGCCGCTTCAACATCACCGTGAACGCGATCGCGCCGACGGCGATGGGCGCCACGTTCCACAAGCTGGCGGCCGAGAACCCCGGATTCGCGGAGCGTTCGGCGGCCATGCGCCCGCTGGGGCGCTGCGGCGACCCGGAGGATGACATTGGCCCCGTGGCCGTGTTCCTGGCCAGCGACATGTCGCGCTACGTCACAGGCGAATCGTTCCACGTAGACGGCGGGCTGCACCTCCCTGGCTACAACTCGAGGCCGGCGCACGTGCCGGTCAGGGAATACTGATCTATCTTTTTTGACTGGATGCCGCAACGATGTACACCCCACCCGCCGCAAGAGCCGAGCAACCCGCGACCGACAAGCGCAACCGGCGCGCCGAGGCGACCATCGAGGCCATCCTCGCGGCAACCGAGGCGATCGTCCTGCGCGAAGGGTCGGATCGCATTTCCGTACTCGACGTATGCGCGCTCGCCCAGGTGTCGCGCGGCACGTTCTACCGCTACTTCTCGTCGCAGGACGAGCTGCTGGACGCGTTCGCACGCCATAAACGGTCGTCGTTCCAGAAGGCCATGGCGGACGCGGTGGGGCCTCACGTGGAGCCTGACGCGCGCTTCCACGCGCTGGTGCGCTACCTGGACAACTATGCGGCACACGGCCAGGCGCGCCTGCTGCTGCGCGCCGCGCCGGAATACACGCTGCGCCTGTTCGGGCGCCTGTTCCACGAGTCGCTGGTGCGCATCGAGGAACTGATGCGCGCGGTGTTCGATTCCTGGGACCAGCGCCTGGGCATCCGGACCGACCGCGAACTGATCTGCGAACTGCTGATCCGCTGCGTGCTGAGCGAACTCGTGGTGCCGAACAAGCAGCCGGAGGACGGCATCCGCCGCATCGTCGCGTTCCTGTATTCGCTCGTCGAATGCGAGGCGCGCGCAACGCTGAAAAAATAAAATTAAACACATTTGCCATTTCTGTCTATTTTTGGCATGATGGGTCCTGATGCAAAGCACCGACCGAGTGCAGCCTGATGGAGACAACGTAGCGCTTGCGGGCGGGCCCTGTCGCGGCCGCGCTGTGTCCGGACGATTGCGCCCGTGGTCGGAAAATCAATCGTCACAGGGAGACACCACATGCTCATCGACCTTCACGCCCACGCCCCGCATCCGGGTTACTACAACCAGCACCCGCACTGGGGTCCCTTCTTCGAACAACGTCCGGACGGCGACATCAAACTGCGCGTGGGCCACTGGATCCTGTCGCTCGGTTCGCCGGAACGCCGCGCAGCCCTGCAGAAGGCGCGGGCCGAGGGCAAGACGCTCGACATCAACCAGTACCTGGACCGCTGGGCCGACCCGAAGACGCGCCTGGCCGGCATGGACGCGGCGGGGCAGAGTGCCCAGGTCGTGTCGGTGCCGTCGCACTGCTACATGTACTGGGCCGAACCGGAGTTCGGCGTGCCGTTCGCCCGCAAGGTCAACGACGTGCTGGCCGAGTACTGCTCGGCAGCGCCGAACCGCCTGATGGCCTGGGCCCACGCGCCGCTGAACGTGCCGGTCGAAGCCGCCAAGGAAATCCGCCGCGCCTGCACCACGCTGGGCGCCAAGGGCCTGGTGGCGGGCGGCGCCAACTTCGGCGGCCTGGAATTCGATTCGCCCGAGATGGACCCGGTGTGGGAAGCGCTGTGCGACCTCGACCTGCCGATGTTCGTGCACGGCTACAACCAGTCGGTGACGTGGGGCGAGAACGCCAACAGCGACAACTACGAGACCACCGCCATCGTCGGCATGAACTACGACGAGACGAAGTGTTTCTGGAACATGATCAACGGCGGCGTGTTCGACCGCTTCCCGAAACTGAAGGTCTACATCACCCACGGCGGTGGCTTCGTGCCGTACCAGCTGGGCCGCCTGGCGCAGACCAATCCGAACCTCGACGTGGCGCACAACAAGAAGCCCGTGCTCGAGTACCTGAAGAACTTCTATTTCGACGTCGAACTGCACGAGCTGCCGATGCGCCAGGCGATGATCGACGTCATCGGCGCCGACCGCGTGCTGTACGGCTCGAACTTCGGCGGCAGCGACGCCGTCCGCCACGACCTCACCGACGGACTGCGCCTGTCCGACGAGGACCTGCAGAAGATCCGCTGGAAGAACGCCTGCGAGCTGCTGCACATCGATCCGTCCACGCTGGTCGAGGTGGCCAAGCCGGCGGCGCTGGTGGCATGAAGATCGCCCGCTGCACCGATGGCGGGACGCCGTTCTGGGCACTGGTGGATGCCGCCGCGCAGACCTTGCGTCCGCTCGCCGGCGCGTTCGCCGACTGGGCGCCGGCACTGACCCGCGCGATCGCCGCCGGCCGCGCGGACGAGGGCAGGGAAGCCTTGCCCGTGTTCGGACCGGCCCTGCCGCTGGCGGACGTCCGCCTGCTGCCCCCTATCGAGCCGGTTAACCGCGTGGTCGTGGCCGGCGCCAACTATGCCAAGCACCTTGCCGCCGACTTCGGCCTGACGTCGCCGCAACAGCCGATCGCCTTCCTGAAGGCGTACGGCGCGCTGATCGGGGCCAGCGACCCGATCCGCTATCCGCCGCTGACCAGCGAACTGGACCACGAGGTCGAACTGGTGGTGGTGGTCGGCGACGCGCCGGTCGATCCCGCGCAGCCGCTCGCCAGCGTGCTCGGCTACACGGTCGGCAACGACGTGTCGGCGCGCGACCTGCAGCGCAGCGGCCCGGCCGGCATCGGCATGGACCTGTTTGCGGCCAAGAGCCAGGACCGCAGCACCGGTGTCGGACCCTGGATCGTGACGCGCGACGAGTTCCCGGCCGGCAGCCCGCGCCTCGGCTTGACATTGACCGTCAACGGCCAGGTACGGCAGGACAGCAATACCGGCGAGATGACGTGGGACGTCGGGCAGTTGCTGAACTTCGTCGAGGCGCGTTCCAGCTTCGCGCCCGGCGACATCATGTTCACCGGCTCGCCCGCGGGCGTTGGCCAGGGAACGGGCCTGTTCCTGCAGCCTGGGGACGTGGTCGAAGCGAGCGTCGAAGGTATCGGCGCCATCAGGAATATCGTCGGGCCCCGGCCCGGCGCATGAGGAGACAGGAATAATGATCGACAAGAACGAGATCGTCGTCGTGGTCGGCGCCGGATTGATGGGCACCGGCATCGCGCACGCATTCGCCAGCAGCGGCTTCGTGACGCGGCTGGTCGACAGCAATGGCCAGGCGCTCGACAAGGCGCTCCAGAACATCCACGCCATCGTCGACGCGGGCGTCAAGCTCGGCAAGCTGGCGCCGGAAGCGGCGGCCGCGGCCAAGGAACGCCTGAGCGTTCACACCGGCCTGGCCACCGGCGCCGCCGGCGCCAGCCTGCTGGTCGAGACGGTATCCGAGAACCTGGCCGTGAAGAAGGCGGTCCTGGCCGAGGCCGTGCCGCTGCTGGCCGCGGGCGCGGTCGTGGCGACCAACACGTCGGCGCTGTCGGTGACCGAGATCGCCACCGCGGTGCCGCAGCCGGAACGCGTGATCGGCATGCATTTCTTTAATCCGGTGCACAAGATGAAGCTGGTGGAGCTGGTGCTCGGCATCGCCACCGACGAAGCCACCGTCGCGCGCAGCCGCGCCTGGTGCGACGCGATCGGCAAGACCTCGATCCTCGTCAACGAGTCGCCGGGGCTGACGACCAGCCGCATGTCGGCCATGCTGGGCAACGAGGCGATGTGGATGCTGCAGGAGGGTACCGCCAGCGCCGAGGACATCGACACCGCGCTGCGCATGGGTTTCAACCACCCGATGGGCCCGCTGGAGCTGGGCGACCTGACCGGCTGGGACACGCGCCTGTCGGTGCTGCGCTACCTGCACGCGACGCTGGGCGAGAAGTTCCGCCCGTGCCCGCTGATCATCAAGATGGTCGCGGCCGGCCGCCACGGGCGCAAGACGGGCCACGGCGTGTACCGCTACGACGAGGCCGGGCAGCGCGTGCCGGGTTCGGGCCTGAAGGCGAGCGCGCTATGAAGGACGTCTACATCGTCGAGGCGGTGCGCACGCCGGTCGGCAAGTACAAGGGCAGCCTGGCCGGCGTGCGCGCCGACCATCTGGCGGCGCACCTGCTGAACGTCCTCATGGATCGCGCCGGGATCGACGCCGGCGCCGTCGACGACGTCATTTTCGGCTGCGTGACCCAGGTCGGCGAACAGTCGGCCAACATCGCGCGCACGGCGCTGCTCGGCGCAGGCTGGCCAAACGCGATTCCCGGCCTCACGATCGACCGCAAGTGCGGCTCCGGCGAGGTCGCCGTGCACCTGGCGGCCGGCCTGATCGCCGCCGGTTCCGCCCAGGTGGTCGTGGCGGGCGGCGCGGAGAACATGAGCCGCGTGCGCATGGGCGGCAACCGCGAGATCTACGGCGAAGCCTTCGGCTGGATGGCGGCCGACCGCTACGAGCTGACCAGCCAGGGCGAGGCCGCGGAACGCATCGCCGACAAATGGAACCTGAGCCGCGCCGAGCTGGACGCCTATGCCGTCGAAAGCCACCGGCGCGCCGCCGCCGCCGCGCAGGCCGGGTATTTCGAACGCGAGATCGCCGCGGTGCCGGTGGCGGTGCTGAAGGAACGCGACTGGGCCGAACCCGCGCCGGACAGCCTCGATGCGGACGAGACCATCCGTCCCGGCACCAACGCCGACAAGCTGGCCACGCTGAAGTCGAGCTTCCGCCCCGACGGCAAGCTCAGTGCCGGTAACTCCTCGCAGATCTCGGACGGCGCTGCGGTGCTGCTCCTGATGTCGGGCGACGCGGTCGATCGCCTGGGCCTCAAGCCGCGCGCCCGCATCCGCGCGTTCACCACGGTCGGCTCCGACCCGACCCTGATGCTGACCGGGCCGGTGACCGCGACGCGCAAGGTGCTGGACATGGCCGGGCTGGCGGCCGGCGACGTCGATCTGTTCGAGGTGAACGAGGCCTTCGCGCCGGTGCCGTTGATGTGGGCGCGCGAACTCGACGTGCCTCTCGAACGGCTGAACGTCAACGGCGGTGCGATCGCACTGGGCCATCCGCTCGGCGCCAGCGGCGCCCGGATCATGACGTCGCTGCTGCATGAACTGGAGCGGCGCGATGCGCGCTATGGCCTGCAGGCGATCTGCTGCGCCGGCGGCATGGGCACCGCGACCCTGATCGAGCGACTCTAGACCAACAACAGGAGACAGCAATGCATATCGACTTGAGCGGCAAGCGCGTCATCGTGACCGGTGCCTCGCGCGGCATCGGCCTGGCCATCGCGCGGGCCTTCGCGGCGGAGGGCGCCCGCGTCGCCATCTGCGCGCGCACGGCGGAGGCGGTGGAGGCGACGGGCCGGGAACTGGCGGGCCAGGCGCAGGCGGTGATCGCGCGCGCAGTGGACGTGACCGACAGCCCCGGCGTCAAGGCCTTCGTCGAGGAGGTCGCCGCAAGCTGGGGCGGCGTCGACGTCCTCGTCAACAATGCGGGCCAGGGCCGCGGCGGCAACCTCGACACCCTCACGCCCGAACAGATCCTCGAGCACGCCAACATCCTGCAGATGGGGCATTTCCGCTTCGTGCAGGCGGTGGTGCCGCACATGCGCCGGCAGCGCTGGGGACGCATCGTCGAGATCAACGCGCTGGCCGGCGCGATCCCGACGCCCGACGGCATTCCCTCGGTGATCAACCGCGCCGCCTGCCTGGCACTGTCCAAGTCGCTCGGCATGTCGCTCGCCAAGGACAACATCCTCGTCAATTCGCTCAACATGGGATGGATCGATACCGGCCAGTGGGACCGCCATTTCCGCGAAGTGGGCCCCGGCGTCAGCCGCGAGGAGTTCGACCGGATGGTGCTGAAAGTCGTGCCGCTGGGACGCTTCGGCAAGCCCGAGGACGTGGTCGGCATGGCGCTGTTCCTGGCCAGCGACTATGCGGGTTTCATCAGCGCGGCGTCGATCGACATCGCCGGCGGGCTGCAGGGACAGATCGCGTATTACCCGACGCTGAAGCGCGAATTCACCGAGATGGTCCGTGAACGCAACGCCGGCGGCGGCGCCGCCTGACGCCGCCGCATCGACTTGGATATTCTGAATATAGAATACGAATCGAACAGTAGAATAACGCGAATAATCTTGCTACAATCAGGATGCGTCAAGAGTCTCGTTTCCGGTGGGCCGAAGACAGTCGAGCAGCACGGTTCATGGAAAGGACTGAGCAGTACTGAGCGATTTTTCAAAAATCAGCCATAACGATAACGACAGGAGACAGGCCCATGTACCAGGCAAGCGGTAATTCCATTCTCGCCAGCCACGCGCTGCGCGGCATCGCGGCGGCGGCAGCCGTCGTTTGCGCCAGCCACGCGCTGGCCGGCGAAATCGAGGTGAGCAATCCCGACGTCAAGATGCGTCTCGACGCGACGGTGCGCTACACCGGCGGCGTGCGCACCGAAAAGCCGGACAGCCGGCTGCTGAACAACTACATCTACGACGAGGGCGATTCGAAGTTCGACCGCGGCGACATGGTCACCAACCGTGTCGACCTGCTGACCGAATTCGACGTCAGCTACAAGAACAAGATCGGCGCGCGGGTCTCGGGCGCGGCCTGGTACGACCAGGCCTACGACGATCACACGGTCAAGTCGCCGGCGGGTTTCGTCACCGCCTACCGCAACAACCGGTACAACAACGAGGTGGCGCGCTACGTGAACGGGCCGTCGGGCGAGATCCTCGACGCCTTCGTGTGGGCCAACGTCGACCTGGGCCAGGTGCCGGTCAACGTGAAGGTGGGCCGCCAGACCAACGTCTGGGGCGAGGGGCTGCTGCTCGGCGCCCACGCGATCTCGTACGGCCAGTCGCCCGTCGACGGCGTCAAGGCGGCGATCAACCCGGGCGTCGAGACCAAGGAAGTCTTCTTGCCGGTCGGGCAGATCCACGCTAGCGCCCAGGTCACCGACAACCTGACCCTGGTCGGCCAGTATTACTACGAATGGAAGCCGACCCGCATCCCGCATGCCGGCACCTACCTGATGGGCGCGGACACGGCACCGTCGTCCGACTTCCTCGCGTTCCCGATCCCGGGCGTCGCGGCCCAGATCATCGAGGCGCGCAAGCCGGGCCAGCACGGGAACTGGGGCGTCGGAGCGCGCCTGAACGTCGAGGCGATCGAATCGACGTTCGGCGCCTACTACCGCCGCTTCGACGATTATTCGCCAGAACTCGGTGTCCAGCTGCTCGATTTCAAGGGGCCGCTGCCGACCCGCGCGCGTTTCCTGTACCCGCAGGACGTCGAGCAGATCAGCCTGAGCTTCGGGCGGGTGATCCATAGCGTCGCCGTCGGCGCCGAACTGTCGTACCGCAAGAACGGCGCGTTGAACACGCCGTCGTCCGTGGTCACCGACACGGGCGCGCGCGGCGACACCTGGCACGCCGTCCTGAACGGTATCTACATGCTGCCGGCGACGCCGGTCTGGCAGACCGGCACCCTGGTCGCCGAACTGGCGTACAACCGGCTGGACAAGGTCACCGCCAACCCGGCGTTGTACCGCTCGGTGGGTTCGGCGGCGTGCGTCGACTCGCGTACCGGCAAGGCCGGCTCGGGCACCAGGGACGACGGCTGCTCCACCCGGGATGCCTGGATCATGGCGCTGAAATTCTCGCCCCAGTACCTGAACGTGCTGCCGTCCTGGGACCTGACGATCCCGGTCAGCGTCACCTACGGCCTGTCGGGCAATGCGCCGACGGCCGGCGGCGGCACGCAGGGCGAAGTGCGCTGGTCCGTGGGCGCGACCATGACCTATGCGTCCAGGTACGAATTCGCACTCAGCTACGCCGACCGCAACCTGCCGGTCCGTGAGCTGAACGGAAAAATCACCGGCGGCGCGGCACATAGCAACTCGTCGGTCGGGGTCATCGACCGCGGCTGGCTGTCATTCACCTTCAAGACGGCATTCTAAAGCGCCGCACACAGGAGACAAATCATGAACAAGCATCGACTTGCACTGGCATTGCTGGCCGGCTTCGCCGGCGTCGCCCAGGGCGCGGTAACGGCCGAGGAAGCCAAGCAGCTGGGCAGCACGCTGACCCAGGTGGGCGCCATCAAGGCCGGTAACAAGGAAGGCACGATCCCGGCCTACACCGGCGGGCTGACCAAGGCGCCGGCCGGGTTCAAGGCCGGCAGCGGGTTCTGGGCCGACCCCTTCAAGGACGAGGCGCCGAGCTTCCGCATCGACGCCAAGAACTGGCAGCAGTACGCAGACAAGCTGTCGGACGGGCAGAAGGAATTGTTCAAGAAGAATCCGGGCTTCTACATGGATGTCTACCCGAGCCACCGTACCGCCGCGCAGCCGGAAGGGGTGCTCGCCAGGACCGTGCGCAATGCCACGAGCTGCAAGACCATCAAGAACGGCCTGGCGGTCGAGCCGGAATGCCGCGGCGGCATCCCGTTCCCGATCGCCAAGACCGGCTACGAGATGATGTGGAACCACCAGTTGCGCTACAAGGCCGACACGACGACCAAGCAGTCGCGCTCGTGGGTCGTCGATTCCAGTGGCAAGGCAGTGATGACGGCGCAGCAGCAGACGTTCGAGGAAACGCCGTACTACCACGATGAACTCGACGGCCGCGACCCCGAGATGTACTGGCGCACCTATTCCGTCACCAGCGCGCCGATCCGCAAGGCGGGCGAAGTGACCGGCCTGATGGACTTCCTCGACCCGACCGAGAAGCCGCGCCGCGCCTGGAGCTATGCGCCGGGGCAGCGCCGCATCAAGCTCGCGCCCGAATTCTCGTACGACACGCCGGTCGCCAGCATGGGCGGCGTGACCCTGTTCGACGAACTGTTCGTGTTCTCGGGACAGATGGACCGTTTCGACTTCAAGCTGGTGGGCAAGAAGGAAATGTACGTGCCCTACAACGAGTACAAGCTCTACTTCAGCTGCGGCGTCGAGGAGCAGTTCAAGGAAAAGTACCCGAATCCGGCGTGCTGGCGCTGGGAACTGCATCGCATGTGGGTCGTCGAGGCGACGCTCAAGCCGGGCTTCCGCCATGTCTACGCGAAGCGGACCTACTACATCGACGAGGATACCTACGGCGCCATGCTGTACGACGCGTATGACCGCAGCGGCCAGCTGTATCGCTCGATCTTCAATTCGATGGTCCAGCTTTACGACGTCAATGCGCCATACATGGTCAAGAACGTGGTCTTCGACTTCAACAAGGGCATGTACGCGCTCGTCAACGATGGCCTGGTCGGTGGCTACGGCGTGGTCACCAAGCCGCGTCCGAACCGCGAACTGAATCCGGAATCCATCGTGGCCAAGGAAACCGCACGCTAATCCGGTTCTTGCCGGACAGGACCCGTGCGGCCTGTCCGGCCCTGTGGCGGGCGTTCCCGTGGAGCGGTACCCGCGCGCACGGATTCGTGCATCGCGATGGAGTCAGTTGTGAACAATTTGAATACGCTTAACGCCCGACCCGGCCGGCTGGCCGGCGTCGTGCGACATATGGCGGCGGCGGTGCTCGCCATCGCCACCCTGGCCGCGGCCGCGGCGGGCAGCCCGGATCCGATCGACGCGGCGGCGGCCCAGTCGGCGGTGGCGCTCAAGCGTCCGCTGTCCGGCATCGCCGCGCAGGGCAGTACCGTCGTCGCCGTCGGCGCGCACGGCACGATCCTGCGGTCGGAAGACGCCGGCGCGACCTGGAAGCAGGCCGCGGTTCCCGTGGCCGCCGACCTGACCACGGTGCGCTTCACCGGGCCGGGCATCGCCTGGGCGCTCGGCCATGACGGCGTGGCGCTGCGCAGCGCCGACCGCGGCGCGACCTGGAGCAGGGTGCTCGACGGGCGCGCCCTGCTGGCCCTCCTGAACAACCATTACCGCGACCTGGCCGCGCGCGGCGATGCCGGCGCGGTGGCGGTGCTGGACGAGGTCAAGCGCGCCGCCGCGCAATCGGCCACGCCGGATGTGCTGTCCTATCCCTTCCTCGACATCAGCATCGACGCGGGCGGCGAAGGGTTCCTGGCGGGCGCGTTCGGCCTGCTGCTGCACACCGGCGACGGGGGCAAGAGCTGGGAACCGTGGCTCGAACGCGCCGACAACGACCGCCGCATGCACCTGTATGCGCTCGAACGGGCGTCGGACGGCGTGTTTTACCTGGCGGGCGAGCAGGGCCTGCTGCGCCGCTACGACCGGGCGGCGGGCCGTTTCACGAAGCTCGAGTCGCCTTATGCGGGCACGTTTTTCGGGCTGAAAGCCGGCGAGGCGGGGCTGGCCGCGTTCGGCCTGCGCGGCAGCGCCTTCGTCAGCGCCGACGGCGGGAACAGCTGGAAGCAGCTTGCGCTCGGCACCGAGGCCACCGTGGTCGACGCCGTGGCCTGCGCGCCGGGCGAAATGGCGTTCGTGACGCAGGACGGGCGGGTCCTGCTCGGCCATGGCGCCAGGGCGACCGACGCCGGCGCGGCGCGCGGTGGCGAGGTGGCCGGCGCGGCCCAGACCGGGTCGGGCCTGCTGGTGCTGGCCGGCAGCGCCGGCACAAGACAGGTCCGCATCCAAGGCTGCGGCACGGATAACGCAAGAATCGGGAAGAACTGACATGGCAGCGCACGGCAATCAACCCCGCATGCCCGTGGTACGGGACGTGCAAGACTTCGATCGCGCTTCGGGTAACCTGCTCGAACGCGTGATCTTCAACCATCGCCTGGTCGTGCTGCTGGCATGCCTGCTGGCCACGCTGTTCCTCGGCTATTCGGCCACCCGGATCAAGGTCAATGCCAACTTCGAGCGCATGATCCCGCTCGGCAGTCCGTATATCCAGAACTACCTCGCGAACAAGGCGCAGCTGCCGGGCCTCGGCAACACGGTGCGGATCGTCGTCGAGAACAAGACCGGCGACATCTACGACCCGGCCTACCTCGACGTCATGCGTAAGGTGAACGACGACCTGTACATGATCGACGGCGTCGACCGCTCGTGGATGAAGTCGATCTGGATGCCGATCGTGCGCTGGCGCGAGGTAACGGAGGACGGCATCACGGGCGGCCCCGTGATGCCGCCCCAGTTCGACGGCAGCCCCGCCGAACTGGCCAGGCTGCGCGCCAACGTGGCCAAGGCCGGCATCGTCGGACGCCTCGTCGCGCTCGACATGAAATCGAGCATGATCGTCGCGCCGCTGCTCGACCGCGACCCCAAGACCGGCGAGCCGCTCGACTACGGCGCGTTCTCGCGCAAGCTGGAAGACAAGATCCGCACCTACGAGAGCGCGAAGGTCGGCATCCACATCGTCGGCTTCGCCAAGATCGTCGGCGACCTGATCGACGGCCTGAAGGCAGTGATGATGTTCTTCGCCGTCTCGGTGGCCGTCGCCACCGTGTTCGTCTACCTGTACACGCGCTGCGTGCGCAGCACCGTGCTGCTGGTGTCGGCCGCGGTGATCGGCGTGGTGTGGCTGCTCGGCCTGATGCAGCTGCTGGGCTACGAGCTCGACCCGTACTCGATCCTGGTCCCGTTCCTGATCTTCGCGATCGGCCTCTCGCACGGCGCCCAGAAAATGAACGGCATCATCCAGGACATCGGGCGCGGCACCCACAAGTACGTGGCCGCGCGCTATACCTTCCGGCGCCTGTTCGTGGCCGGCGTGACGGCGCTGCTGGCCAACATCGTCGGCTTCGCCGTGCTGATCATCATCGACATCCCGGTCATCCGCGACCTCGCTATCACCACCAGCATCGGCGTGTCGGTACTGGTCTTCACGAAGCTGTTCCTGATCCCGGTGGCGCTGTCCTACATCGGCATCGGCAAGAAGGCGGCGCAGCGCGCACTGGAAGCCGACCGCGACATGGCCCAGGGACAGTCGCTGCTGGGCCGGGTGTGGGGGCGGCTCGACGCGCTGACCGGGCGCCGCTGGGCGTTCGGCGTGAGCATCCTGGCGCTGCTCGTCACCGTGGCGTCGGCGCTCGTGATGCAGGGCCTGCGCATCGGCGACCTCGACGCCGGCGCGCCGGAACTGCGGCCCGATTCGCGCTACAACCGCGACAACGCCTACATCACGCGCAACTACGGCCTGTCGAGCGACCAGTTCGTGGTGATCATGAAGACCGCGGACGAAGGCTGCCGCCTGTATTCGGCGCTGACGAAAATGGACGGCCTGGCGCAGCTGCTGCGCGCGGACCCGGCTGTGCAGACCACGACGTCGCTCGCCGAGGCCGTGCGCTTCACCACCGCCGCGATGTCGGAAGGGAGCGGCAAGTGGATGACGATCAGCCGCAACCAGGCGATCACCGACGGCGCCATGACGGCGGCGGCGATCGCCACGCCCGACATCACCAACCAGAGCTGCTCGGTGTCGCCGCTCGTGGTCTACCTGCGCGACCACAAGGCCGACACCGTGGCGCGCATCCTCAAGACGTCGAGCCAGTACGCCCAGGCCAACAACACCCCGGCCGGCGCCAAGGAGCCCGTGACCTTCCTGCTGGCGGCCGGCAACGCCGGCATTGAGGCCGCCACCAACATCGAGGTTGGCAAGAGCATCGTCATGATGTATCTGGCCGTCTACGGCTCGACCGCCCTGCTGTGCCTGATCACGTTCCGCAGCGTGCGTGCCACCATCGTCGCGCTGATCCCGCTGGTGATCACGACCGTCCTGTGCAAGGCGCTGATGGTCTGGCTGGGCATCGGGCTGAAAGTGGCGACCCTGCCGGTGATCGCGGTCGGGGTGGGGGTCGGGGTCGACTACGCGCTGTACCTGCTGTCGGTGCAGCTGGCCTGCCAGCGGCGCGGCGACAGCCTGCGCGCCGCCTACCGCCGTTCGCTCGACTTCACCGGCAAGGTCGTGGCCCTGGTCGGCATGACGATGGCCGCCGGCGTCGTCACGTGGGCCTGGTCGCCCATCAAGTTTCAGGCCGACATGGGCATCCTGCTGACCTTCATGTTCCTCTGGAATATGCTCGGCGCACTCGTGCTCACGCCGGCACTGTCGTATTTCCTGCTCAATCCCCGCCGCGCACAGGACGATGCGTGCGTCAGCCCTACCTTGGAGAAAAACTATGTTTGACCTGCTGCTGTCAGCCGACATGATGCTGCCCGACCCGGACGGCATGACCGACCTGCTCGTGAGCAAACTGGGGGTGCACAGCCACCCGAACTGGCGCCAGGCCTTCGACAACCATCCGTACATCGCCCATTTCCTGCGCGTGCATAAATCGCTGGCCGTCGCGCCGACGCGCCTTGAGCCGCAGTGGCACCTGGACTACGACAACCCGGGCGACCCGATGTTCCACGAGTTTCTCGAGAGCCTGAAGGACTACCAGGGCCGCCACCGCCCGATGCTCACGCACTCGGTGGTGCTGGCGCTGCAGGGCCCGAAGTTCGACGTCTTCGTGGACAAGCTGATGCGCCGCGGTCTCGCCTTCCGCATGGCCCAGCGCACGCCCGAGATGCCGTTCGACCGCCTGTGGCTGGGCGCGACGCCGGAACGCCCGCGCTACACGCCCGCCGTCGACGGCGGCCTGTGCATCGAAGTGATGCCGACCGAGCCGCTGCAGATGCCGCCGGAAACCTTCGCCAGCCCGCCGGCCCAGCCGCGCGACCCGAAGCCGGGCGACATGGTGCGGATCAGCGCGCGCGCCTTCATCGTGCGCGATCTCGACCACACGCTGCGCTGCTGCTCGACGAACCTCGACTGGGAACCGCGCGGCGGCGTCGAACTGCTGGCCCGCGAAGGCCAGCGCCGCGCCGTGATGCCGTTCACGGTCGCCAACAGCGCGGCCTTGCACGTGATCCAGCCGACCGCGTGGAACACCCCGGCCGCGCACTACCTCAACAACTGGGGACCGGGCCTGTACTACATCCGCATTGCCGTGAACGGGCTAGAGGCCAAGGCCGACGACCTGCGTGCACGCGGCACGCGCTTTACCTGGGTCGAGGAATCGGAGTCCGCCGGCGGGCGCCCGCTGATCCGCATCGAGCCGTCGGAACTGCGCGGCCAGGTCATCGAGTTCGAGGAAGCGTGACATGGGCGACACCGACCTGAAGCACAACGGCGGCGTGGCAGCGCGCGCCGTCAACGAGGCCGTCACCATCGAGCGCGAAGGCAGCCTGGGTTGGGTGGTGCTGACGCGCCCAGGCCAGATCAACGCGATCAACGACGACGTCCGCAACGGCGTGCCGCATGCGCTGCGCGAACTCGACGCCGACCCGGCGATCCGCGTGATCGCGATCCGCGGCGCTGGCCTGCGCGGCTTCTGCGCCGGCGCCGACATCAAGGAAAAGCGCGGCCCGGAAACCGCAATCGAGGTGCGCAGCCGGATGCAGGGCGCGCGCTGGATCGAAGCGGTCGACACCGTCCAGAAGCCGGTGATCGCCGCGGTGCACGGCTATTGCATGGGCGGCGGCCTGGAACTGGCGCTGGCCTGCGACATCCGCTACGCCACGCCGGATGCCGTCTTCAGCCTGCCGGAAACGGCGCTCGGCCTTATTCCCGGCGGCGGCGGCACGCAGCGCCTGGCGCGCGTGGTGGGCCCCGGCCGGGCGATGGACCTGTTGCTGACCGGCGAGCGCCTCGACGCGGCCGCGGCGAAGGACATCGGGCTGGTCACGCGCGTCGCGAGCGCGTCGGACGCACTGGTCGACGAGGTGCGCGCGTTCGCCACGCGCATTGCGGCGCGTGCGCCGGCAGCCACCTTGCTCGTCAAGCGCGCGGCCCGCAGCGCCCTCGACCTGGAGCTGAAGCAGGGACTGGACCTCGAACTCGACCTGTTCGCCATGCTCAAGCCGAGCGAAGATGCACGAGAAGCCGCGCTGGCCTTCAGCGAGAAGCGGCCGCCGAATTTCATCGGCCGCTGAACGCGGCCCAACCTGACGGAGACCGGGTATGAACGAACAAGAAAACAAAGGGAAGCTGGACGGACGGGTCGCGATCGTGACCGGCGCCGCCGGCGGCCTGGGCGCCGAGGCGGCGCGCGTGCTGGCGGCGCACGGGGCGCGGGTGGCCATCGTCGACATCGACGGCGAGGGCGCGCGCCGGGTCGCGGCCGGCATCGACGCGCAGGGCGGACAGGCGCTGGCGCTGCAGTGCGACATCGCGAGCGAGGCCGAGGTCGGCGCGATGGTCGAGGCGGTGGTGGCGCGCTTCGGGCGCGTGGACGTCCTGCACAACAACGCGGCCGTGCTGAACGTGGAACAGCGCCGGCGCGACCGCGACGTCGTCAACATGGATGTCGACGCCTGGGACCGCGCCATGGCGGTCAACCTGCGCGGCGCCATGTTGTGCAGCAAGTACGCGATCCGCGAAATGCTCAAGCATGGGCGCGGCTCGGTGATCTTCGTCACCTCGGGCTTGGGCGCGCAGGGCGACCTGTCGCTGACGGCCTACGCGGCGTCGAAGGCGGCGCTGGCGATGCTGGCGCGCTCGGTGGCGGCGCAGTACGGCAAGCAGGGCATCCGCTCGAACGCGCTGCAGATCGGGCTGGCCCCGGCCGAGAACGCGCACGAGAGCATGCCGGCGCCGCTGCTCGAGATCCTGCGCGAGAACCACCTGACGCCCGAACTGGGCACGCCGCGCCAGATCGCCGATGTCGTGGCGTTCCTGGCGTCCGACGAATCGGCCTTCGTCACGGGCACCACGCTGGTGGCGGACGGGGGTTTCGGCAGCCATACGCCTTCGCTGGTGGCGATGAAGGCCTTGTTTGCGCAAACCGGCGCGAAAGGGATGTGATGAAAGCTGCCGTCATTCATGAACGTGGCGCGGCACCGGTCATCGCCGAGTTTCCGGAACCGGCGCCACGCGACGGCGCGGTCCTGATTGACGTCGACACGGCCGGCCTGGGCGGCTGGGACGTGCTGGGCGCGTACCGCCTCGGCGTGCAATACCCGTGCGTGATCCGCGGCGAGGGCGTGGGCCGCGCGCCGGACGGGCGCCGCGTCTACTTCGGCGAACGCTCCGTGCTGCCGTACGGCGCCTGGGCCGAGCGCACGCTGGTACCGGTCGAGGAAGTCTGGGACGTGCCGGACGACGTCGACGACCGCACCGCGATCGCGATGGGTATCGCCGCCACCGGCGCGCTGGTGCCGCTGGAGCAGGCGAAGATCCAGCCGGGTGAACAGGTGCTGGTGTTGGGTGCGACCGGCACGCTGGGCCAGATCGCGCTGCAGCTGGCACGCTACCTTGGCGCCGGGCGCGTGGTCGCCGCCGCCCGTTCGGCCGACGCGCTGGCGCGGCTGAAGGCGCGCGGCATCGCCGACGAGATCGTGGTGCTGGGCGGCGACGATGATGCCGCGAAACTGCAGGCGATCACGGACGAGGGCTTCGACGTCGTGCTCGACCTGGTCTGCGGCCAGCCGATGCTGGATGCCCTCAAGGCGACGCGCTGGGGCGCGCGCATCATGACCATCGGCACCGGGGCCGGGCGCAAGGTCAACCTCGATATCGCCGACCTGTTGTTCCGCACGCTGTCGTGCATCGGCACCGGCCAGCGGCCGCCGGCCGACCGCCGCGCGATCTGGGAGCGCCTGCTGCGCATCGCGCGCGAGCAGGACATCCGGATCGATTACAGCGATTTTGCGCTCGACGACGCGGGCGCGGCCTGGGCGGCGCAGGTGGCCGGACCGCACGCGAAGATCACCGCGCGGGTGCGCGGCTGAAGCCCGGCGCGGAGAGGGACACAATGACATCAGGGCAATGGTGGATCGTCGCGCTGTCGGAGCAGCTGGCGCCGGGCAAGACGCTGGCAGTGGTCTGTGACGGCGCGCAGGTGGCGCTGTTCCGCAGCGCCGCGGGCGAAGCGTTCGCTCTGGAAGACCGCTGCCCGCACCGGCGCGTGCTGCTGTCGCCGGGGCAGGTCAGGCCGGGCGGGTTGCAGTGTCCCTACCACGGCTGGACCTTCGACGGCGCGAGCGGGCTGTGCACCGATATCCCGAACCTGCGGCGTGACGAGAAGATCCCGCCGGCGGCGGCGCGCGCCTATCCGGTTGCCGAATTGAACGGCTTCATCCACGTGCATACCGGCACCGGCGACATGCCGGGCACGCTCCCCGGCGCGGCTTACCGGGCGGCGGGACGAGAGTTTACGGGGACGGCGGTAGCGGCCATCGCATTTGCGGACTACCTCGACGTCATGCTCGACGGTCCGGAATGCCTGCTCGATTTCCCGGGCGTGACGATCACGGATTTTTTCATCGGCGATCCGCGCCGCGATGGCACGCATCTCGTGCTCGACCGCGGCGCCGTCTGGAAGGGCAGGGGACCCGGTCCGGCATTCGTGCGCGACCATCCGCTGCTGGTGCGCACCCGCGTGCCGCTGGCGGGCGGCGACGTCGTGGTGGAATTGCTGGACGCGGCCGAACGGCCGCTGGTGACGCTGCTGGTCGCCGCCAGCGCCAACCGGCGCGGGACCACCGGCCTCGTATGGCGAGGCTTCGCCCATGCGGGCGCGCAAACTGCGCCGCCGGGATGGCGCCTGCGCCGGCTGGCCGGGGCGGCCCCGTTCACGGTGCGGGCCTGCATCGATGGACGCGCCATCGCGGCCCTCGAAGCGGCGCCGTCGCGCGAACGGCGGGACCTGTTGGAGGATGTCGCATGAACATGGATGACAAGGCGGCGCGCTTCGCCGCGCCGGACGCGAAACGCGACTGGATACCCGGTAACATCGACCTGCGCGACACCTGGTTCCCGGTGGCCTACAGCGCCGACGTCGGCAACCGCCCGTTGCGCCGGATCGTGCACGCGCAGGACGTCTACCTGTGGCGCGAGCTGGGACGGGTGCGCGCGGCCGAGTTCCGGCCCGACCTGTTGGAGAGCCGGCGCGCCGGCGCCACCGCCTTCACCGGCGGTTCCTGCTACTACCGCGTCCATGAGCGCTACGGCTACGTATGGATCTGGTACGGCAATCCCGACAACGCGCACGCGGACCTGATCCCGCTGATTCCGTTCCTGCCGGCGGACGGCGCGGGCATCCCGCGCTACACCCAACGCTCGGTGCGGTTCGATGCCGCGTCGCCGCTGTCGGTCGAGAACCTGATCGACCTCACGCATGCCGATTTCCTGCATGCGAATACCATCGGCGACGGGCAATCGGAGAGCGACGTGGTCGAGTTCAGCTCGACGTCCGAGACGCTGACGCGCACCCGCGTCGTCACCCGCAAGTCGGTGGCGCCGGTGATGCGCTGGATCGGCGGCGTGCGCGCGCAGTACCAGGACCTGCGCGCGGTGCTGCACGTCCACCTGCGCAACAACCTGTGCATTTCGTATCCCAGCTTCACGCCCGGCTACGCGATACCCAACGTGCAGCCGTTCGTGCCCGTCGGGAAGCACCGCTCGCGCGTCGACCAGACCAACTACACGGTGCACGCGCCGGCGCCGTTCCGCTGGCTGATGCCGCGCATCTCCTACGTCATCCAGCCGCAGGACAACTCGGTGCTGCGGCCGCAGAACGCGCGCTACTTCGACCCGGGCCAGCGGCGCGATCTCAGCTCGCGCTTCGACGCACCAGGCAACCGCTACCGGGTGCTGATGACGCGCCTGGCCGAACGCCAGCGCGCGGGCGACTTCGGCTACGGTGCTGATGCCGATCCGGCGCAGGATATTTCCGCCGTCCTCGGGATGCGGCCCTAGGTGCAGGCCGGCCCTGTCGTCCGGGCGTCCGGCCTGCCTGGCATTACCTTGATCCTGGCCGGGCTGGCGATGCTGGGACCGTTCTCGATCAACGCCTACCTGCCGTCGTTCCCGGACATGGAGCGGACGTTGCACACGGACCGGGTCGCGCTGCAGCAGACGATCTCGGTGTATTTCGCCGCGTTCGCGTTCATGTCGCTGTGGCACGGCGCGATTGCCGATGCCTGCGGGCGGCGCAGGGTGGTGCTGGCCGGACTGGCCACGTATGCGCTGGCCTCGTTGGGCTGCGCGTTCGCCACGCGCGTCGGGCAGCTGTTGCCGTTGCGCGCGCTGCAGGGCCTGTCCGCCGGCGCCGGCATCGTGATCGGCCGCGCGGTGGTGCGCGACCTGCATGAGGGGCCGCTCGCGCGGCGCATGATGTCGCAGGTCGTCATGATGTACGGGCTGGCGCCGGCGGTCGCGCCGCTGGCCGGCGGAGCGCTGCAGCGGGCGTTCGGATGGCGTGCCGTGTTCCTGTTCCTAGCGCTGCTGGCGGCCACACTGTTCGCGGCGGTGGCGTTGCGCTTGCCGGAGACCCTGGCGCCGCAGGCGCGCCAGCCGTTCCGGCTCGCGCCGCTCGCGCAAGGCTATGCGCGGGTGCTGGGCAACCGCGCGTTCATGACCTGGTCGCTGTCGTACGCCGCGATGTTCGGCGCGTTCTTCATCTACGTGCTGTCGGCGCCCGTGTTCCTGATGCGGCACCTCGGCCTGGGCGAAGCGGATTTCCTGTGGCTGTTCGGACCCGCGACGGTCGGACTGGTCGCCGGCTCGGCGCTGGCCGGCAAGGCCGCCGCGCGCTGGCCGGTGCGGCTCACGTTGCAGGTCGGGTTCGCACTGATGGGCGCGGCGATCGCCTGCGACCTCGCGGTCTGCCTGGCGGCCCCGGCGGGCGCCGGCTGGTACGTGCTGCACCTGTTCGTGTTCAATCTCGGCATGGCGCTGGCGATGCCGACCCTGACGATCCGGGGGCTCGACTGCGTCCCCGAGCGGCGCGGCCTGGGATCGTCGGTGCAACTGTTCGTCCAGACGGGCTTCAACGCCGTGATCGCCGCCGTCCTGGCGCCCCTGCTGTGGGGATCGCTGCTGTCGCTCGCGCTCGGCGCGGCCGCGTTGTTCGTGTGTGCGGGCGCCGGCGCGCTGCTGGCCGCGCGCACGTAAAACCGCCCGCGCCCGCAAGACGGGGGCGGGAGGTCAAGGTGCAGGCGCTTACAGGAAGATGCCGAGATTAGGGGTACCCAGCACCGCCTGGTCGATGATGACTTCGCGCCGGGCCAGCTGGTAGCCCGATTCGGTCTTGCGGATCACGTCATGGCGCTCGCACGGGATCAGGTCGAACTTGTCGTGGTCAAAGCGATTCCGGGTCATCAGCAGGTAGCTGTGCACCTTGAACTCGTCCTCCTTGTCGGTGCGGTAGACGCGAATGTTCGACACCATGTGCTTGGTGCGCGACGGCGGATCCTCGCCCCAGGCGCTGCGGGTATCCATGACGCGCATCACGCGCAGCATGATCGAACGGTAATCGTCGTACATGTGCTGGACGGTGCGCACGACCGACTTGTCCTGGTCGCGTGTGGCGCGGGTGTGCCGCAGCGGCACCGTGTATTCGATGTCCTTGGCGACCATCGCGATCCAGTCGCGCAGGCGCAGCGTATCGAACAGCTCCGCCTCGTCGTACATGAACTCGACCATGTCGTTGTACAGCGGGCTGCCGACCGGGACCCGGTTGGCGCGCAGCGACGGCGGCAACGGTCTTGGCTCGAGCGGGTTCTTTTCCATGGGTGTCTCCTGGGGATGTTGTTGGTGGTCGGGTTGCCGGCTCATTTTTCGCTCGTCATCAGCTCGTGCCAGTACTTCCACCATGCCCACTGGGTGTCGTCCTTCGTGAAGCCGTCGCCGACATGGCCCGGTCCCGGCCAGCCTTCCGGCGCGCCGTTCTCGAACAGGGCCTGGTACTTCATGGTGATGGTCTTGCTCATCGCGCCCTTCGCCACTTCGGTCTGGTGCGGCCAGGTGTCGGAGTCTTCCATCTCGACCATGCCGGAGGTGCCCAGCATCTGCACCGACTGGCGCAGCATGCGCGCCTTGAGCTCGGGCGGCGTGTCCTTTTCGGCAAAGATCCAGTTCATGAACTCGAGCTTGTCCGGACCTTTCGGGATGTAGGCGTGCAGGGCGCAGGCACCGATGATCGTGCCGTCCGGTTGCGGCAGGTAGATGAACTCGAACAGGCCGTTCGGGAAGAACCCGCCGACCTGGGGCGGGCGCCAGGACATCAGCTTGAGCTGGCCGTCGTCGAAGCGCTCCAGCAGTTCCGGCACCATCGCGGGGGTGATGCCGGGCGGCGGCAGCACGGTCAGCTTTTCGGCCGGGGTCAGCTCGGCCGGGTCCTTGCCGGTCAGGCGCACGATCTTGCGGTCGAGTTCGATGCAGCGCAGCGCATGGCCGTGGTCGGTCCAGACTTCGCTGCCGTACATCTCGGGCGACAGGTCGGCGCCTTTGCCTTCCGCATCCGGTTTTTTCGCGTACGGACCGACTTCGCCCAGCCAGCGGTGCAGGGTCAGGGTATGGAACCCGTCCGCGGCCGACTGCTCGCAGGCGGTCTTCCAGTTCGCATTGATGCGGAAGCGCTGCGGCGGGCCGAGGACTTCGAGTCCACCCTTGGTGCGCAGGAACAGGGTGTCGAAATAGTACTTGGCGTCGCCGAAGAATTCTTCCAGGCTGGGGCCGTCGATGTTCCAGGTCGCGAAGATCAGTCCGCCATACAGCGCGACGCGCGCCTTCTTCAGGCCGAGCTGATCCTTCGGCGTCATCTTCCCGTGCATGCATTCCTTCTCGATCGGCGCGCCGATGAAGTCGCCGTTCGGCTTGAAGGCCCAGCCATGGTAGATGCACATGTGGACGTTGGTGTTGCCGGCGTCGTGCGTCTGCACGCGCATCGCGCGGTGCGGGCAGACGTTCAGCGAGACGTGGATCTCGTTGTCGCGGTCGCGCGCGACGATGACGGCGTCCGAGCCCATGTCGCGCGTGACGAAGTCGCCCTTGTTCGGGATTTCGGTCTCATGGCCCAGGAAGATCCAGGTCTTGGCGAAGATCCGCTCCATCTCGAGTTCATAAAGCTCGGGGTCGGACAGGGCGCGTACCTTGACTTCGCGTGTCTCGTGGTTGATCAGGTCCGAGATCGTGGTCCCGTCCCGCAGTGTCGTTTCGGCATGCTGGTGCATCGTTGTCTCCTTTGTTTTCCTGCTCTTCGAATTGTACACAAATAAGAATTTTGTTCAACAAACGATGATCCCGGCGACGAATATATTTTTGCCGCCGTGGTCCGCAGGAATCAGTCCGTCTCGGCCGGCACCGCGCTGCCGCGCCGCAGCACGACCGGAATGCCGCCGCTGCGGCGCTTGGCCATCCACTGGGCGAGTGCCGCATCCATGTAGTCGGCATGGCCGGGAAACCAGCGCGCCAGCTCGCGCGCGAGGGCGCGGCAGGTATCCGCAGGACCGCCGCCGGCGAGCAGGGCGCGCACCTCGCGCACCGACGCCAGGACCGCGGCGTGTTCGTCGATGTGGCATTGGGTCGCGGGGAAGCCGGTGGAGACCATCCACTCGCGCTCCTCGTCGAAATGGCGTTCGGCGTGCTCGGCGAACGCATCGAGCCGGTGCGCCAGCTCGACATCGGGCGCCGCCAGCAGGGCCGCGACCAGGTCGACGAATTCGCGATGGGTGGCGTCCATCTGGTCGTAGCCGAGGAGGAACTGGTCGGTCCAGGTGAAGTCTGGTTGGGGTGTCGCTGACATGGTGCCGGCTTTCGCGTAAGGGCTGGTCGGGAGATTTTGATTACACTTTTTCAAAAAGTGTCGAATAAATGTTAGCATGAGTCGGCCCGCAGGCGCCACCTGCCAATCATCCATGGAGAAGCATCGATGCAAACCCAGATCGACACGATACCGTTCCGCCTGATGGACGGAACCCACGCGACCCTGTCCAGTTACCGCGGCAAGGTCGTGCTGCTGGTGAACGTGGCGTCGCAGTGCGGGCTGACGCCGCAATACGAAGGCCTGGAGCGCCTGTTCGAGGACAAGCGCGCGGCCGGGCTGGTGGTGATCGGCTTCCCCGCCAACGATTTCGGCGCTCAGGAACCGGGCAGCAACGAAGAGATCGCCCAGTTCTGCAGCGCCAGGTATGGCGTGGCATTTCCTCTTGCCGAGAAAGTCTCGGTCAAGGGGCCGGAGCGCCACCCCCTGTACGCGGCATTGACCGTGGAGCGGCCCGCCGCACTGGATCCCGCGCAAGGCGCCTTGCGGCTGAAACTGCGCGAATACGGCTACGAGGCGGGCGACCCGTCGGACGTGTTGTGGAATTTCGAGAAATTCCTGATCGGCCGCGATGGCCAGGTCGTCGCGCGTTTCAATCCCGACGTTGCGCCCGACGATCCGCTGCTGCTGGAAGCGATCGACCGCGCCCTGCGCGGCTGAAGCGGGCAGGGATGGACGATGGACGCGCGCGCGCCAACTCCCGACACCGATGCTTGCGGCACGCCTTTGGACGCCGCCTTCCTGAGCGATCCCTACCCCACCTACAAGGCGTGGCGCGATGCGGAACCGGTGCTGTGGCGTGACGACGTGTTCCAGGGCGCCTGGGTATTGACCCGCCACGCCGATGTCGAGTTCGCGCTGCGCGACCCGCGCTTTTCCGCGCAGCGCACGGGCGGCTGGGTCAAGCGTATCCCCGGTGCCGACGCAGGGCCGCGCGGTGGGCGGGCGCAGGCCGCGCTGGACGATTTCCAGCGCACGTTCGCGCGTGCGATGGTGTTCCTCGACGCGCCCGACCACCGGCGCGTACGCAGGGCGATGGCGGCGGGATTTCATCCGTCCATCGTCCGCGGGCTGAAACCGCAGGTCGAGCACCTCGCGCAGGAACTGCTCGATCCGCTGGACGCGCGGGCGGGCTTCGATTTCATCCAGGCCGTCGCCCGTCCGCTGCCGTCGCGCGTGATCGGCCTGATCCTGGGCATTGACCGGCGGGACGAGGACGAGTTCGTCGCATGGTCGGAGGCGCTTGCGACCTTCATCGGCGCCCTGCAGCCGTCGCTGGCGCAGCTTGGCGCCGCGCGGCACGCCCTGCTGCAGATGGTGCGCTACTTCGACGCCCTGGTGCCGGTGCGGCGGCGTGCGCCGGGCGAGGATCTCGTCAGCAGGCTCGTGCAGGCCGAAGACGCCGGGGAACTGCGCGCCGACGGCGAGCTGGCGGCGCAATGCGCGATGCTCTTGTTCGCCGGGCATGAAACCACCCGCAACCTGCTCGGCAATGGCCTCCATACCCTGTTGTCGCATCCGCTGCAGTGGAACCGGTTGCGCGGCGAGCCGGCATCGATGCCCGCCGCGTTGCGCGAAGTGCTCCGCTACGACAGTCCGGTGCAATACACGGGCCGCCGGGTCGCCAGCCAGCTGACCTTGCACGGGCACACGCTGCGCCGCGGCGACCTCGTGCTGGCCATGATCGGTGCCGCCAATCGTGACCCGGACCGCTTTGCCGACCCGGATACCTTCGACATCCACCGGCGCGAGGGCAGTCACCTGTCGTTCGGGAGCGGTCCGCACGTGTGTATCGGTGCCGGGCTCGCGCTGCTGGAAGCCGAGGTCACGCTGCGCGACGTCATGCGGCGTTGGCCGACACTCCGGTTGGCCGATTCGTCGCCGCAGTGGAACGGCAACGCGGGACTGCGCGGGCTGGCGCGCATGACGGTGCGCAGCGAAGCCTGAGTCCCTCCTGCGAGGCAGTCTTTCACCTCACAGACGCGTTGCCTCCGTCCGCCAGGACATCCAGCCGTCGGGCCGCCGACTTGGTGTGATCGTCGTTAAATTGCACAGAAATTGAATTTGTGTAAATAAAACGATGTATATACGCAACCAACGGGTGATTCTTATAGGAAATCAAACAAGAAAATCCTAGAATTTCTAGAGGGTTTCCAAAGCGAAACTTATTTGTCTTAACTCTAGAGGTCATATGAAGGCTATCGCTCTTACTTTGCTCACCTTGCCGCTGGCTGTCTCGATCGCCCATGCGCAGGACACTTCCCCGGTCCGCATTACCGGATTCGGCACCGGCGCTCTTACCTGGACCGATACCGACGGTGCGGAATATTCCCGTCCGAACCAGGCCAGCGGTGCCAAAAAGAATCCCGTGACGGGCGTCGATTCGAACCTGGGGCTGCAGGCCTACTATGCCGTCAACAGCTGGCTGTCGGTAACTGCCCAGGGGCTGGTGCGCAAGGATGCGGAGGACGATTTCGGTGCCGAACTGACATGGGCATTCGCCAAGGCCAAATTGTCGGACGACGTCGGTGTACGGGTTGGGCGCCTGGGCGTGCCGGTCTTCATGATCTCGGACTACCGCAACGTTGGTTACGCCAACACGTTCCTGCGTGCGCCGGAAGAACTGTATTCGCAAGTTCCCTACAAGGACATCGATGGCGCCGACATCACCTGGCAGCACAGCTACGGCGACACGACGTACACGGCCCAGTTCGCCTACGGCCGGTCCAAAGCCGACCTCTCCGGCGGCCTCACGGTCGACTCGCGCAGGGTGGGTGCCCTGAACCTGGTCGCCGAGCACGGCCCGCTCACGCTGCGCCTCGGTCGCGCCGAGGCTCACCGGACGACGGTCTACGATGCGCCGACGCATACCAGTCGTCCGAGCGCAGGGCACGGGACGTTCACCTCGGCCGGTATCGGCCTGGACTGGAACAACATCGTCGCGCAGTCCGAATATGCCAAGCGCAAAACCGGCGGCGTGGCACCCTCCAAGGCGTGGTACGTCATGGGCGGTTACCGCTTCGGCAAAGTCCTGCCGTACTTTACGCATTCCGAGCTGAGGAGCGAGGGCGCCGTGGCCAACATCGCGGCGCTCCCTACTGCCGTGGCGGCACGTCTCAGCCAGATCAACAACGCCACGGGCGCGGGCGAACAAACCACCGACTCGGTCGGCGTGCGTTGGGACTTCTACCGCTCGCTGGCACTGAAAGTGCAATTCGACCGCGTGCGCCCCAACGGGACCGGTCTATTGCTCAATCCAAAGACGGGCTTCCACGGCCCGGTCACCGTCGGCGCCGTCGCCCTCGATTTCGTATTCTAAGGAAGCCGTGATGAAACAACTGATCAAGATTTGGCTCGGTACCGCCGCGCTCGCTCTGGCCCTGCCGGCCAGCGCCGAAGTGGTAGTCGTCGTGAACCCGAAAGCCGCCGAATCCTCGATGACGAAGGATGAGGTTGCGCAATTTTTTCTCGGTAAATCGAGCACTCTGAGCCCGGTCGACCAGCCGGAAAGCGCCCCGATCCGTGCCGAGTTCTATAAAAAGGTGACGGACAAGGAAGCGTCCCAGGTCAAGGCTTTGTGGTCCAAGCTGGTGTTCACCGGCAAGGCGACGATGCCCAAGGAAGCCGCCGATAGTGCCGCCGTGAAGAAGATCGTGGCAAGCGACTCGAAGGCCATCGGCTACATCGAGAAGAGCGCGGTCGACGCATCGGTCAAGGTGATTTATACCGCACAATAAGCGTGACGACCGCCCGGTCCACCGGGCGGCGAACATGCGTTTCAGGAGACGGCAGCATGAGCATCAAGCGCAAGATCTGGGCACTCCCGGTCATCTCGACCATCATCTTCGGCCTCGGCGTGGCGGTCTCCGCCAGCATCGCGAGCGGCGCCCTGGACTCGATCCACACGACCGAGACCATCGACTATCCGGCCCTGGGCACGGCGAAGGCGTTGACCGCGGACCTGCAGGGCATCACCGACGGTCTGCGCGATGCCGTCTCCGAAGGCGACAAGGCCCGCATCGCCCAGATCGGCGACCAGGCCGACAAGGTCCGCGGCAAGCTCGCCGACGTCACGAAGATCCCGGGCATGGATGCGACCGGCAAACGCTTGACCAAGGAATTCGAGGATTACTATGCGCCGGCCGTCTCGGCCGCCAGGATCATGCTCGAACTCGAGCAGGGCGATCCGCAGGCGACCGTGCAACGTATGCAGGGCGCGCTGACGGTGCTCAATGCCGACGTCGCCAAGCTCAACGAGCAGGCGCAACAGAATTTCAAGGACGGCATCGCGCGCAGCAGCTCGAGCGTGCGCCGCGTGCTGTCTGTCACCATCATCACGGCGTCGATCGTGATCGCCACCCTGATCGGCGTGTCGTGGTTCGTGATCCGCACCATCTGGCAACAGCTGGGCGGCGAACCGGAATACGCACGCGAGATCACGCGGTTTGTTGCGGCCGGCGACCTGTCGATGGACATCCGCCTCGAGAAGGGCGACGACCACAGCCTGCTGGCCGCGCTGCAGGAAATGCGCACGCGCCTGGCGACGATGGTCTCCGGCATCAAGACGTCGGCCGAGACCATCGCCACGGCCAGCGCCGAGATCGCCAGCGGCAACGCCGACCTGGCCAGCCGCACGGAATCGCAGGCTGGACGCCTTGAAAACACGGCGCGCGCCATGGAATCCCTGACGGACACCGTGCGTGCCAACGCCGCCAATGCCAGTCAGGCCAATCAGCTGGTGGTATCCGCGACGGGCATCGCCACCCGGGGTGGCGAGGTGGTGGGCAACGTCGTCGCCACCATGGGCGCGATCAACACGTCTGCCAGGAAGATCGTCGACATCATCACCGTGATCGATGGCATTGCCTTCCAGACGAACATCCTGGCATTGAACGCGGCGGTGGAAGCAGCACGCGCGGGCGAACAGGGACGCGGCTTCGCCGTCGTCGCGGGCGAAGTGCGTACGCTGGCCCAGCGCAGCGCCGCCGCCGCCAAGGAAATCAAGGAACTCATCGGCGATTCCGTCGCCAAGGTCAACGCCGGCACCGCGCTCGTCGATGAAGCGGGCGCCACGATGGAACAGATCGTCGCCTCGGTCCGCAAGGTGCACGACATCATGGCCGAGATCAGTGTTGCGGGACAGTGCCAGGCCGAGGGCATCGAACAGATCGGCCGCGCGATCGACGACATGGACCAGATGACGCAACAGAACTCGGCGCTGGTCGAGGAAGCATCGGCGGCCGCGGAATCGCTGACCGAGCAAACTGGCCAGCTATCGTTGGCGCTGGCGCAGTTCAAGCTCGACCATGCAATGCCCCGGTCCAAGCGCCATCATCCCGAACGTATGGCGGTCGCATTCGATAAAGTCGCGGGTAATATTGCATAAAAAATAATTAGTTGGCGTGCATAGCGTTGCCTACAGACTACAAAAATTGTCCTAAAGATCGTATATCCCGCATCCCGACCCTATAATCGGCCCACGATTGTTTCAGTACAGCAGCCGGCTTGTACGAGGGAATGTGGAAATGGAACTTGGACTGTTTGCCCGATCGCGACGCGCGCTGGCGCGGTGGCTGTGGTCCGGCGTGGCTGGTGATACGGGCGCGCCGGAAGTGAATGTGCGCGATGCCGGTTTGCTGGCAATCACCGATAATTTGCCGGCGCTAATCTGCCAGTTCGATCCGCACGGGAATGTCTTGTTCGCCAACGCCGCAATGCGAGCGCGCTTGATTCTCAGCTACGAGGAGTTGCTGGGGCGTCACATATCGACAGCCCTGTCAGCACAGACATATGGAGCGCTGAAAACGCATTTCGACCAGGCGCTCACGGGAGAAGGCTTCACGTTCGAATTCGCGGTCGCGGTCGACGGGATCCAGCGCTACTATGCCTGCAATTTCGTTCCTGAAATCGATCCGCACGGCAAGCTGCTCAGCGTATTCTCGATATGGCAGGATGTGACCGAACGCAGGGCGATCGAGCTGCGCCACGCCGCCGGCGAACAACGCCTGCGCGTGATCACCGATAACCTGCCGGTCCTGATCGCCTACGTGGATCGCGAACTGCATTTCGAGTTCTGCAATGCGACGTTTACCGAATGGACCGGGATGCGCCCGGATGATCTGGTCGGACGCAGCCTGATGGACGTGATCGATGTCACCGATCCCAGCCGTGCCGAGGTCGTCAAGCCGTTCCTGTCGCGTGCGCTGGCCGGGGAACGGGTCGAGTTCGAACTGCAACCGACACCCGGTCGGAACGATCGCTGGCTGCAACTGAACTTCATACCCGAGACCGATGGGACGGGCCAGGTCGCCGGTCTCTATCTTCTCAGTACCGATGTGACCCATCTGAAGCAGGCGCAGCAGGAGCTCGCCAACATGGCGCGCTTCGATGCGCTCACAGGCCTCCCGAACCGCCTCCATCTCGACGAAAAACTGGAAGAGGCTGCACGGCGCAGCAGCCGCAACGGTCGTCCGATGGGCGTCGCTTTCCTGGACATCGATTATTTCAAGCAGATCAACGATACCCTCGGCCACGCAGTGGGCGACCAGGTGCTGCGCGAATTCAGCAGGCGCCTGCTGAGCTGTGTGCGCCAGACCGACGTCGTCGCCCGCCTCGGCGGCGATGAATTCCTGATCGTGCTGGAAGACGTCAGCGACAGCGCCATGCTCGGCATCGTGGGCGCCAAGATTGTCGAAGCGATGAAGCCCCCATTCATGTTGTCCAGTGGCGCGCTGCGGGTCAGTTCGAGCATCGGGTTGGCGTTCGCCGCAGGTGCCCGCATCGTCACGGCCGATCTGCTCGAGTGCGCCGACATCGCGCTCTACCAGGCCAAGCGGGAGGGGCGCGCGACCTACCGGCTCAAACCTTACGACGGCACAGCCTCGTCCAAGGAGCATGGGCACATCCCGGCGTAAATCGCTGTGTGTTTCATGCTGTCGTTTCACGTAGCGCCAGTGTCGCATGTTTCAGTTCGAGTTGCACAGTCTGAAACAAAATATGTTTCATTCCGTGGGCGCGGGATCGGCACCCATAGCTGGCCAGTATGATTAAGTTACTGAATTAAAGGAAAAAACAGTGAATTATTGAACCTTGGCACGGCGTTTGCAGTTGAGCAGTGAATTCAACTCTGAAACCGTGCGAAAGGTAAGCAATGTTCCAATATTCCGCAGGCGCCGCGTTCCGGCAGGCCGTTCAGGAAGAACACCCGTTGCAGGTCATCGGCGCCATCAACGCCAACCACGCGCTGCTGGCCAAGCGGGCCGGCTATCGCGCCATCTATCTGTCCGGCGGCGGTGTCGCGGCCGGGTCGCTGGGCCTGCCGGACCTCGGCATTTCCGGGCTCGAAGACGTGCTGATCGACGTGCGCCGCATCACCGACGTGTGCGACCTGCCGCTGCTCGTCGACATCGACACCGGTTTCGGTTCGTCCGCGTTCAACGTCGCGCGCACCGTCCGTTCGCTGATCAAGGCCGGCGCGGGCGCCTGCCATATCGAGGACCAGGTCGGCGCCAAGCGCTGCGGCCACCGTCCGGGCAAGGAGATCGTCAGCCAGGGAGAAATGGTCGACCGCGTGAAGGCCGCCGTCGACGCGCGCACGGACGACAACTTCGTCATCATGGCGCGCACTGACGCGCTGGCCGTCGAGGGTCTCGATAAAGCCGTCGAGCGCGCGGTCGCGTGCGTGGAGGCGGGCGCCGACATGATCTTCCCGGAAGCTATCACGAGCCTGGAGATGTACGCGCAATTCAAGAAGGCGGTGAAGGTGCCCATCCTTGCCAACATCACGGAATTCGGTTCGACGCCGCTGTTCACCGTGGACGAGCTGCGCGGCGCCGACGTCGACATCGTGCTGTACCCGCTGTCCGCGTTCCGCGCGATGAACAAGGCCGCGGAAAACGTCTACGAGGCCATCCGCCGCGACGGCACGCAGAAGAATGTCGTCGACACCATGCAGACCCGCGCCGAACTGTACGAGCGCATCGATTACCACCGCTACGAACAGAAGCTCGACGCGCTGTTCGCCCAGAACAAATCTACACAGGAGACCAAGAAATGAGTGAAGCACAAGAGGGCGCTACCTTCAAACCGAAGAAATCCGTGGCGCTGTCCGGCGTCGCCGCCGGCAATACCGCGCTGTGCTCGGTGGGCCGCTCCGGCAACGACCTGCACTACCGCGGCTATGACATCCTGGACGTCGCCGGCAACAGCGAGTTCGAGGAAATCGCCTACCTGCTCGTGCACGGCAAGCTGCCGAACGAGGCGGAGCTGCGCGGCTACAAGGCCAGGCTGAAATCGCTGCGCGGCCTGCCGCACGCGGTAAAAGCCGCGCTGGAAGCGCTGCCGGCCGGCGCGCATCCGATGGACGTGATGCGCACGGGTGTGTCGGTGCTGGGCTGCGTGCTGCCGGAAAAAGAGGACCACAACATCGCCGGCGCGCGCGACATCGCCGACCGCCTGATGGCGTCGTTCGGCTCGATGCTGCTGTACTGGTACCACTACAGCCACAACGGCAAGCGCATCGATGTCGAAACGGACGACGATTCGATCGGCGGCCACTTCCTGCACCTGCTGCACGGCACGAAGCCGTCGGAGGAATGGGTGCAAGCGATGCACACGTCGCTGATCCTGTACGCGGAACACGAGTTCAACGCGTCGACCTTTACCGGCCGCGTCATCGCCGGCACCGGGTCCGACATCTATTCGGCGATCACGGGCGCGATCGGCGCGCTGCGCGGTCCGAAGCATGGCGGCGCCAACGAAGCCGCGTTCGAGATCCAGAAGCGCTACGAGAACGCGGACGAGGCGGAAGCGGACATCCGCAGCCGCGTGGCGAACAAGGAAGTCGTCATCGGCTTCGGCCACCCGGTCTACACGATCTCCGACCCGCGCAACGAGGTGATCAAGGAAGTGGCGCGCTCGCTGTCCGACAAGGCTGGCTCGACCAAAATGTTCGACATCGCCGAGCGCCTTGAATCCGTGATGTGGGAAGTCAAGAAGATGTTCCCGAACCTCGACTGGTTCTCGGCCGTCTCGTACCACATGATGGGCGTGCCGACGGCGATGTTCACGCCGCTGTTCGTCATCTCGCGCACGTCCGGCTGGTCCGCGCACGTCATCGAGCAGCGCATCGACAACAAGATCATCCGCCCGAGCGCGAATTACGTCGGTCCGGAAGACCTGAAGTTCGTGCCGCTCGCGGAACGGAAGTAAGCCCGCGCGAAATGCCGTCGCCCCCGCGAAGGCGGGGGCCCAATTTTGCATGCATCTCGACGGCACACGCAGAACTTGGGTCCCTGCCTCCGCAGGGACGACGTTTGAATTTACAAGGTTCTTCATCATGAACAGCAATTACCGCAAACCCCTGCACGGCACCAGCCTCCATTACTTCGATGCGCGCGCCGCCGTCGAGGAGATCCAGCCCGGCGCCTGGGACACCCTGCCGTACACCTCGCGCGTGCTGGCCGAAAACCTCGTGCGCCGCTGCGAACCGATGGCGCTGGTGCCGTCGCTGAAGCAGATCATCGAGCGCAAGCGCGACCTTGACTTCCCGTGGTTCCCCGCGCGCGTCGTGTGCCACGACATCCTCGGCCAGACGGCCCTCGTCGACCTGGCCGGCCTGCGCGACGCCATCGCGCTTGAAGGTGGCAATCCGGCCCTCGTGAACCCGGTCGTGCCGACGCAGCTCGTCGTCGACCATTCGCTGGCGGTGGAGTGTGGCGGCTTCGATCCGGACGCGTTCGCGAAGAACCGCGCCATCGAGGACCGCCGCAACGAGGACCGCTTCCACTTCATCGAATGGACGAAACAGGCGTTCGAGAACGTCGACGTGATCCCGCCGGGGAACGGCATCCTCCACCAGATCAACCTGGAGCGCATGAGCCCCGTGGTGCAGGTCAAGGATGGCGTGGCATTCCCCGACACGCTCGTCGGCACCGATTCGCACACGCCGATGGTCGATGCGCTGGGCGTCATCGCGATCGGCGTCGGCGGGCTGGAAGCGGAAAGCGTCATGCTGGGCCGCGCGTCGTACATGCGCCTGCCGGACATCGTCGGCGTCGAGCTGACCGGCAAGCCGGGCCCCGGCATCACCGCGACCGACGTCGTGCTGGCGCTGACGGAATTCCTGCGCAAGTCGAAAGTGGTGTCCGCCTACCTCGAGTTCTACGGCGAGGGCGCCGCGAATCTCACCTTGGGCGACCGCGCGACGATCTCCAACATGGCCCCGGAATACGGTGCGACCGCGGCGATGTTCGCCATCGACGAACAGACGATCAAATACCTGAAGCTGACGGGCCGCGACGACGAGCTCGTGAAACTGGTCGAGCTGTATGCGAAGGAAACGGGCCTGTGGGCGGACACGCTGCAGAACGCCCAATATGAACGCGTGCTGCGCTTCGATCTGGCTACCGTCGTGCGCAACATCGCCGGCCCGTCGAACCCGCACAAGCGCGTGGCGACGACGGAGCTGGCGCAGCACGGCATCACGGGCATCGTCGAGAACGAGCCAGGGAAAATGCCGGACGGCGCCGTGATCATCGCCGCGATCACGAGCTGCACGAACACGAACAACCCGCGCAACATGGTCGCTGCGGGTCTCCTCGCGCGCAACGCGAACGCGCGCGGGCTCGCGCGCAAGCCGTGGGTGAAGTCCTCGCTGGCGCCGGGTTCCAAGGCCGTGCCGCTGTACCTGGAAGAAGCGGGCCTGTTGCCGGAACTGGAGCAGCTGGGCTTCGGCGTCGTCGCGTTCGCGTGCACGACCTGCAACGGCATGTCGGGCGCGCTGGACCCGGCGATCCAGCAGGAGATCGTCGAGCGTGACCTGTACGCGACCGCCGTCCTGTCGGGCAACCGCAATTTCGACGGCCGCATCCACCCGTATGCGAAGCAGGCCTTCCTCGCGTCGCCGCCGCTCGTCGTCGCGTATGCGATCGCGGGCACGATCCGCTTCGACATCGAGAAGGACGTGCTGGGCCTGGATGCCGACGGCAATCCGGTGCGCCTGGCGGACATCTGGCCGAGCGATGCGGAGATCGATGCCGTCGTCGAGCGCGCCGTGAAGCCGCAGCAGTTCCGCAAGGTCTACGACATCATGTTCGCGCGCCGCGAAGCCACCGAAGACAAGGTCGCGCCGCTGTACGACTGGCGCCCGATGAGCACCTACATCCGCCGTCCGCCGTACTGGGAAGGCGCGCTCGCGGGTGAACGGACTTTGACCGGCATGCGCCCGCTGGCGGTCCTGGGCGACAACATCACGACCGATCACCTGTCGCCGTCGAACGCGATCATGATGAATAGCGCCGCGGGCGAATACCTCGCGAAGATGGGCCTGCCTGAGGAAGATTTCAATTCGTACGCAACGCACCGTGGCGACCACCTGACGGCGCAGCGCGCCACGTTCGCGAACCCGACCCTGAAGAACGAGATGGTGCGCAATCCGGACGGCAGCGTGCGTGCCGGATCGCTCGCGCGCATCGAGCCGGAAGGCCAAGTCACGCGCATGTGGGAAGCGATCGAGACGTACATGGAGCGCAAGCAGCCGCTGATCGTGATCGCCGGTGCCGATTACGGCCAGGGGTCGTCGCGCGACTGGGCCGCGAAGGGTGTGCGGCTGGCGGGCGTGGAAGCCATCGTGGCCGAAGGCTTCGAGCGCATCCACCGCACGAACCTCGTCGGCATGGGCGTGCTGCCGCTGGAATTCCAGCCGGGGACCACGCGCCTCACGCTGGGCATCGACGGCACGGAGACGCTCGACGTTGTCGGCGAGCGCACGCCCCGTGCGACGCTGACCCTCGTCATCCATCGCAAGTCCGGTGAGACGGTCGAGGTGCCGGTGATCTGCCGTCTCGACACGGCCGAGGAAGTGTCGATCTACGAGGCGGGCGGGGTGCTGCAGCGGTTCGCGCAGGACTTTCTCGCTTCATCCAAAGTGGCAGCATAAAAAAAACCGTCGCCCCTGCGCAGGCAGGGGCCCAATTTCTTACGCATCTCGACGGCGCGTGCAAATTGGGTCCCCGCCTGCGCGGGGAAGACGGGCTAGGGACAACACATATGACTCACGCACCCCAAATCAAAATCCCCGCCGTCTACATGCGCGGCGGCACCAGCAAAGGCGTGTTCTTCCGCCTGCAAGACCTGCCCGAAGCGGCACGGGTCCCGGGCGAAGCGCGCGACAAATTCCTCCTGCGCGTGATCGGCAGCCCGGACCCGTACGCGAAGCACATCGACGGCATGGGCGGCGCCACGCCCGGCACGAGCAAGACCGTCATCGTGTCGAGAAGCGCACGTCCTTGCCACGATGTCGATTGCCTGTTCGGCGAGGTCGACGTCGGCAACTCCTTCGTCGACTGGAATGGCGAGTGCGGCAGCCTGTCGGCGGCGGTCGGCGCTTTCGCCATCGGCAGCGGCATCATTCATCGGGAGCGTCTTCGTCGAGGCGGCATCGTGGACGTGCGCATCTGGCAGGCCAACATCGGCAAGACGATCATTGTTCGCGTCCCTGTCGTGCACGGGCAGGCCCAGGAGACGGACGACTTCCAGCTGGAATTCATCGACCCGGTCGTAGACGTCAAAGGGACTGGCAGTGCCATGTTCCCGACCGGGAAGCTGTGGGACGAACTGGACGTCCCGGGCATCGGCACGTTGCCCGCGACCCTCGTCAACGCCGGCGTCCCGACGATCTTCGTCAACGCGACCGATATTGGTTACACGGGTACGGCACTCCAGGAGACCATCAACGGCGACCCGAAGGCGCTGGCGATGTTCGAGACGATCCGCGCCCACGGTGCCGTGCGCATGGGCCTGATCGGGCAGGTGGAAGAGGCGGCACGAAGCAGGCACGTTCCAAAGCTCGCCTTCGTGGCCCCGCCCGCCGATTACGTGTCCACAAGCGGCCGACAAATTGCAGCAGGGGATATCGATCTGGTGGTACGCGTACTCTCGATGGGCAAATTGCACGACGCCATGATGGACACGGTGGCGGTGGCAATCGGCAGCGCCGCCGCGATTCACGGCACCGTGGTCGGCCAGGCTGCGGCTGGCGATGACCGCGAGGTACGCATCGGCCATCCATCCGGCACGTTACGCGTGGGCGGCGACGTGCTCCAGATAGGGGGAGAATGGATCGTGATCAAAACCATGATGCGCCAAAGCGCGCGCGTGCTGATGGAAGGCCACGTTGGCGTGCCGGACGAAACGGTTTGAATCGATCCAGCCATTCCCGTCCTGATGGTGATACCAACGATGTGTCACGGTTCGGTACTGACAGTGTCGCCGGCAGGCGAACGTTTTGCCGCATGTGCCGGGACGACGCAATACGATGACTTCGCGGAAGGGATATCTGCGGTCCTTCCGCAAAAGCCTGTGCCCTTCCGTCGACCCTGGAGAGTCTAGCATGGGCAAAGCGGGCAGGACGCCACTGTGCCGGGTGGACGAACGCGACGATGCCTTGCTCGACGTGGCCAAACATCTGTTTTTCGAACGGGGATTCGCCCAAGTCAGCATCGAGTCGCTTGCGCGTGCTGCGGGCGTGGCCACACGGACGATTTATACGCAATTCGGTGGCAAACATGGCGTGCTGTGCAAGATCATCGATCGTGAACTCGAGCGCGACATCGCCTGTTCGGCCGAGTTGCGGGACAGGCACCAAGGCGTCGACATCACCTTGAGCACGATTGCGCTCCACCTGCTTCGCCAAACGCTTTCACCAGTGGCGCGCCGGTTGTACGCCGACGCCATGGCTGCGCGTGACATCCCCCTCGCGCAGAAAATCGATCCTGTTCATTGTGGTCCATGGCGACGGCACCTGGAGCACTACTTCGCCACGGCCGTATGGTCGGATCGGTTGTGCCTCGCATGCGGGCCGGAAGTGATGTCGGATATGTTTTTGGGATGTGTCATGGGCGCCCAGTCGAGAGCACTCAAGTCGGACCCGCCTTCCGTTTTTGACGAGGCAGAATTGAAGGCAATGGCGGACGGCGTAACGCGGAGGTTCCTGACTTCGGTGGCTACTCTGTAACAGAAACGATCGCCTGGAGGAAAATACTACTGCTGGAAATGCTGGCCTGGCGATATACCCATACTTATCTGCGCTTGGCGGCAGTGGCGTGAAGGCATCGAATACACGCTGCTGCGGCCGGCGTCAGCAAGTCTTCGTCCTGATACGCCAGGAATATGTTCATCCCCGGCAATTCCGTGTCGAGTTCGATCGGGCTCATGACCCCTCGCCGAAACAGCTCGTCCAGCGTCGTAAATGCCATCTCGCCCCAGGCACTCACGGCATTCAGCCTTTGTGCCAGTTGAAAATACAATGTAACCGACGAGCAATGCAGGACCTGTGTCGGCAACGGCACGTTGAGCTTGGAGAACAGCGTACGCATGAAACTGAACGCGTCGTCGGGCGCATCCATGACAAGCCATTCCAATCCTCCCAGTTCCTCGATGGTGTGGCGCGCGCGCGCGCGCGTACCGCCGATTGCCAGCCTGGACGCCGTGCTGTAGAGCTTGACCCATTTCAGGCCCGCTGGCCCGGTTTCGCCGTAATGGCTGACGATACCGAAGTCGAGCATGCCATCGCGCAGTCCGTCGATGATCTGCGACGGCCGCAATTCCAGCAGATGCAGGAGCGTCGACGGGCGCTGTTTGCGAAAAGTGCCGACCGCTTCCGCCACGATCGCGCCGCCGACCGGCGGCGACAATCCGATCGTTACCCGTCCGCTCTGGTCACCACGCAGGGCATCCACTTCTTCGTAGATCTTATCCACTTCCTTCTGGATAGCGCGCGACCGCTTCGCAATCATCGTGCCGTACGAATTGAGGGTCGCTCCCTTGGCAGCGCGGATGAGCAGGGGAACGCCAAGCTCGCGTTCGAGTTCGATGATCGACTTGCTGAGCGCCGGCTGGGTGACGTTCATCAACCGTGACGCTTCCTGGATACTGCCGGCCTTGGCGATCGCCACCAGCGCTTTCAACTGGTTCAACTTCATGAGTGCTCCGAACGGGAAACGCCTTTAAATATAACCAAATTTTATACCAGTGAAAACTTTTCCTTTGTTGGAAAAATGCAGCTGTCGTTTAATCGTCCTGTCATAAACGATTACGGAAACGACTTAACCAGGACAGGGGGACGGCAGTGGAAGCGCGGAAGATTCAACTGAAGGTGGGTACGCTGGCAGTGGTTTTGTACGCAGTACACGGGGCAGTGTGTGCGCAAGGTGTGTTTGAATCGTTCCTGCCCGGTTTTTATCCTGGCTTGATACCGAAGGCCGGCGATGCGTTCAAGGTTTACGGATCGGTTGACCTTTATCTCGACCGTCTCGATGCAGGTGGTACGACGGTAAACCGCATGCTCAGCGGCGGCACATGGACGTCGAAGCTCGGCTTCTACGGACGGGAAGAGCTGGGCGGTGGCACCGCAGTGTTCTTCGATCTCGAGGCGGGACTGAATGCGGATGACGGCACGCTGCAACAGGCGGGCACGCTGTTCAATCGCCAGTCCACGATCGCGATGACCAATCCGCGCTACGGTACGCTGCAGATGGGTAAGCAGTTTGGTGTCGGCCTGCAGTTGTACGTCGACCCGTTCCTCGGCAATGCGAAGATTTCGCCCTGGGCCTACCTGAGCGGTGCCGCCGATCTCGGCAAAGGGTCCAGCACGGTGGAATCCCGGGTCAACAAGTCGATCGTCTACATGTCGCCAACCATCGCGGGTCTCAGCACCCAGTGGCTGTATGCGGTCAAGACCGACCGGTCGCAGGGCGGACCTGCCACGCAAAACCGCGGCGTGAACCTGACCTGGGTGACCACACCGGGCGGCCATCGTCTGTACAGCGTGGCGTCGTTCAACCAGACCTGGTGCGATCCGAAATCCGGCGATCCCAGCCAGGTGACCTGTACCGATACCACGGTGCGCACCGATGCATCCGGGGCGGCGCTTGTCTATGACATGAGCAAATATGTGGTGTCCGCTTCCTACCAGCTGATCGCCCCGAAGCGCGTGGGAAATTACATGGCCCGCGTCAGCTCGCTGGGCGGTACGGCACGGCTCGGCGCCAACCTGTGGAAGCTGTCGGTCGTGTACCGCGATACCACGCAGAGCCGCAACCACGCCTTCGCCACCACCCTCGGCGACGAGTACTTCCTGTCGAGGCTCACAGCCCTGTATTTCCGCTATTCCCTGATCCGGAACGGCGCCAAATCCGCGATGACGATCGACTACGCGAGCGGGTCGCCGCTCCCGACTGCCGGCGCCAGGGTCTCCGATCTCGCGGTTGGCATGTACCACAACTTCTGACCGCGCAACACGCCGTTCAGCCTATCAACAACCCAACACAGGTTCATCATGAGTCACATCGAAAAAGCCAGGCAAATGGCGCCCGAATACACCACCATCCGCCAGTGGATCCACCGCCATCCGGAACTCGGATTCGAAGAACAGGAAACCAGCACGCTGGTCGCCGCCAAGCTGCGCGAACTGGGGTACGACGTGACCGAGGGCGTCGGCGGCACGGGCGTCGTCGCCACCCTCAAGCGCGGCAACTCGACGCGCAGCATCGGCCTGCGCGCCGACATGGACGCGTTACCCATCCGGGAAGCCCCGGGGCGTGCCTACTGCAGCGTCCATGACGGCAAGATGCACGCCTGCGGCCATGACGGCCATACGGCAACCTTGCTGTGCGGTGCGGATTACATCGCCAGGCATGCTGATTTCGACGGCACCGTGCACCTGATCTTCCAGCCGGCGGAGGAAACCCTGGATGGCGCCCGCAAGATGATCGAAGACGGCTTGTTCGAGCGCTTCCCGTGCGATACCGTTTATGCGATGCACAATGCGCCCGGGTTGCCGGTCGGCCAGGCGGTCTGCCTGGAAGGGCCCATCACCGCGTCGTCGGATCGCGCCACCGTGCGCATCCGCGGCAAGGGCGGCCACGGCGCCATGCCGCATCTGACCCGGGATCCGGTCCTGGCCGCGGCAGCCCTCGTGATGTCCCTGCAGTCCATCGTCGCACGCAACGTGTCGCCCGACGAGACGGCCGTCATCAGCGTGGGTGCCATCCACACGGGCGAGACCTTCAACGTGATTCCCGACGAAGCCGTCGTCAAACTCAATACACGTGCCTGCACGCCCGAGGTACGCAACCAGCTCGAAGAGCGGATCAACGGGGTCGTGGCGGGCGTGTGCGCCACCTATGAGGTGTCGTTCGAGATCGAATTCGAACACTGCATCGGGGTATTGGTCAATCATCCCGAGCCGACGGCGGTCTCGAGGAAAGTGCTGACCAAGCTGCTCGGCGAGCAGAACGTTATTACCGTCAAGCGCAAGGGCGGTCTCGGCAGCGAAGACTTCGCCACCATGGCCGAAGCGCGGCCGGGCTGCTATATCGCACTTGGCAACGGCGTCGGCACCTTCGGCGGGTGTTCGGTGCACAACCCCGGCTACGATTTCAACGACGAGATCATCCCGATCGGCGCCGGTTTCTGGGGCGCGCTTGTCGAGACTGTGCTCGCGCCGGCATAACGATACCCACGAGGAGATATCGACATGAGCACCCCCCACACCGGCCACCGCCGGATCACGATACTGCTGCTGATGTGCGTGGTCGTCATCAGTGCCTGCGACAAGCTGATCTTTTCATTCGCGGGGCCGGCGATCATCCGCGATCTCGCATTGACGCCAGTGCAGTTCGGATTCGCTGGCAGCGCATTCTTCTTCCTGTACTCGGTGTCCGGCATCGCGCTGGGCTTTCTCGCGAACCGGGTCAAGACCAGATGGATCCTGGTAGGCATGTCGGCGGTGTGGGCGACCTCGCAGTTCATCGTCAACTTCGCGTCCGGCTTTGCTTCGCTGGTGGTCAGCCGCCTGCTGCTGGGCATCGGCACCGGTCCGGCCACCGCGATCACCCAGCACGCCGGGTTCAAATGGGTCGCGCCGGGCGAACGGGTGAGGATCTCGTCGCTCCTCCAGATCAGCTTGGCCATCGGCGGGCTCTTGTCCGGCGCGGTGCTGCCGCTGGCCATCCTGAAATATGGCTGGCGACAGTCGTATGTCGCCCTTGGCGTCCTGAGCCTCGTCTGGATCGCGCTGTGGCTGGTCTTCGGCCGCGAAGGCCAGGTCGACGACCGCGCGCACGGCGCAGCAGGCAAGTCGGCCACGTACCGGCAGCTCCTGCTGAACCGAACCTTCATCACCGTGTCCCTCCTGGGCTTCATCGGGTACATGCCCAACGTGCTCGGATTCAGCTGGCTGGCCGTCTATCTGCAGCAGGGCGTGGGGCTTGCGCCGGGCACGATGGCCATCTACCTCACGACCCTGACGCTGGCCGTGATCGTACTGAGCTACATCGCGTCCTGGCTGGCGGAACGTGCGCTCAAGGCAGGGACATCGTTCCGGAAAGCGATGGTTGTCCCGCCGATGCTGGGGTGCGCGGTGGGCGCCGCCGCCTATTTTTCCATGCACCTGGCGCACCGCGACATGCGCGCCGTGCTGGCCCTGTATTTCATCGGTTCCCTGGCAATCAACCTGCTGCCGGTATTCGGCTACGCCATCGTGGCGCACATCGCGGCGCCGGAGAAGCGTGGGGCCATGCTCGCGATTCACAACGGCGTGGTGACCAGCGCAGGCATCGTCGCCCCGGCTGCGATTGGACTGCTCATCGCACGCTCGGGTGGCGACGTCAGCGCGGGCATGGAACTGTTCTTTGCCGTGTTTGGGATCGTTGCCTTTATCGGCAGCCTGATTGGGCTCGCGTGGATCCAGCCTGACGGCGCGGAAGCAAAGGAAAAGGTGTATGGCCGTCAGCGTATTTGATTTGTCCAAGGTCGGCATCGGGCCCTCGAGTTCACGCACGGTCTTCGCGGAACACCCAATGGCCCGAACTGTACCGGCATCATCCCGGCCGTGCTGCGCGACGATGACCGCCCCGTCCCGGGCGCGACCGATGACGGCATCGTCGACTTCCTTCTGACGGCCGGCGCCGTCGGTATGCTCTACAGCTGGGCGCCAGATTGGGCCAGGTCGGGAACGCGGCGGAGATGGGCATGGAACACCACCTGGGCCTGACCTGCGACCCCTTGGGCGGGCTCGTGCAGACGTCGCGTGGCGGCCTGGCCGTCAATATCGTCGAGTGTTGACACATCTTCGCGACCGCCCGGTGCGGCCGCATCAGGTTCTACTATCGCGGCTCGACGCCGCCATCGTATCGGGAGAGACTGTCCGCCAGGCGGAACAGCGCCGAAGGAGCAACCGCCCCGGAAACTCTCAGGCAAAAGGACCGGTACCGATGCTGAACACTCTGAAGAGCTGCCCGGCCGACGTCGCCGGGTACACCGCAGGAGCAAGTGCAGGCCTTTACAACGGCCCGCGTGAATCTCTCAGGTCCAAAACAGAGGGGGTGTCACTGCGCAGGTGCGCAATGATCGACCTTTGACGATCGGGAGTTATCCTCATGAGAACCATCACCATCATCGGCGGCGGCATCACCGGTGTCACCACTGCCTATGCGCTCGCGAAGCGCGGCTACGCCGTCACCCTGCTGGAACGGCACCCCTATGCAGCGATGGAAACATCGTACGCCAACGGCGGCCAGTTGTCCGCTTCGAATGCGGAAGTCTGGAACCACACCTCCACCGTGCTCAAGGGATTGAAGTGGATGCTGAAGAACGATGCGCCGCTGCTCGTCAATCCCAAACCGAGCTGGCACAAGCTGTCGTGGTTCGCCGAATTCGTCGCCGCCATGCCGCGCTACCGCGACAACACGATCGTCACCGCCAGGCTGGCGGTCGCCGCGCGCGAGCACCTGTTCCGATGGGCTGCGGACGAACGCATCGACTTCGACCACAAGCGCGAAGGCATCCTGCACATCTATCGCGACCGCGCCGGATTCGACCACGCCTGGCAGGTATCGAAGCTGCTGGCACAAGGCGGACTGCCGCGGCGCGCCGTCACGCCGCCTGAAATGCGTGCGATCGAGCCCACGCTGGCCGGCACGTACTACGGTGGCTTTTACACCGAGAGCGATAGTACCGGCGACATCCACAAGTTTACCTTCGGTCTCGCGTCAGCCGCCCAGCGCCTCGGCGTGAAGATGCGATTCGGGTGCAGGGTGATCGATCTCGCTGCCACCGCGCATGGTGCCGAGGTCGATGTGCTGCAAGATGGTGCCAACGATAAGGTGCTCTGCGATGCGGTGGTGATCTGCGCCGGGACGGCGAGTCGCGACCTGGCCGCCCGCGTGGGCGACCGTGTCAATGTGTATCCGGTAAAGGGCTATTCGATTACGGTCAACCTTACGGATGACGCCAGCCGGGCCGCTGCTCCCAATGTCAGTCTGCTCGACGATGCCACCAAGCTGGTGACAAGCCGGCTTGGCGTGGGGCGCTTTCGTGTTGCCGGGACGGCCGAGTTCAATGGTTTTAATCGCGATATCCGAGCCGACCGCATTGCGCCGCTGATTGACTGGGTAAGGCAATGCTTCCCCGGCGTGAGCACACGCAGCGTCGTACCATGGGCCGGATTGCGGCCAATGATGCCTGACCTGATGCCGCGCGTCGGCCGCGGCAAGCGTCCGTCGGTCCTCTACAATACCGGGCATGGGCATCTAGGTTGGACACTGTCGGCAGCGACCGCGGAGATGACGGCCGACCTCATGGCAGGCATGTTGCCGACCTGATGCGGTCGGACGAGAAAAGGATATTAATCATATATATGTTTATTGACAGCGTGCGACCCGTCTGGATACACTTCGGGATCGCTCATCCAGACGGAGACATTCATGAATGCACTGCTTCACCCGGCCAGCCAGACAACTGACGCAGACCGCGCGCTGCTACGCGATAGTCTGCGCAATATGCTGGCCGAGCATTGGCCGGCCGACCGCGCACTGGACCACGCCGCCGATCCGGCGGCTGTCGCGGCGATCACGCTGCGGCTCGGATCGCTCGGCGTGCTCGCGCTGGGCGGCGAGCAAGGTTATGGCGGCTTGCGCGAAGTACTGGTTGCGATGGAAGAACTGGGGCGCGCGGCCTGTCCGGCGCCCGTCACGGCCGCCGTGGTTGCCAACATGCTGCTGGGGCGTGGCGCCGACGCTGAAGTCGATGCCCTGCTGGACGCTGTGGAAGCCGGCAAAGCCAGGCTGGGCCTGGCGCTGGGCGCCGACGATGGCGACGCACGTGCCGGTCGCGCCGTGCTGCGCGACGCAAGCCTGCAAGGCGAGCTGGCCTTCGCGGAAGGCGCGGCCGGGGCCACGCACCTGCTGGTCCGAGCCGAACGTGCCGACGGGACACCGGTGATCGCGATCGTCGAGGCCGACGCGGCCGGGGTTACCGTGGTATCGACACCCGGCCTGTCAGTCCCACCGCTCGCGCAGCTGCACTTCGACAACGCGCCCGCAACAGTTGTGGAGGTGACTTCCGCGGCGTTGGATGAGGCGGGTCTCGTCGTGCGTTTGAGCCTGCTGGCCCGTGCATTGGGCGCAGCAGGCAGGGGGTTCGATCTGGTCCTGCAACACGCACGCGAGCGCAAGCAGTTCGGTCAACCGATCGGCCGCTTCCAGGCGGTACAGCACAAGCTGGCGGATTGCCTGACCCGGCTGGATGGCGCGCGGCTGACACTGGACAATGCGGCCGCCAGCCGCGACCGCGGCGGCAGCGATTGGCGCTATTACGCATCCGCTGCGCTGGCGTTTTCCGGTCCGGCGCTGCGCCAGGTATCGCTGGAGACGCATCATGTCTTTGCCGCGATCGGATATGCCGAGGAACACGAAGCGCCGCGCCATTTCCGCCGGACGCATGGGGATCTCGTGCGTTGCGGCGGCGTGCAACGCGCACGTGCGGAGCTGGCGCAATGGCTCCTCCGTGACGGCACGCCGTTGCCCGAATACGATCTGGGCGAGGTCGGCAATGCTTTCCGGCAGGAGGTACGGGCGTGGATCGCAGACAACTGGACCACGGACCGCAAGCTCGTGCAGCAAGAGCTGCCGCCCGAGAAGCGTGGCTACGACCCGGAGTACGCGCGGCGCCTGGGCGAGCAGGGCTGGAATACGCTGAGCTGGCCCAAGGAGTACGGCGGACAGGCCCGCACGCCGTTCGAGCAACTGGCGTTCATCGAGGAATGCCAGCTGGCGGGTGCCCCGAACAGCCGTGGCGGTATCCAGGCCCATGCGCTGATGACCTATGGCACGCAACAGCAGAAGGACGAATTCCTGCCGCGTATCGCGCGCGGCGAGATCACATTCTGCCTTGGCTACAGCGAGCCGGAAGCGGGTTCCGACCTGGTGGCGCTGAAGACCACCGCCGTGCGCGATGGCGACGAATGGGTCATCAACGGCCAGAAGTTGTGGACCACCGGTGCCGAGTATGCCGATTACATGTGGCTGGCCGCGCGCACCGATCCGGATGCGAAACCGAAGCATGCCGGAATCAGCGTGTTCATCGTGCCCATGAATACACCCGGCATCACGATCCGACCGTCGATGGCCATGTATGGGCATACGTTCTGCACCGAGTTCCTCGACAACGTCCGGGTTCCGGCCACCGCCCTGGTCGGCGAAGTCAACCAGGGCTGGGCGATCCTGACCGCGGCACTGGCGACCGAGCGTATCGTGATGGGCGGCTTCGTCGCGGCGGCGCGTGCCGCCTTCGAGCAGGTCGTCGCGGCGCTGCGTGCGGCGGGTACGATCGATCCGGTTGCGGCCGACCGGATCGGCACGCTGGCCGCGGAAATCGAAGCGGCGCGCCAACTGCTGACGCGCAGCGTCGCGATGGCCGAGCAAGGCCAGGTCGCGACCTGGGAAGCGGCGATGAGCAAGGTGTTCAGCGGCGAGTTGATGCAGCGCCTGGGTGAAGCCGCGCTGGATATGCTCGGCACGGGAGCGACGCTCAGCCAGGGCGCGCTCGGCGCCATCACGGATGGGCGCCTGGAGCATATGCTGCGCCATTCGATCATGATCGTGGTCGGCGGCGGCACCAATGAAATCCAGCGCACCCTGATCGCGCAGCGAGGGCTCGATCTTCCCCGCTGAGGGCGAAGCGCATCAGCGAACACTTCTATTCCTCCATTTGCCGCCAAGCCTCTTCGGGACCTGGCGGCTTTTTTTTGGCCCGCCGTCAGTGCGACGAAACCGACGCGCCGAGGCAATCGGGTTTGCAGGATGGACGCAGAGCGGCGCGGCGACTGTGCGGACGTACCGTGGGCTTGGTTGGGTGTTGCGGACAGCGCGTATCCAGGATGCAGCAGGGAAGGGAAGACTGTTGCGTTCGATGGGCGAAACTGCCCGGAGGGGCCGGAGGGCGGCCCGGGCGGGCTTGCTGCAGGGTTACGCGGCGCCAGCGCGGTCCAGGCGGAACAGGCGCGCTGCGTTGCCGCCGACAATCGCGGCTTTTTCTTCCTCGCTGATGTCGATGCCGTCGAACAGCTTGCCCAGCACGTCACGCGAATTCGGGAAGGTGCCTTCCATATGCGGATAGTCGGACGCCCAGAGCAACGCCTGCGTGCCGGTGACGTGGCGCGCCATGATCCCCGCGCGGTCGAACTGGAAGGAGCAGGCGATCTGGTCACGGATGATCTGGCTCGGCGCACGTTTGAGCTTCGGGCGCACATAGAAATCGTGGGCGCGCGCCACTTCATCCATGCGCTCGCCGAGGGCGCCCAGCCACGAGGCGCCTGACTCGATCGCGACCACCTTCGCTTCGGGGTTGCGGTCCAGCACGCCTCCGGCGATCAGCAGGCTGAACGTGTCCATCGCGTCGCTGATCTGGCGCGTATAGTTGAAGATGGCGGCACCCGGACCACGCTCGACGACGACGTCAGCCAGACCGGTACCCGTATGATAGATCAGGGGAATGCGCGCGGCCGCAGCGAAGGCGAAGATCGGATCCCATTCCTCGCTGTTATAGCGCGGCACGTCCTTCGGTGTCACGACGGGCAGCATCGCGGCGGTGTAGCCCAGCGCGGCGATGCGCTTGAACTCGTTGAGTGTTTCCGACAGCTTGCCCACAGGCAGTACGGCGGTCGGCACGAATGCGTCGCGGTGGCCTTCCACGTGGGCAATGCACCAGTCGTTGTAGATCTGGGCGGTGGCCAGTTCGATTTCCCAGTCGGGGATGTTGTACAGCATCAGGGCGAGATTGGGGAACAGGACTTCAGCGTCGATGCCGTCGAGTTCCATGTCCTTGCGGCGCAATACCAGGTCGTTCGAACCGTGGCGCGGCGAACCGGAGAAGCCGTCGCCCAGCTGGAGCTTCAGAAGGACGGTGTCGCCCATCTTGACCATGAAGGTCTTCTCCTGCTTGTCCGTACGCAGCGCCAGGTGGTGCATCGACGCAGGCAGTTTCTCGAGATAGATCTTGGCGGGCTCGCTGATGTGGGAATCGGCGCTGAATACAAAACGTGACATGAGGGTCTCCTGTTGGTGTCATCCCCGGATGTGAGGTTGCCGGAATATTCTCACATACCTATAAATGAATGTAAAGATATATATGATTATGCGCGGGCGGCGGCACAGCGGCCGGCTGCCGCCACGCCGCTCAGCGCACCTCGTACGTGCGAGGCTGCTTCGCCAATTCGGCCACGTCGGCCTGTTCCGGCAGGTTGTATCCCAGCTGGCAGTACTTGAGCGCATTCGAGATCGCCGTCGTGCGCGGCAGGTCGAGCGATTCCCAGATCGCCCGCACCGTGCCCTGGATGACGGCGGTGGGTTTGGTGGCGATCTTGGCGGCCAGGGTGTGGGCCCGCTCCCAGAGGGTATCCAGCGACGTGACTTCGCTCACCAGGCCGATACGCAGCGCGGTCGCCGCGCTGATGCGTTCGTCGTTGCCGAGCAGGGCGATGCGCAATACTTCCTGCAGCGGGAGCCGGCGCGCGAGGCCGATCGGTTCGACGGCGCAGACCATCCCGTAGGAAACGTGCGGATCGAAGAATTGCGCATCGTCGGAACAGATGACGATGTCGCTTTCGTTGAGCCAGTAGAATGCCCCGGCACAGCACAGGCCGTGCACCGCCGTCACCACGGGTTTCCAGAGCCGGTTCGCCTTGGGGCCGAGGCTCTCGCCGGGGTCGGACTGGTCCCAGACGTTCTCGGAACCGGTAATGATGGCAGGCGTGTTCAGTTTGACGTCGGCACCGGTCGAGAATGCCTTGCCGGGCGCTGCCCGCAGGACGACCGCGTGGACGGCCGGGTCCTCTTTGATGCGTTGCCAGACATGTTCGAATTCGCGCCGCATTTCCACCGTAAAGGAGTTGAATGCCTTGGGTCGGTTGATGGTAACGGTGGCGACGCGGTCGGGCGTCACCTCGTACAGGATCGTGTTGTAGTCCATCTGGTATCTCCAGGATGCTTTTTCGATTCGGTGGGCGCCGGCCTAGCGGCCAGCCCACCTTGGTGCGCGTTTTTCCAGGAACGCCCGCGGTCCTTCTTTGGCGTCTTCGCTATGGACGATGCGCTGAGCCCACTCGTCATTGATCTGCCACATGGCGTCCTCGCCCGGGCTGGCCGCGGCGCGCACGATGTCCAGCGACGCCTTGACCGACAACGGCGCGTTCTTGACGATGTCGGCGGCGAGCCGCAGCGCTTCCGCCAATACCTCCTCGTCGTCGACGACGCGATTGAGCAGGCCGAGGTCGTACGCCCGGCCCGCCGAGATCGCGTTGCCGGTCACCAGGATCTCGTTGGCCAGGGCACGCGGCAGCAGCTGCGCGATACGAAATGCGCCACCGGCAGCCGCGAGCACGCCGATCTTCGCTTCCGGCAGCGCGAACTGGGCGCTCTGCCCAGCCACGGCAAGATCGCAGGCGAGCACCAGTTCGAAGCCGCCGCCGTAAGCCTTGCCGCGCACCGCTGCGATCCAGGGCTTGGCGCGGCGCGCCTTGACGAAACCTGCGAAGCCGCCACCCTCGGTCGAGAGGCCGGACGCGCCGGCGCGGCCGGTCGTCACGGCCTTCAGGTCGGCGCCGGCGCAGAACACCCCGGTGCCGCTGCCGGTCAGGATGGCGACGCGGATCCGCTCGTCTGCGTCGATCTGTTCGCGAATACGATGCAGCGCCTGCGCGACTTCCGGGTTGATGGCGTTGCGCGCTTGAGGCCGGTTAAGCGTGACCACGGCGATGTGCTCGCCAACCTGCTCGTACAGCACGCTGTCTTCAGATGTCATGGTCGACCCGATGTTGACTTCGTTGTTCATGCCTGCTCCCAATAAGTGTAGCCATCCTCGCGCGTGCGCGCCTGCCCGGCCAGGCCGACGGCCTCGTGCGAGGGCGAGACCAGCGCGGCCAGCGCGGCAGCATCGGTCACACGCGCCAGGTGGCGCTTGCCGCCGGTGGTGCGGCCGATGACGATGCCGCGTTCCGGCGTGCCGTCACGGCCATATTTGACGGTGTAGGTCTCGATCCGCGAGGGGCCGTTGTAAGCGGTCTCCACGGCAGGCACGCCGCGCACCATGGTGTCCAGTTCGTCCTGCAGGTCGAGGTTGCGCACCGAGACGAGTTCCGGGGCGGGGCGGTCGGCCAGCACCAGCGCATGGTGCTTGGTGACATATTCGCCGTTACCGTACAACAGGCCGGTCCGGCCCTGGCCGCTGCGCAGCGCGCGTACCATGGCACAGATGGCGTGGCCCATGTAGTTGTTGACCGGGGCACCGAAGAAGACGAGACCGCCGGTCACCGACAACGGCCGGTCCGCCGGCACGCCCAGTACCCGCCGTGCCAGCTTGGGCACGCAAGGGAAGCAGCTGTACAGTTCCAGCAAGTCGATGTCGCGCGCGTCCAGGCTGTTGACGTGTAGCGTGCGCCGCAGGACCGCTTCCATGGCCGGTGCCTCGGTGAACCTGACGCGACCGAGGATGTCGCGCGGTTCCGCGCCACCGGCGCCGCCCCACACGAATACGACCTGGCTGTCCGGTATGCCCAGCCGGCGCGCATGCGCCAGGCTGGTGACCACTACGGCCGAGGCCTGGTTCACCATCGGATTCGCGACCATCCACTTGGTGTAGGGGTGGCCCACCATGCGGTTGGCCGGAGACGGCGTCGCCACTTCCGCGGCGTCGCGCGCTTGCGGCAGCCAGGCGTAGGGATTGGAAGCGGCGGCCTGGGCCATGAGCGCACCGATCTGCCCGGATTCGGCCTGCGCCTCGGCGTAGCTCTGCTGCCAGTGCGCGCGCAGAGCGTTGTCGTAGAACGGGTAGACGTCGACCGGCGCGAACAGTTCGTATTTCAGTAATTCCGGATGGAAGAAGTCTGGCCGGCGCACGCCCTGTGCGGCCGGCGGCTGCGGTGTCCAGGGTGGCGCCTGCTTCAGCTTGCCCGCGTTCGCCAGCGAGGCCGTCGCTTCGACGCCGCAGACCAGGCCCGCGACCAGTTCGCCCGCCGCAATGCGCTGGGCGAGGTCGCCCAGCAGCTTCGTCGGCATGTTGCCGCCCACCGGACTCTGTCTCGCGTGGGCGGCATGCAGTCCCGCGGCGTCTGCGGCGCTGCGTGCCAGGTCCTCGTAACGCCAACCCATCTGATTGACGAGCTCGAGTGCGCCGATGCTGTCGGCCAGCGCCGCGCCGGGAGGCGCACCGCTGTCCTGCAGGGCGATCCGGATCGCTTCGGCGACGAGGGCCAAAGGCTCGCGGCCGATCTGCTCAGGCTGCACCCGTTCCGTCACCTCGCCGATGCCGATGATGACGGGCACACGTTCCGCACGGCTGTCGTCGATGGCGGCAAGGTGCGTCGTCATGCCTGGCTCCATACGCACAGGCCATCCAGCGCCTCGACGCGATCGCCGTCGACCAGCAGCGGGTTGATCTCGAGCGAGAGCAGATCCGGACCCAGAGCGAGCGCGGCGTCGCCGATGCGCGCCACCGCCTGCGCGACCGCATCCAGGTCCGCCGGCTTGCTGCCGCGGAACCCCTGTAGCAGCCTGGCGCCGCGCAGGCTGCCCAGCATGTCCTTGACGTCGGCGGGCGTGACCGGCAGCGGACGCACCGCCGTGTCGGCCATGACTTCGACCCAGACCCCGCCCAGGCCCACGGCCAGTACCGGACCCCAGTGCGGATCGCGCGCGGTACCGACGAACAGTTCGACGCCGCTCGACCGCATTGGCGAGACGATGATGCCGTCGATGGCGGCTTGCGGACAGTGCTGTCGCACCGAAGCGTCGATGGCGTTCCAGGCCGCCGTCACCGCGTCGTCGCCTTCCACGTTCAACTTCACGCCGCCGACCTCGGTCTTGTGCTGGATGTCGGCCGACAGGATCTTCAGGGCCAGCTTGCCGCCAATGTCGCGCGCGAATGCCACCGCTTCGGCGGCGCTGCGCGACACCTTGGCGGGGATCACGGGCACGTCGCGCGATGCGAGGAAGTCCAGGACTTCGCGTTCCGTGCCGGGGCGGACGGCCGATGCCGGCGCGGATTCGGCCGGATGCGCGGTTGCCGTCGTTTCCGGGTTGGCCACCCGGGCCGACCATTGCACGAGGCCGGCAATTGCGCGTACCGTCAGCTGGGTGCCGAACCCCAGGCCCGGTAACCCGGCCTCCTTGACGATACCGGTCATCACAGCGCCCACCGGTTGCGAGGTCGGCAGTACGACGATGCCGGGCTTGCCGCAGGCGGCAAAGCCGCGCCCCATCGCCATCACGGTCTCGCGCAACCCCGCCAGTTCCTTTTCTGTCGCCGGCATGAAATTGATGATCGCCACCATGCCGACCTTGGGGTCGCTGGCCACGACCGGCAGTGTTTTTTCCCAGATCTCGGGAGCACGAAACACGGCGCCGGTGATGTCCAGCGGGTTCAGGCTGGAGGCAAATTCCGGCAGCACTTCCTTGAGCCGTGCCTGGGTTTGCGGCGTGAACTGTTCCAGAACGACGCCAGCGGCCTGCGCCTGGTCGGCGAACATGCCGCATGCGCCGCCCGAGATCGACACTACGCCGATGCCCGGCTGGGCCAGGGGAGGCATGCGCGACATCAGGTCGCAAGTCGCCACCAGCTCTTCGATCGACTCGACGCGGATCACGCCGAACTGCCGGCACACGGCATCGAACACCTTGTCGTCGCCGACCAGCGATCCGGTATGCGCCTGGGCGATCGCCGCGCTGATGTCGCTCTTGCCGACCTTCTGGATGACGATGGGCTTGCGCGCCGCCAGCGCACGCCGCGCGGCGGCGCGAAACGCCTGCGGATCGCGGATCGATTCGGCGAACACGCCGATCACACGGGTCGCGGGGTCGTCCACCAGATAGTCCATCACGTCCGTCAGTCCCAACTGGGCCTCGTTGCCGGTCGCGGCGACGAAGCTCAGGCCGACGCCTTGCTGGTGCGCGAATTTGCACACCTCGGCGACCACCGCGCCGCTCTGCGACAGCAGGGCGACGCTGCCGTCGAGCACCGGGAGCCGGGTCGGGATCGAGGTCGCCATGGTGCGCTTCGAAATATTCGCGAAGCCCAGGGAATTCGGGCCCATGAAGGTGATGCCCCGCTCCTCGGCGTAGGCCAGGAGCCTGTCCTGGATCTCGACGCCGGCGTCACCGGTTTCGGCGAAGCCCGAGGTCAGGATGGAGACGTGCTTGATTCCGGCGTCGGCGGCGTCGGCCAGCGCATCGAGCGTGACCTCGGCCGGCACCATCAGGTACGCGAAGTCGACCGGTTCGCCGATGTCCTTGCACGACTTGAAGCCAGGATAGCCGTGCGCGTCGTTGCCGTTGCGGTTGACCGCGAATACCTTGCCGGCATAGCCGTAGTCGCGGAAACGCCCGGCAACGCCGATCGACCAGGACGAGCGCTCGGAGGCGCCTACCATGGCAATGCTGCGGGGATTGAAAAATGCCGCCAGGTCGCGCTTGCGCCCGGACGAATGGGAAGTCGTCACCGTTATCTCCTCAGTTGCGCTGTCCAAAATTATTCAGTTGTGTCTAATTATCTTAATGATTAATATTAATATGCGCAAGTAACGGTTGCAGTCCGGCCGTCCGACGCGATACCTCTGGCAACGATATGGACCGGAGGACCCACACTCAAACAGACTCGACTGGAATCAGAACGAGGAGACATCATGCGGACCCAGGTTTGTGAAATGCTGGGCATTGACCTGCCCCTTTTTGCTTTTTCCCACTGCCGCGACGTTGTCGTCGCGGTGTCGCGTGCCGGCGGCATGGGCGTGCTCGGGGCAGCGGGGTTCACCGCCGAGCAATTGGAGGTCGAACTGAACTGGATCGATGAGCATATTGGCGGGAAGCCTTACGGCATCGACATCCTGATGCCGAATAACTACGAAAAGGTGGCGCCCGCCAAAAAGCTCGATCTCGAGTCGATTCTCCCCAAGGCCCACTTCGACTTCGTCCGTGGCATTTGCGACTATGCGGGTATTGCCCCGCTGCCGGAAACGGAAGCCAAGAGGATTGTTGGGTCCAAGGTGGCGCAGATCCAGATGACGCCTGCCGAGAGTGAGATGTTGGTGGACGTCGCGTTTCGCCACGCAAACGTCAAATTGCTGGTGAACGCCCTTGGTGCGCCACCCAGGCACCTCGTCGAGCGCGCGCACGCCAACGGCATCAAGGTCGGGTCGATAGTGGGCAAGCTGGGGCATGTGGCTGCGCAGAAGGAAGCGGGCGTCGACCTGCTGATCGCACAGGGCATGGAGGCGGGCGGCCATACCGGCAGTGTCACGTCGATGGTGCTGTGGCCGCAGGTGGTGGATGCATTCGCGCCGGGACCCGTACTGGCCGCGGGCGGCATCGGACGGGGGCGCCAGATGGCGGCGGCGCTGGCGTTGGGGGCGTCCGGCGTGTGGTGCGGTTCGATCTGGCTGGGAACGACCGGCAGCGAAGTCACGCCGGAGATCAAGGAGCGCCTGTTTGCCGCCGGCTCCGAGGACGCCGTCCAGAGCAGGAGTATCTCGGGCAAGCCCTGTCGCGTCTTGAAGAGCAAATTCACGGAGGCATGGGAGCAACCGGACGCTCCGGAGCCGCTACCGATGCCGTTCCAGTCGATCCTGGTCGCGGAAGCGAAACTGCGTATCGACCGTGACCGCGAGGCCGCGCGCGAGTTCGCGACCTACCCGGTTGGACAGATTGTTGGCGACATGCACGAAGAACAAAGTGTACGCACAATTGTGTACGACATGCTGACCGAATTCGTCGAAGCGACCGAGCGCCTGCATGCGCTTCTGACGACATGATCAGGGCCGCCGTGCGTTGGCCCTCCATTCGAGTCGGCAAAAGCGTAAACTGAACGCGCGGCAATGATTATAATGATTGCAAAGTTTTCGCCAAAATGTTATATAGGGCGAAACTCCTAATCCGTGTCACAGAAAGATATCCAATGAGTACTACGACCGCTGCAAAAGCAGCGAAACCGATTGCCGCAGCCCAGCCGGTCGACAAGCCTGCCGTCGCCGCTGTTGCCAAGAAAACGCTGCACATTCCCAAAGCTTCGGAAATCGTGGCGCACAACATCCGCAAGCAGATTGTCCGGGGAGAGTTGAACGAAGGCGACCTGCTGCCCTCCGAGTCGCGTTTGATGGAAGAGTTCGGGGTCTCCCGTCCTACCATCCGGGAAGCTTTCCGTATCCTCGAAACCGAAAAGCTGGTATCGGTCGCGCGCGGCGCACGTGGCGGCGCCGTCGTCCACGAGCCGGATGCGAACCTGATTTCGTACTATCTTCTGCTGGTGCTGCAGTCGGAAGAGACGACCATCGACGAGGTCTATCTGGCCCGGAACTTCTTCGAGCCCAGCGTGGTTCGCCAACTGGCCGGCCGTGCCACCTCGGCGGACATCGAGACGCTGCGTGCACGTCTGGACGACGAGCACGCAGCGCTCAGCGATCCGCAGGCTTTCGCGACCGCACTCGTCGCGTTCCACAGCACCCTCGTCGAGTTGTCGAACAACCGTCCGCTGATACACCTGGTGCGTGCGCTCAACGAGGTCGTCAAGCGTTACCAGACGATGGTAGTGACGCAGAGGCGCCAGCAAAAAGACAAGGCGGGGAACCTCGAGTTCGCGGCCAAGGGCCTGAAATCGCACAAGAAGATGATCGACCTCATCGAGGCGCATGATTCCGACGGGGCCGCCGCTCACTGGCGTGCCCATAGCGAAATGGCCTACAAAACATGGTTGACCGGTTTCGAAGGCATGAAGATCCTCGAACTGTTCCCGGACTGAACCGGTCGATCCGGCCCAGCCCGACGGGGCCTGCACGATGCCGTGCAGGCCCCGTTGTCGTTTACCGCCTATGGACCGGATATGCTTTCCAAAAACATTAATCATTGATATGATTAATGTAATTGGGCCGGCATTCAGCCTGCCCGCATTGGACGAAGGCCAAGACCAAGGGAGATAGCATGGCAGAGGCATACATTTACGATCACGTTCGCACCCCGCGCGGGCGTGGCAGGGCGAACGGCGCACTGCACCAGATACCGCCCATCGAACTCGCGGCGCAGGTGTTGGGCGCGCTGCGCGACCGGAGCGACCTCGACAGCGCTCTCGTCGACGACGTCGTGCTGGGCGTCGTCACGCCGGTGGGCGAGCAGGGATGCGATATCGCCCGTCCGGCCGCGCTGATCGCGGGTTATTCGGAATCGGTGCCGGGCATGCAGCTGGATCGCTTCTGTTCGTCGGGGCTGGATGCCGTCAACATGGCAGCCGCGCAGGTGATGTCCGGCCAATCGCAACTGGTGGTCGGCGGCGGCGTCGAATCGATGTCGCGCGTGCCGATGGGATCGCAGGGCGGGGCCTGGGCGCGCGACCCATCGGTGATCTACCGGACGTATTTTGCGCCTCAGGGCATCGGTGCAGACCTGATCGCGACCCGTTCGGGATTCACGCGCAACGATATCGACGGTTATGCGGTGGCGAGCCAGCGGCGCGCCGCGCATGCCTGGGACCAGGGCTATTTCGACCGGTCCGTGATTCCGGTGACGGACGATCTGGGCTTCCCCGTGCTGCGGCGCGACGAGCACATGCGTCCGGGTACCACGCTCGACGATCTCGCCAAGCTGGAGCCGGCCTTCGCGCTGATGGGGGAAAAAGGAGGCTACGACGCCATCGCCCTGCAGCGCTATCCTGACCTGCTCGAGATCAAGCACGTGCACACCGGCGGCAATTCGAGCGGCATCGTGGACGGCGCCGCCGGCGTGCTGGTCGGCAGTCGCGCCATCGGCGAGCAGCTGGGCCTGAAACCGCGCGGCCGGATCGTCGCGTTCGCGTCGGTCGGTTCGGAGCCGACCATCATGCTGACCGGTCCCGCCGAGGCGACCCGCAAGGCGCTGCGCAATGCCGGACTGACCCTGGCCGACATCGACCTGTTCGAACTGAACGAAGCCTTCGCGTCGATGGTGCTGGAATACATGCGCGTGCTCGAGATCCCGCACGAGCGCATCAACGTCAACGGTGGCGCCATCGCCATGGGACATCCGCTGGGCGCGACCGGCGCGATGCTGGCCGGCACCCTGCTGGACGAACTGGAACGCAGCGGCAAGCGCTACGGCGTCGTGTCCCTGTGCGTCGGCATCGGCATGGCCACCGCCACCGTCATCGAGCGCCTGTGAGCGCGCCCCACTACTTTTGAGCGACGAACAATCCATGTACACAACTCTCAATCTCGAAGTCGGCGCCGATGGCGTGGCGGTCGTGACCATCGACGTGCCCGGCAGCACGGCGAACGTGATGACGCCGGCATTCCGCGCCGACCTGGCGGCGGTGATCGACCGGGTCGGCAGCGACGCCGGCGTGGTCGGTGCCGTCATCACGTCCGCCAAGGCCGACTTCATGGCCGGCGGTGACCTGAAAGCCATGGTCGAGCAATTTTCGGCCCCGCTTACCAAGGACGAGGCATTCCGTATCGCCACGCTGATGAGTCCGCTGCTGCGCAAGCTGGAAACCAGCGGCAAGCCGTTCGTCGCGGCCATCAACGGCCCCGCGATGGGCGGCGGACTCGAGCTGGCGCTGGCCTGCCATGCGCGCGTGGCGCTGGACTCGCCCCAGGTGCGCCTGGCGCTGCCCGAGGTGACGCTGGGGCTGATCCCCGGTGCCGGCGGTTCGCAGCGTCTGCCGCGCCTGATCGGGGTGCAGAAGGCATTGCCCCTCCTGCTCAAGGGGACGGTCCTCGGCGTCCGCCAGGCCGAGGAGCTGGGCCTGGTCGACAACGTCGCCGGCGCCGACCTGGTCAAGGTTGCGCGTTCCATGGTCGCGGCCGCCAATCCCGTTCAGCCCTGGGACCGCAAGGGTTATCAGGTGCCCGGCGGCGCGGGATTCTTCGACGTCGACCTGGGCGCGGCGTACAACCTGACGGCGACGTCGATCGCCAAGGACACGGCACGCAACTATCCTGCGCCGATCGCCCTGCTGACGGTCGTGGCGCGCGGCGTGATGCTGCCGATGGACGCGGCGCTGCACCTGGAATCCTGCCACTTCGCCAAGCTCGTGCTGGACCCGGTCGCCCGCAACATGGTGCGCACGAGCTTCGTCAGCAAGGGCGAGCTCGACAAGTTGGCGCGCCGGCCCAGGGATATCCCTCCGGGCAAGCTGTCGCAGGTCGGCGTGATCGGCGCCGGCCTGATGGGTGGCGGCGTCGCGCAAGTGTGTGCCGCCGCCGGCCTGGAGGTCAGGCTGGTCGATGCGACACTGGAGCAGGCCGCGGCCGGCAAGCAGCGCCTGGCCGACGTCTATGCCAAGCTGGTGCAGCGCGGCCGCATGGCGCAAGACAAGGTGGACGGGATCCTGGCACGCATCGTCCCGACCGCCGACTATGCGCAACTGTCCGGCTGCGGCCTGGTGGTCGAAGCGGTGTTCGAGAACCGCGAGGTCAAGAGCCAGGTGTTCCGCAAGCTCCAGGAGGTGCTGGCGCCGGACGCGATCATCGCGAGCAACACGTCGTCGCTGCCGATCACCGGCCTGGCCGAAGGCGTGTCGCATCCCGAGCGCTTCATCGGCCTGCACTTCTTCTCGCCGGTGGACCGCATGCCGCTGGTCGAAGTGGTGACCGGCGCGCTGACCGCGGAGCGGACGCTGGCGCATGCATTGGACTTCATCAAGCTGCTGCGCAAGACGCCGATCGTGGTCAAGGATTCGCGCGGCTTCTTCACCACGCGCGTCATCAGCGCCTACCTGACCGAAAGCATGGGCATGCTGGCCGAGGGTGTGAAACCCGCGCTGATCGACAACGCGGCCAAGCTGGCCGGCATGCCGATCGGCCCGCTGTCGCTGGTGGATGAACTGACCATCGAACTGGGCTACAACGCGATGAACCAGGAAAAAGCCGACCTGGGCGAAGCGTGGCGCGCGCCGCCGGGCTATCCGGTGCAACACAAATTCGTGGCCGAACTGGATCGCAAGGGCCGCCGCTACGGCAAGGGATTCTACGACTACATCGATGGCAGGAAGACCTTGTGGCCGGGCCTGGACGCGGTCTATCCGCCCGCGCCGGAACAACCCGCCGTCGACGAGCTGAAGCGGCGCATGCTGTATATCCAGTCGCTCGAGGCCGCCCGCTGCTTCGAAGAGGGCGTCATCGCCGATCCGGCCGAGGGCGATGTCGGCTCCGTATTGGGAATTGCGTTCCCGGCCTACACCGGCGGCGTATTTTCCCTGATCGACACGGTCGGCATCCGCACCTTCGTCGAGCAATGCGAGCAGCTGGCCGACCGCTACGGCGAGCGGTATCGCCCCAGCGCCTGGCTGAAGGCACGGGCCGCCCGCGGCGAACCATTCTATCCGGCCGCGTCGGCCGCCTGAGCCCGGAATCACCATGAACTTCGAATTTTCGGACGAGCAGGAAGAATTGCGGCGCCAGGCGCGCCGCCTGCTGGCGGACGGCCTGGCGAAGGCGCGCGGCGCGCTGGACCACGGCGCCAGCCATGACGCGGCATTGTGGCGGCAGATCGTGGACATGGGCTGGCCCGCCGCGGCGATCCCGGAACAGCAGGGCGGATTGGGGCTGGGTCCCCTCGAGTTGTGCGTGCTGGCCGAGGAAACGGGCCGCACGCTGGCGCCGGTTCCGTTCGCGACCTCGGTGCTGCACGCGACCGAGGCGCTCAAGCTGTGTCCAGCGGACCCGCTCGCGGGTGCGACGCTGGGACGCCTGGCGGAGGGTGGCGCCATCGCCACGGTGGCGTTCGCGGAAGAGGGAGGCGGCCGCTGGGATGCGATCCCGGCGGCGCGGGTCGAGGCCGGACGGCTCACGGGCGTCAAGACGGCGGTGGCCGAGGGCAGTTACGCCGGGTTCGCCGTGGTGTCTGCGCGCGCAGCGGACGACGAGGACGGTTACGGGTGGTGGCTGGTCGATCTCGATGCGCCTGGCGTCACGCGCACCGGTGTCGAGGCGATCGACTGCGTGCGCCGGCATGCCACGCTCGCGTTCGACAGGGTACCTGCCGCGCGGCTCGGGGGCGCGGGCGAGGGTGCAGGGCTCGTACGCGACCTGCTCGACCGCGCAGCCGTGTACGACGCGTTCGAGCAGCTGGGCGGTGCCGAGGCCGCGCTCGCGATGACCATCGACTACGTGAAGACGCGCCAGGCGTTCGGCCGTCCGGTCGCCGGTTACCAGGCGGTCAAGCACAAGCTGGCGGACCTGTACGTGAAGGTCCAGCTGGCGCGCAGCCATGCGTACTACGGCGCCTGGGCCTTGCTGAACGACGTGCCCGAGCTGCCGGTGTGCGCGGCCGGCGCGCGGCTGGCGGCGACCGATGCGTTCACGGCGGCCGCCGAGGAATCGGTCCAGCTGCACGGCGGCATCGGCTTTACCTGGGAAAGCGACTGCCAGCTGTATTACCGGCGCGCGCGCCTGCTGGCGGCCGCGCTGGGAAGCAGGGCGGTGTGGTCGAGGCGCCTGGCCCATGCGCTCGTCGCCCACGGCGTCGGCGTGGCGTAGCCACCGCCCCAACAAGCAACATACCGGAGTCACAGATGGATTTCAAAGACAGTCCCGAAGAAGCATCGTATCGCGAACGCGTGCGCCACTGGCTGGCCGAGAACGCCCCGCCATTCGAGGTACCGCCCGGCACGCCGGCGGACGAGGAAGCCTATATGCACAAGGCGCGCGGCTGGCAGGCCCGCAAGGCGGACGCGGGTTACGTGGGCATCCACTGGCCCGAGGCCGTCGGAGGCCAGGGCGGTACCCCGATCCAGCACGTGCTGTTCCACCAGGAAGAGGAACGGTTCTCGCTGCCGACCATCCCCTACCACGTCGGCATGGGCATGTGCCTGCCGACGATCTTTACGCACGGCACGCCCGCGATGATGGAACGTTTCGTCAAGCCCGGCATGCGCGGCGAGGAGCTGTGGTGCCAGCTGTTTTCCGAGCCGGCGGCCGGCTCCGACCTGGCCGGGGTGCGCACGCGCGCCGTACGCGACGGCGACGACTGGGTCGTCAACGGCCAGAAGGTGTGGACGTCGTACGCGCACCAGTCGCAATTCGGCATCCTGCTGGCGCGCACCGATCCCGAGGTCCCCAAGCACAAGGGACTGACGATGTTTTATATCGACATGCGCGCGCCGGGCGTGGAGGTGCGTCCGATCCGCACCATGCTGGGCGATGCCGAGTTCAACGAGGTGTTCCTGTCCGACGTGCGTATCCCCGACAGCCAGCGCCTGGGCAAGGTCGGCGACGGTTGGAAGGTGTCGCTGACGACGCTGATGTTCGAACGCTTCGCGGTCGGCGGCAAGCCGGCGCAGGCGCCGGGCGTCGGCGATCTGCTCGAGCTGGCGCGTGCGCGCGCCGGCACGGCGGACGTGCTGGACACACCCGGACTGGAGGAAGCGCTCGCCCGCTTCTACGTGACGGACCAGGGGGTCGCGCTCACGCGCATGCGCGCCATGACCGCCGTCTCGCGCGGCGACGTGCCAGGGCCGGAAGCGTCGATCGGCAAGCTCGTGATGGCCAAGACCCTGCAGGACATGAGTGCGTTCGCGCTGGAGATGATGGGCGCCGACGCGATCGACAACCGCCCCGCCAGCGCCGCCAGCCGATACAACTACTGGTACATGTGGTCGTCCGGCCTGCGCATCGCGGGAGGCACCGACGAGATCCTGCGCAACGTGATCGCCGAGCGCGTCCTCGGCCTGCCGGCCGACATCCGCGTCGACCGCGACATCCCGTTCAACAAGATCGGCAGCGCATAACGCCAGGCGGGGGCGCAAAAAACCGGGCCGGCGATACGAATCGCCGGCCCGGTTTTTTTGTCCGTACATGACGGGACCGGAGCATGGCCGGCCGGACGTCCACTGTATCACTTGCCCGCGAAGACAGGATCGCGCTTGCCGGCGAACGCGGCACAGCCTTCGGCGAAATCGGCCGAGCCGATCAGCAGTGCCTGCGTATCGGCTTCCCAGTCCAGCAACGTATCCAGGCTCTGGGGACCGCGCGCCAGGCATGCCTTGGTCGCGGCGATGGCGCCGGGCGCCGCGCCGGCGAGCCGCCGTGCACGCTGCAGCGCGTGGTCGAGCACGCCGCCATCCTCGGCCAGGAAATCGACGAGCCCGATGGCGTGCGCCTGGGCGCCGTCCAGCACTTCGGCGAACATCGCCAGGCGGCGCGCGCGGGCCAGGCCGATCCGCTGCGGCAGCGTCCACAGGGCTCCCCAGTCGGGCATCAGGCCGACCTTGCCATAGACAGCGCCGAACCGGCTGCGGCTGTCGGCCACCACGAAGTCGCACGCCGCGGCCAGCGACAGGCCCGCTCCGAATGCGGCGCCTTCCACCGCCGCGATCACGGGCAGACGGCCGCCGACGATGGCGCGCACCGTGCGATGTCCGGTGCGCATCGCCGCGCGCATGTCGAGCGCGACGTCGCTCAAGCCGTCGAGTTCGCCGCCGGCGCAGAAATGCGGGCCTCCGGTAATGACGATCGCGCGGCAACTTGCATCGTCCTCCAGTTCACGCAGGTGGCGTTCCAGCCCCTGGTACAACGCGGGCGAGAGTGCGTTGCGGCGCTGTGGCAGGTTCATGGTCAGGACCGCGACGGCGCCCTGGCGCTCGATCAATACGGCATCGTTCATGGATTTCTCCTTCTGTGAATGAGGGCGGCCGATGTCGCGCCGCAGATACCCTGGGCGCGCCTTGCGGCCGCCGGCGCCGTCAGGCGGCATGGCGCGACCCCAGCGTGCGCCCCAGGAAGCCGAGCACCGCGCCGTTGAACGCATCGTTCTTGTCGCCGGCGACCATGTGGCCGGCGCCTTCGACGTCGACGGTGTCCGCGTGCGGCATCAGGCCGTGCAGGTGGCGCGCGCCAGCTTCGCTCACGACTTCGCTGGCCTTGCCGCGCACGAGCAGGGTGGGAATACGGATGCGCGCGGCGGCGGCATCCATGCGGTCGTACACGGCACCGGTGCCGCGGTCGCTCCTGCCATTCTGGAACGCCGGATCCCAATGCCAGTACAAGCGGCCGTCGGCGCCGCGCCGCAGGTTCTTCATCAGTCCAGCGTTGCTGGCGGGGCGGGGGCGCGTGGGGTTGTAGGCCGTCACGGCGGCGGCCGCCTCATCGAGATTGGCAAATCCGTCCGGGTTACCGCGCATGAAATTGCGGATGCGCGCGATGCCTTGCTGCTCCATGCGCGGCACGACGTCGACCAGGACCAGCGCGCTGGCCACCGGGCCGTCCGCTTCCCCGACCGCGATCATCGACGTGGCGCCGCCCAGCGATGCGCCGACCAGGGCCGGCGCGCGCCGCAGCGTGCGCACGACGGCCAGAAGGTCGCCCACGAAGGCGTTCATCGAGTAATCGCCGTCGGGCGCCCATTGGCTGTCGCCGTGGCCGCGCAGGTCGAGCGTCAGCACGTGGTAGCCGGCGGCGAGCAGTTCGCGCGCCGCCTTGCCCCATGAATGACGGGTCTGGCCGCCGCCGTGCAACAGGATCACCGGCGGCGCCGACGGATCGCCGCCGACGTCGGCCGCTAGCCGCACGCCCTGGTATCCGGTGTAGAACGCCGGCTGCATGGTGGTGCTGATGCTCATGGCGCCGTCAAAAATAGGTCTGTCCGGCGGCCGCCATGGCGCGCATGCGCGCGGTCGGGCGATACAGCGGATCGGCTTCGCCCAGCGCGTCGCAGCGCTCGACGACGTGCCTCAGGCCGAGGAAGTCCGCATAGCGCAACGCGCCGCCGATGTGGCGCGGGAAGCCGAGGCCGAGGATCAGCGCCATGTCCACTTCCTGGGCCGATTCCGCCACCCCGTCTTCCAGGCACAGCGCTGCCTCGATCACCATCGGCAGCATGGTGCGCTCGACAATCTCCGCCGGCGTGAAGGCGCGGCGCCCGTGCGGCTGGATCCGGGACAGGATGTCATGCGTGTCCGCTGCCGGCGACTTGACCGGCTTGCCGCGCGGGTCGGGCTCGTAGCGATAGAATCCGATGCCGTTCTTCTGGCCGAAACGGCCCAGTCCGGCCATCAGGCTGACAGCGTTGTTGGCACCCGCATCCATGCGCCCCGGATGGGCCGCGGCGATAATCTCGACCACGTGCGACGCCGTGTCCATGCCGATCACGTCCTGCAGGTAGGCCGGGCCCATGGGCCAGCCGAAGGCTTCCATGGCAGCGTCGACCTGCTCGAAATCGGCGCCGTCGCGGACCAATCCCACGAAGCCCAGGATGTAGGCGGTGAGGATCCGGTTGACCAGGAAGCCGGCGCCGTCCTTGACGACGATCGGGGTCTTTCCCATGGCCGCCGCATACGCGACCGTGGTGGCGACGGCTTCCGGGCTGGTCCGCGGCCCGCGGATCACCTCGACGAGCGGCATCACCGGCACCGGGTTAAAGAAATGCATGCCGACGAAGTTCTGCGGGCGCCTCAGGTCCGCGCCAAGTTCGGCGATCGACAGGGACGACGTGTTCGACGCCAGGATCGCATCATTGCCGGTCAGGGCTTCCACTTCGGCGAGTACTTTCTTCTTCAGGCCCATGTTCTCGACCACGGCCTCGATCACGACGTCGACCGCGCCGAAGCCGCTATAGTCCAGGGTCGGACGGATCGCCGCGAGGACCGCGTCGGCCTTGTCCCGCCCAATGCGGCCGCCTTCAACCTGCCGGTTGAGCAGCTTGGCCGCCTCGCTCTTGCCGATATCGAGCTGCTTCTGCGCGATGTCCTTCATCAGCACCGGGGTGCCGCGCACCGCACTCTGGTAGGCGATGCCGCCGCCCATGATGCCGGCGCCCAGCACCGCCGCCTGCCTGACCGGTCGCGCGATCCGCGCGTATTCCTTGCCTTTCTTTTTCAGGAACTGGTCGTTCAGGAAGATGCCGACCAGCGAGGAGGCGGCCTGCGTTTTCGCGATGCGCGCGAAGGCGCGCGATTCCAGCGCCAGGGCCTGGTCGCGGCCCTCGGCCGCAGCGCGCTCGATCAGTTCAACCGCGGCCAGCGCGGCCGGGAGATGGCGGGCGTTGCGACCAGCTGTCTTCCTGGCCTGCGCGAGCGCGGCGGCGTCGGATTCGACGCCGCCCAGTCGGCGCCGGTGCCGCGCGCGCCAGTCTTCCTCGCCGGCGATCGCGGCGTGCAGCAGCGTCAGCGCCTGCTCGCGCGCCTGTTCGCGCGGATGCACCTGGTCGACGGCGCGCGCCTCCAGAGCGGCCTTGGCGGTCTTCGACGCACCCGAGACGATCCAGTCGAGCGCGGTCGCCATGCCGGCCACGCGCGGCAGGCGCACGGTGCCGCCATAGCCGGGGAAGATGCCAAGCGAGACCTCGGGCAGCCCGACCTGCGCGCTGTCCGCCATGACACGGTAGTCGGCGGCGAGCGCGAGTTCGAAGCCGCCGCCCAGCGCCAGCCCGTCGAGCACCGCCACGGTCGGGATGGGCAAGTCGTCGAGCCGGGTGAAGACCGTGGAGCAGCCGGCGTTGTAGGCGGCCAGGTCGTCCTCGGATTTCCCGAACATCTCGACGAACTCGAAGATGTCGGCGCCGACGATGAAGCTGTCCTTGGCGCTCGAGACCAGCAGTCCGTGCACCGAATTGTTGGCGGCAACGGCATCGAGCGCCGCATTCAGTTCTTGCAGCGTCAGGCGGTCGAGTTTGTTGACGGATGCGCCCTGGCGGTCGAAGCACAGTTCCGCGACGCCGGCCATGCCGTCGACGACGTCGACGGAGAGAGTGGTTCCTTTGTACATGTCATGCCTTTCCGTACAGTGTGACGACGCAGGCGCCGCCGATGCCGATGTTGTGTTGCAGTGCCAGGCGGGCCCCGTCGACCTGGCGCTTGCCGCTGCGTCCGCGCAGTTGCTCGACCAGTTCGGTGCACTGCGCCAGTCCGGTCGCGCCCAGCGGGTGGCCCTTCGACAGCAGGCCGCCGGACGGGTTGGTCACGACCTTCCCGCCATACGTGTTGTCGCCGTCCCAGATGAACTGCTCGGCGCCGCCTTCGGGCGCCAGCCCCAGGGCTTCGTAGCTGATCAGCTCATTGGCCGTGAAGCAGTCGTGCAGTTCCACCACGTCGAGGTCCTCCGGGCCGACGCCGGCCTGTTCGTACACGCTCCGGGCGGCATCGCGCGACATGTCGTAGCCGACCGCCTTGACCATCGAGTCGGCCCCGAAGGTGGACGGGTAATCGGTGACCATGGCCTGGCCAAGGATGACGACGTCGGTGGCGATGCCGTGGCGACGCGCGAAACGCTCGCTGACCAGGATGGCCGCCGCCGCGCCGCAGGTCGGCGGGCAGCATTGCAGCTTGGTCAGCACGCCGTAGATAGTCGGTGACGCCATGACCTCCTCGACCGTCACCAGGTCGCGGAAGATGGCGCGCTCGTTGTGCTGCGCATGCCGGCGCGCCTTCTCCGAGATCTTCGCGAACGTCTCGGGACGGGTGCCGAAGCGGGCACTGTATTCGACGCCCGCGCCGCCGAACAGGTGCGGCGCCGGATAGGCATCCAGCGCAGGCTGCAGGCGCTGGGACTGCAGGTTCCAGTCCTCCAGCGGATTCGGGCGGTCCGCGTAGATGGTCGGCAGGGCGCCCGGCGACATCTGTTCGAAGCCGACCGCCAGCGCGCAATCGATGATGCCGGCCTCGATCGCCTGGCGCGCCAGGAACAGCGCCGACGATCCGGTGGCGCAATTGTTGTTAAGGTTGAAGATGGGGACCCCGGTCATGCCGGCGCGGTACACCGCCTTCTGGCCCGAGGTGCTGTCGCCATACACATAGCCGGCGAAGACCTGCTGCACCGTATCGTAGCCGACGCCGGCGTCGGCCAGCGCCAACCGGATCGCCTCGGCGGCCATCGCGTCGTAGGTCGCGCTCCGGCCGGGTTTCACGAACGGGATCATTCCGACGCCTGCCACCACTGCTTTGCTGCTCATGTCTGCTCCTCTCGTCGTCATTCCATGTATCCGGCTGCGCGCTGCAGCCGCAGGCGTGCCTCGCGCACCATGCGCTCCAGCAGTTCGGCGCAGGTCGGGATGTCGTCGATCAGTCCGACCACCATGCCGGCCGTGATGATGCCGCCCTGCGGGTCGCCGGCGCGCAATGCCTCGACGCCGCGCTGTCCGTTGACAAGGTGGCGGATATCGCCGAATTCGCATCCGCCCGGGCGGCGTTCCAGCGCGACCACTTCGTCCGACACCGCGTTCTTCAGTACCCGGGCGGTATTCTTCATGGTGCGGAAGATGAGGTTGGTGTCGCGCTCGGTGGCCGCGAGCAGCGCCTGTTTGATGTTGTCGTGCAGCGGCGCTTCCACGGTGGCGCAGAAGCGCGTGCCCATGTTGATGCCCTCCGCGCCGAGCGCGAGCGCGCCGGCCAGGCCGGCACCGTCGCTGATGCCGCCGGACGCGATGACGGGGATCTTCAGGGCCTTGGCCGCGAGTGGAATGAGCACCATGCCGGGAATGTCCTCCTCGCCCGGATGGCCGGCGCATTCGAAGCCATCGATGCTGATCGCGTCCACGCCGAGCCGCTCCGCCGTCAGCGCATGGCGGACCGCCACGCATTTATGGATGATCGTGACCCCGGCCGCCTTCAGCTTGGGGAAGTATTCGCTGGCCTTGTTGCCGGCCGTTTCCACGATCGTGACCCCGCTGTCGATGATGGCATCGATGTATTCCTCGTACGGCGGCGGTTTGATGGTCGGAAAAATCGTCATGTTGACCCCGAACGGCTTGCTGGTCATGGCCCGGCAGCGTGCGATCTCCACGCGCAGCGCCTGGGGCGTGGGCTGCGTCAGTCCGGTGAGAATGCCCAGGCCGCCCGCATTCGAGACGGCCGCCGCCAGTTCGGCCAGTCCCACCCATTGCATCCCGCCCTGGATGATCGGATACTTGATGCCCAGCAGTTCGGTTACGCGCGTTTCCATGTTGCTTCCTTCCCTTTCATTGCATTTTTCGTTCATCGAGGCCGAGGCCGCGCCCGATGATCTCTTTCATGATTTCCGACGTACCTGCGTAGATGCGCGAAACGCGCGCATCCCGGAACATGCGGCTGATGCGGTACTCGTCCATGTAGCCGGCGCCGCCGTGGAGCTGCACGCATTCGTCGGTGACGCGTCCTTCGAGTTCCGACGTCAGCAGCTTGGCCGCCGCCGCCGTCTCGGCATCCAGTTCGCCGTCGTTATGGCGCATGACCAGCGTGTCGACCCAGGTCTGCAGGGCGTTCAGGCTGGCCCATAGTTCGGCCATCCTGAAGCGCGTGTGCTGCAAGGCGCCGATCGGCTTGCCGAAGGCGCGGCGCTCCTTGACGAATTCGAGCGTGAGGTCGAACGCCACCTGCGCATGCGCCATCGACTGGCAGGCCGACAGCAGGCGCTCCTCGGCCAGCCCCTGCGCCAGGTACGCGAAACCCTTGACCGGATCGCCGAGCTGGTTGGCCTTCGGGATCTTCACGTCATGGAAGAACAGTTCGGCCGTGTCCTGCGCATCCATGCCCATCTTGTGCAGGCGCCGTCCTCGCTCGAACCCGGGCATGCCGCGCTCCACCAGGAACAGCCCGATGCCGTATCTCGCGTCCGGGTCGGTACGCGCGGCGACGACGAACAGGTCGCCGTTGATGCCGTTCGAGATATAGGTCTTGGCGCCGTTCAGCAGCCAGTGGTCGCCCTTGTCGATGGCGCGCGAGCGCATGCCCGCGAGGTCGGAGCCCGCGCCCGGTTCCGTCATCGCCACCCCGAGGATGGTCTCGCCGCTGATGCAGCCGGGCAGGAAGCGCGCTTTTTGTTCGGCATTGCCGAAGCGTTCCAGGTAAGGGCCGACGATGCGCGAATGCAGGCTCAGATACAGCCCGATGTCGCCATGGCGGATCGCCTCCTCGTAGATGATCTGCTCGTAGCGGAAGTCCGCCACGCCGGCACCGCCGTACTGTTCATCCGCCCACATCAGCAGCAGGCCCTGGTCCCCGGCCTTGCGGAAGACCGCGCGGTCGCAGCAGCCCTGCGCGCGCCAGTCGTCGACATGCGGCGCCACTTCGCGCAGCATGAAGCGCCGTACGTTATCGCGGAACAGTTCGTGTTCGGATTCAAAGATATGCCTACGCATCTTGTGCTCCTCAGGCGGTGGCGCGGCGCGCGGCCGCGTTGGTGAAGGCCTTGAGCGCGGCCTGCGCGGCCGGGGCGGCAAGGAGCGTCGCGAAGGCGTGGCATTCGTCGTCCAGGACCGACTGCACGAGCCTGGCTTCCGCGCGCCGCATCAGCGCCTTGGTCTCGAGGACGGCGGCATGCGGCAGGGCCGCCAGCCGGGCCGCGGTCGCCGCCGCGCGTCCGAGCGCGCTGCCGTCGTCGACCACCTCGGTCACCAGGCTGGCGCGTTGCGCTTCCGCCGCGTCGAAGGGCTCGCCCAGCATCAGCCAGCGCACCGCCTGCTTGTAGCCCGCGGCGCGCGGGAGCAGCAGGCTGGAGGCGCCTTCGGGGCACAGTGCAAAATTAATGAAGGGCATCAGGAAGCGTGTCGACCGGCCCGCATACACGACATCGCAATGCAGGAGCAGGGTACTGCCCACGCCGATCGCACCGCCTTCGACGGCGGCCACGACAGGCTTTTCGCAACGCGACAGCGCGCCGAGGAAATGTGCGGGCACGAAATCCTCGCCGTCCTCGAAGCCGATGAAGTCGGCCAGGTCGTTCCCGCCGGTAAAATATTCACCGGCACCGCTGAGCAGGACAACGCGCACGGCCTCGGTACTGTTGGCCATGTTCAGCAGCCACGCGAGCTGCAGGTACATGTCGAACGTCAGGGCGTGGCGCCGTTCAGGGCGGTTCAGCGTGATATGCAGCACGCCGTCCTCGACACGGCTCAGGACGTGCTCGCTGTGCGGCAGGGCGCAGGGCGAGCTCATGCCGGGCTCCCCACCAGCCGCGCACCTTGCGCCGCCCGCGCTTCCAGCCATGCACCCGGCAGGTAGCGCGGCCCGCAGGCATCCGCCATGCGCCGGCAGTCGGCCACGAAGGCGCCGATACCCACGGTGTCGATGTACGACAGCGCGCCGCCGGTCCAGGCCGGATAGCCGACGCCCAGCACGGAGCCCAGGTCGCCGTCCTCGGCGTGCACCAGCACGCCTTCTTCCATGCAGCGCGCCGCCTCCAGCGCCTGGATGGCCAGGAAGCGCCGCTTCAGCGCCTCGGCGGAAGGCTGTTCGCGCGCCGGCGGGAAAGCGTCCCGCAACCCCGGCCACAGGCGTTTCTTGCCGCCCTCGGGATACTCGTAGAATCCGCCGCCGAAGCGGCGGCCCGGGCGCTTGATGTCCTCGACCATCGTCTTGCAGACCGCATAGCCCGGGGGCCGCGTATAGCGGGCGTCCAGGCCGTCGGCCTCGGCCTGCTGGATGACCTTCCAGCGCAGGTCGATCGTCGTTTCGTCGATGACGGCCAGCGGGCCGACCGGCATGCCGGCCATGCGCGCCGCGTTCTCGATGAGCGCCGGTTCGACCCCTTCCGCCAGCATCTGCATGCCCTCGTCGACGTAGGTGCAGTAGACCCGGGTGGTGTAGAAGGACGGGCCGTCGTTGACGACGATCGGCGTCTTGCGCAGCTGCCCGCACAGGTCGAGGGCGCGTGCGAGAGTCCGTTCGCTGGTTTGGGCGCCGAGAATGATCTCGACCAGCGGCATGCGTTCCACCGGCGAAAAGAAATGCATGCCGATGAAGTTGGCGGGACGGCGCGAGCATTCGGCGAGGCCGGTGATCATCAGCGTCGAGGTATTGCTGGCGAAGACCGCGTCGTCGCCCAGGAATGCCTCGGCCCGCGCCGTCACGTCCGCCTTGACCGCGCGGTTCTCGAACACGGCTTCCACCACCAGTTCGCAGCCCGCGAGGTCGGCATAGTCGGCGGTCGGACGGATCCTGGCGAGCAGGACGTCGGCCTTGTCGCGCGTGGTGCGGGCCCTGGCGACGTCGCGGTCGAGCAAGGATGCCGAATACTGCTTGCCTTTCTGCGCGCCCTCGGCGGTCGCGTCGAGCAGTACCACGTCGATGCCCGCGGCGGCGGCGGCGTACGCGATGCCGGCGCCCATCATGCCCGCGCCCAGCACGCCCAGGCGCGCGACCCGGGTCTTGTCGATCCCGGCCGGACGGCGCACGAGCCGGTCGGCCGCGCCCTTGTTGACGAACATCGTGCGCATCAGGTTGCGCGACACCGGGTCGGCGAACAGGCGCGCGAAGTACTTCGCTTCCACGCCCAGTGCCTTGTCGATCGGCAGCTGGGTGCCTTCGAACACGGCCGACAGGATGGCCAGCGGCGCGGGCAGGTTGCCGTAGCCGGCGCGGCGCGCGAGCGTGGTGCCGGCCTGGAATGATTTGTTGGCGAACGGTGCAAGGCAGCCGGCGCCACCGGGAACGCGGAAGCCCTTCACGTCCCATGGTTGCTGCGCATCGGGATGGGCCAGCACCCAATCGCGCGCCCGGTCCACCAGCCGGTCGGCCGGCGCCAACGCGTCGACGATCCCGAGTTCCAGCGCTGCGGAGCCGGACAACTGGGTGCCCTGCGTCAGCAGCGGCAGCGCCTTCTCGATCCCGATCAGGCGCGGCAGGCGCTGCGTGCCACCGCCTGCCGGCAACAGGCCAACCGACACTTCGGGCAGGCCGACCGCCGCTTTCGGATCGTCGCTCAGCACGCGGTAATGGCAGGCCAGCGCCAGTTCGAGGCCGCCCCCGAGCGCCAGGCCGTTGATCGCGGCGGCGAACGGTTTCCCGCCGGTTTCCATGCGGCGCATCAGGGCGTTCTCCGCCGCGAAACGCTGCGCCGCCTGCGCCAGCGTGATGCCGTCGTCGAATGCGCGCACCAGGTCTTTCAGGTCGGCGCCGGCGATGAACGTCGGCTTGGCGGAAGTAAGGACGGCGCCCTTGATCGCGGGCGTGGCGAGCACGCGTTCGACGGCGGCGGCCAGGTCGGCCGTCAGCGCCGGGGTGAAGACGTTCACCGGACGGTCGGGCAGGTCGATGCGGATCAGGGCCACGCCATCGGCATCGATGTCAAAGTGGAGAGTAGTCATGCTGGTCCTTGCTTGGTTTGTCGTGCGCTCAGACGCGCTCGATGATGGTCGTCGTCGCCATGCCCGCGGCCGCGCACAGCGTGACCAGGCCGGTCTGCAGGCCGCGCCGCTCCAGTTCGTCGAGCAGGATACCGAGCAGCATGGCACCGCTGGCACCCAGCGGATGGCCCATGGCGATCGCGCCGCCGTTCACGTTCACCCGGTCGTGCGGCAGGTCGAAGTGGCGCATGTAGCGCAGCACCACCGACGCGAACGCCTCGTTCACCTCGAACAGGTCGATGTCGCGAATGGTCATGCCGGCCCGCTGGAGGGCTTTCTCGGTGGCCGCGGCCGGGCCGGTCAGCATGATGGCGGGTTCGGACCCGATCGAGGCGTAGGCGCGGATGCGTGCGCGCGGGCGCATGCCGGCCCGTTCGCCGAACGCCCGGTTCGCCACGAGCACGGCGGCGGCGCCGTCGGCGATGCCGCTCGAGTTGCCGGCCGTGTGCACGTGGCGCACGGCCTCCACGCGCGGGTAGCGTTGCAGGATCACACCGTCGAAACCGCTTTGCTCGCCCATTGCCTCGAAGGCCGGCTTGAGCTTGGCGAGGTCGGCGCCGCTCACTTCGCGGATCGTCTCGTCGCGCGCCAGCAGCGGCGTGCCGATGATGTCGCGCACCGGAGCGAGCGAGGCGTCGAAATGGCCGGCCTGGCGGGCCGCGGCCGCGCGCCGCTGGCTCTCGACGGCGAAGGCGTCGAGGTCTTCGCGCGTATACCCGTCCTGCGTGGCGATCAGGTCGGCACCGATGCCTTGCGGGATGTACCAGGTGTTCCAGACCAGTTGCGGATCGGTGTAGACGGCGCCGCCGTCCGACGCGATCGGTACGCGCGACATCGACTCCACGCCGCTGCCGACGACGGCATCGGCCTGGCCTGCCGCGACCATGGCCGCGGCCAGGTTCACGGCTTCGAGGCCCGAGGCGCAATAGCGGTTCAGCTGGAAGCCGGGCACGGTTTCGGCATAGCCGGCGTTGATGGCGGCCACGCGGGCGACGTTGCCACCCTGTTCGCCGGCCGCCATCACGCAGCCCATCATGACGTCGTCCACTAGCGCGGTGTCGAGCGCGCTGCGGTCGCGCAGTGCCTGCAACACCTGCGTGGCCAGCTGGATCGCCGGTACTTCGTGCAGCGCACCGTCCGGGCGTCCCTTGCCGCGCGGCGTGCGCACGTGATCGTAGATAAAAGCTTCAGTCACAAGCCTGGCTCCTTATTGTGTCGTTGAATGCCCGTAAGGGCGTCTACCGACAAAATATATCATAAAGATCGCAATGATATATAGGTTTATTTGGCGGTGATCGGGGCTTCCAGGGATGCCATCCACTCGTCCATCATCGTGTTCAGGAGCTCCGGCCGTTGCTGGTGCGGCCAGTGGCCGGTGTCCAGGCAGACGACCCGGTCGGCCGGATGGCGGCGCAGGCCGTTTTCCCATTCGGCGCAGTCGCGCCGGCGCGCCATGTAAACGCTGAGGAAGGGGCAGCGGCGCCGAGCCAGCAGCAGTGCGCTGCCGGCCCGTGGCGCAATGGCGTCCGGGCCTTCGTACAGGCTGGCGAAACTCTGGATGAAAGGTTGGTGCGGCATGCCGAGGGCACGCCTGCGGTGCCAGATGCGCAGGTGCTGTGGTGTGCCGTCGTCGTCGGCCTGGGCGAAGGCGGAGGCCGCGAGGACCCGGCCGGGCGCGACCCGCAGCGCCCGCAGCAGCGCCGCCGACGTGAGCCGCTCCGCGTCGGATTCGCCGTACGCCGGATCCAGTCCGATCACGCCGCGTACCAGCCTGGGGTGTTCGGCCGCCAGGACGTTTACGATCACGCCGCCCAGGGAGTGGCCGATCGCCACCACCGGCCCGCAGGCGCGCTGTCGCACCAGCACCGCGAGATCTGCGGCGAACCCGGCCGGGGTGTAGCCGTATTCGGTGACCTGCGAGCGCCCGTGGCCGCGCAGGTCGACCGCGAGCACGCGGTGGCGCTGGCCGAAGTGCGCCAGCTGCCAGTTCCAGTCGTGCGAGTCACAGCCCCAGCCGTGCACCAGCAGCAGGGGCGGGCCCTTGCCCTCGTCAGTGTAGAAGAGTTCGGTGCCGTTCACGCATGCGTAGGCCATGACGTTCAGGCGGCGCCTGGCTTGGCGCGGATCTTGAACTTGCCCGACGCCTGCCCGATCAGCTTGCCATCGGCGCGGATGTCGCAGGTGGAAAACGCGACGGTGCTGCCCATCGTGACCACCGTCCCGGTGCCTTCGACCCATGCGCCGAGCGGCGCCACGCTCAGGAAATCGACGGTCAGGCTGATGGTCAATACTTCGCCACGCGGTTGCTGGCGCGAATACACGACAAAGCTCGTCACGATGTCGGCGAACGCGGCGGTCATGCCGCCGTGTGCCATCGGAAAGGCGTTACAGTGTCGGCGCTGTACCCGCCAGCCCAGGGTCGCCCGGCCGTCGGCCTCGCGCAGGAACAGCGGCCCGACCAGGTTCGCGAAGCCGACATGGGGCCGGACGAAAGGCTCGAACCCGGGCGGCGGATCGAGCGGCAGGTCGGTATCGGACGTCATCACCAGCCTGCCAGCGCGGCGGCGCGCGAACGGTGCAGGGCTGGCACGCCGAGCCACGCGTAGTCGAACATCGCGCGCTTGAGGTAGATCTGCACGTCGAATTCCCAGGTGTAGCCGATGCCGCCGTGCGCCTCCACCGTGCGGCGCGCGACGTGCAGGTAGCGGTCCGCCAGGTGGGCCTTGGCCTGGGCGGCGCTGCGGCTCGCCTGCTCAGGTAGCCGGTCCCATGCGTGCGCGGCATACCAGTACAGGCCGCGCGCGGGCTCGATATCGGTCGCCATGTCGGCCAGTTGGTGCTTGAGCGCCTGGAACTGGCCGATGACCACGCCGAACTGGCGCCGCAATTTGGCGTAGTCGACCGCCATCTCGACGCAACGGCTGGCTCCGCCGAACGCGTCCGCCGCCGCCAGCACCAGGGCGGCGTCGCATAGCCGCGCAGCGGCATCGGCCCCACCTTCCAGCAATTCGGCCGGGGTCCGGTCGAAGGCCAGGACTGCGCATGGACGGGTGCGGTCGATACCGTCCTGGGGCGTGATCGACAGGCCGTCGGCGCCGGCCCGCACGATGCCGAAGCGGCCGCCCTCCAGGCCGACGACGATCAGGTCGGCTTGCGCAGCGTGCGTCACGAAGGATTTATGCCCCGTGAGCGCGGAGGCGGCGGCGACGCGCCATTGCTCCGGTTGCCACGCCGCGCCGTCCTCGGCGAGGGCGACGGTGGCGGTGATGCTGCCGTCGGCCAGGCCCGGCAGCCAGCGTTGCTTCTGCGCTTCGCTGCCGGCCAGGCTGATCGCGAGCGCGGCGATGACATGGCCCAGGAAGGGAGTCGGTGCCGCGCGGCTGCCGAGGGTTTCCGCGACCAGCGCCAGGTCGACCAGTTCGAGGCCCATGCCGCCATATGCCTCCGGGAGGGCGAGCCCGGCGACACCGAGGTCGAGCAGGCCACGCCAGAGCCGCGGGTCGGCGCGACCGTCGGGTGCGTCGAACAGTTCGTGCAGGCGGGTGGATGGGCATTCCGCGTCGAGGTAGCGCGCGACGGCGGTCTGGATCTCGATTTGTTCGGGGGAGAGAAGGAAATTCATGCGTTCACCACGGCGGAATCGGCGTTGCTGGGATCGCGCGGCAGGCCGAGCCCGCGCTCGGCGATCAGGTTGCGCTGGATGTTCGAGGTGCCCCCGGCGATCGCGAGGCCCAGCGAGCCCATGAACTGGTTCACCCACTTCTCGTTGCCGGCGCCGCGCCCGCCCGCCAGCGGCGGCGCCAGCATCAGGCTCGAACCGATCAGGTCGCGGGCGATCGCCGCGACGTCGTCCGCGATCCGGGTGTTGACCAGCTTGTTCATCAGCGGGGCGATGCCCGCGTCCTGCCCGTGCGCCGCCATCGAGAATTGCCGGTAGCTCGAGTACTGGTGGGCGCTGACGTAGCCGTCCAGCACGCCCAAGCGTTCACGCACGAGGGGATCCTCGATCGCGGGCCGTCCGTTCAACATCGTGTGCCGGGCCAGTTCGACCAGCTTGCCGAACAGCGCGACGGACGTCGCGGCCGAGCCGATGAAACCGCTGCGCTCGTGCGACAGCGTGGTCTTCGAGACCGCCCAGCCCTCGCCCGGTGCCCCGACGATCCAGTCCTGCGGCGTGCGCACGTTGTCGAAGAACACTTCGCAGAATTCGGCGTCGCCGGTGATCTGCTTCAGTGGCCGGATCGTCACGCCCGGCTGCTTCAGGTCCAGCAGCAGGTAGCTCAGGCCGGCATGCTTGCGGGCGGTCCGGTCGGTCCGCACCAGGGCGAACATGTAGTGCGCCTTGTGCGCGAGCGAACTCCAGGTCTTCTGGCCGTTGATGACCCAGTGGCCGTCCACCAGTTCGGCGGAGGTGCGCACCGAGGCGAGGTCGCTGCCGGCGTCCGGTTCGCTGTAGCCCTGGGCCCAGCGGAACTCGCCGTTCAGCGTCCTGGCCACGAAGAAATCGCGTTGCCACTGGCTACCGCATTCGAGCAGCGTCGGCACGACCATCTGCACGCCGACGCCCGGGATTTCCATGGGCGCGCGCGCCTTGCCGAATTCCTCGCGGATGATGTGCGCCTTGAGGATGTCGGGCTGCTGTTCCGAGCCGCCGTACTGGCGCGGGATGCCCCGGTACAGGTAACCGTGTTCGACCGCCTTGCGGCGGAGGGCGGCTTCGCGCTCGCGCCGGTCCGGCGCGGCTGCCGCCGCGGCTGCATCCCAGTTGGCCTTCAGGAAGGCGGCGACGTCGCGCCGGAAGGCGTCCGATTCCGCGCTGTAGCTCAAGTCCATGGGATCAGCCCTTTCGATTCTTTTCGGCCGTCAGTTCCCAGTGCCGGGCCATCATGCGCGCGGCGCGCTGCTGCAGCGCCTGCGGGACCTCGGGGAGCAGGACCTGGGGCGCGGCGCGGCTGGGCAGCGCGACGGTGGCCGTGCACAGCACCGTGATTTCGCCGCGCTGGTTGGTCATCTTGACCGACAGGTCGACCAGGTTCAGGCCGTTCTCCTGGCGCTTGCCGGTGACTTCGCCACTGATGAACTGGGTATCGCCGATGTAGTTGAACTTGCGGATTTCGTCGTATTGCTTGTAGACCCATCCGTCCACCCCGGCCCATTCGCTGATGTAGCGGAACAGGTAGTTCTCGCGCATGACACCGTAGTCGTAGGCCATCGGGTTGCCGATGGCCTGCGCCCATTCGTTGTCCCAATGCAGCCGCTGCGCGACGTCGGGGATGCCGTACTTGTTCTTGACGTAGAACGGCGCGATGCGCTGGCGGTTCTTGTGCCAGATGCGGCCCACGCGCAGGCCGTACGGCACGAAGCCGTAGCCCCCGGCATGGAAGGTGACGATGTCGGTGACGGTCAGCGGGCCGGATGCGCCCGCGCGCAGCGGTTCACCGGTCTCGATATCGTCCCAGTAACGCTTGTCCAGTCCGCGCGGCGTGTCGGCCGCGTAGATCCCGTCGATCCTGGCGATGTCCTCGTCGCTGTACTCGGCCGGCTTGATGTCCGCGTATTTGCCTTTTTCACGGGCGGTCTTGCGTTCCGTGAGGATGGCGCGGTAGCGATACACACTGACCACTTCGCCGCGCTGGTTGACCTTGACCTGGCTGTTGAAGCGCGTGACCGAGCGCCCGGCGAATTCCGATTGCTTGACCTCCAGTCCGTCCTCGCCACCGAAGCTGTACAGGGTGTCGCCCGGGAAGATCGGACGATAAAAGGTCCACTCGCCGCCGGAGATGAACATGTGGATGCCGCGGAACAGGCTCTTGCTGGCCTGCTTCAGCTCCGGCGGGTACGGGTCGCCGAGCATCGGCTTGTTGATCACACCGGCCATCATGCTCGGCGCGATGACCGAGCCCCAGCGGGTCGCGGCGGCCCAGGCGGGGTCGCAATGCAGGGGATCGTCGCTGCCGCAGGCATAGGCGAAGCTACGGATGTTGTCCTCGGTAGCGGTCGAGATCTGTTCCTGGTCGCGGCTGGCCAGGTCGTGGTGGAGCAGCAGCCTGGCGCGCTCGATGTCGCTGTCGGTCAGCTCGTAGGAAGTGGCTTTTTTGAATTCGTCGCTGATACTGGCGTCGGACATGGGTGTCTCCGTTATCGTTTAGGGAAGGCTCAGGAGCCGGTGAATACGGGTGGGCGCTTCTCGGCGAAGGCCTTGACGGCTTCGCGGTGGTCAGCGGTCTGCGCGGCCAGCACCATGTGGCGCGCTTCCAGGTCGAGCAGGTCCGCCAGCGATGCCTCAGCGGCCGCGGCCAGGTTTTTCTTCATGAAGCGATAGGCCACCGGGGGACCGGCGGCGAGGCGGCGGGCCAGGTCCAGCGTCGCGTTTTCCAGTTCCTCGTCCGGCACCAGGCGGCTGACCATGCCGAGCGCGTCGGCACGGCGGGCATCGACGGTGTCGGACAGCAACATCAGCTCGCGCGCGCGCGCGTTGCCCAGCAGGCGCGTCAGGAACCAGCTGGCGCCATAGTCGCCCGTGAGGCCCACCTTGATGAACGCGGTGGTGAAGCTGGCACGCTCGGATACCACGCGGAAGTCGCAGGCGGCAGCCAGCGCCATGCCGACACTGACGGTAGCGCCACGGATCATGGCGATGGTCGGCTTGCCCATCTCGTACAGCACCTGCGCCGCCTCCATGTTGCCGCGCAACCAGTCGATGCGGCTGGCGACGTTGTCGGGTGGGCGGCGCGCGGCGCGCTCTGCGGCTGCCGCTTCCTCCTCCGGCGTCAGGTTTTTCTTCTCCGGTTTCCCGCCGATGTCGCCGCCCGCGCAGAACGCCTTGCCGGCGCCGGTGAGGACGACGACGCGCGCCTGGTGGTTGACGGCGGCCGCCTTGACCGCGTCGGTGAGGGCGCGCATCAGCGGCGGGTTGAGGGCATTCAGGCGTTCCGGACGGTTCAGCGTCAGCGTCAGCACGCCGTCTTCCAGGTGTTCGAGTACCAGTTGTTCGGACTTGTCGGCTTGCATGTCGATCGCTCCCACGGGTCAGGCAACCTGCGGCTGCTGGGCCGACAGGAACAGGTTACGGACTTCGTGCTGGCTCACCTTCAGCGACGGCGTGCGCGGCAGGGCCTGCACGATCATCGCCTGGACCGGCACCTGGTACGACACCAGGTCCTTGCGGGCGAAATTCACCAGTTCGTCCGCCGTCACCGCGGCGCTGTCCTCGAGCAGTTCGATGGCCACGACCGGTACGGCGCCCAGGCGGGTGTCCGGAAGCCCGACCACGCAGGCGTCCTTCACCGCGGGATGCTTGCGGAAGATGGCTTCGACCTCGCGCGGCAGCACCTTGAAGCCGCCGCGCACGATGGCGTCGTCGGCGCGGCCGCGGATGAAGACGAAGCCGTCGGCATCGATCTCCGCCAGATCGGTCGTGCGCATCCAGGCGCCGGCGTCCTGGCTGGTCTTGACTTCGAGCAGGCCGACGGTGCCGCAGGGAACCGGTTCGAACGTGTCGAGCGCCACGACGCGCAACTGGCAACCGGGCTGGGCGCGTCCGACCGAGCCGCGTTTGGTCTTGCTGTGGAGCTGGTGATCTTTCAGGGTCCAGCCGGCCACCGCGCCCGCGAACTCGGTGGCGCCATAGGCGTCGAGCAGCGGTACGTCGTAGTGCGACTCGAACGATTCCTGCAGCGCCGGATCGAGCGGCGCGCTGCCGGTGCGGATCGCCCGCAGGCACGCCAGTTCTTCGCGCGGCACGCCGGCGTCGAGGATCATCCGCACGGCGGTCGGCGGCAGCGCGATCAGTTTCGGGCCGTACGCCGCCAGCACGCGCCGGAATTCGGCCACGCTGAACTTTTCCAGGATGACCGTCGGACGGGCGGACGCAACGGCCGCGACCGCCGCATACATGCCGCCGATGTGGACCAGCGGCGTGGCCAGCACGGCTGGCGTGTCCTTGATCTGCAGCTTCATCGCGCCGCCCTTGGTCTCGTAATACTCGGCGTCGAAGATGGCGCGCTCGAAGTGCTTGAACGGCAGGCGGATGCGCTTGGCCGGTCCGGTCGTGCCGCTCGTTAGCATGAGGATGCAGGTACCGTGCATGGGCTCGTGGAAGCCGTCCGCTGTACCGCTGCCCGGCGCCAGCAGGGACATCCCGAGCGTGGGCGCGCTGTCGGCGCGAATGGCGAGGCTCCCCAGTTCCCGCACGACCTGGCCCAGTTCGGGCAGCGCCCAGTCCTGGGCGTCCGCGACGATGGCCCGCAGGCGCAGCTTGCGGATGTCGTTGGCGAGCTTTTCCGCGGGCTGGAAGGGGTTAATCGTCACCACGCAACGGCCGGAAGCCAGCACCTCCAGCAGGGCCGGGAAATGGGCCGGCCGGTTGCGCAGGATGATGCCGATGGGCGTGCCCTCACCGAGTCCGGCACTGGTCAGCAGGTCGTCGAGCTGGCGCATCGCGTCGCGGATTTCCTCCCAGCTGTGCCAGGCGCCGTTGAATTCGATCGCTCCCTTCCCGGGCTCGAGTGCCAATACCGTTGTGATGCGTTCCGCAAGTCCGAGTGACATGTACTTATCCTTTTTTCGAAGCGTCCATTGGGGACGCGGACACGTTTGATACATTGATCATAATGATCCTAATTCTATCAATCATATATACGATTACGCAAGGGGAAAGTTCCGGTGTCAGAAGCTGGCGTGGCATACCGGTGCATAGATGTGACGGACGGCCGTGATCGGGCGGAAGGACCGGGGGCCGGCAAGGCGACGGGGGAGGCAGGGACGGTACGAAAAGGAGGAGGGGTACGTCTGGTGCGCCGGCGGCCAGCCAGCCGTGAGGCGGCGTGGCGCCGGGCCGGCGCACGCCGCAAGCCGTGTTACAGACGTTCGAAGATGGCAGCGATACCTTGCCCGCCCCCGATGCACATGGTCACCAAGGCATAACGGCCGCCGCTGCGCTGCAGTTCGTACAGCGCCTTCACGCTGATGATTGCGCCGGTCGCGCCGATCGGATGGCCGAGGCCGATGCCCGAGCCGTTCGGATTCACCTTGGCCGGGTCCAGCCCCAGTTCGCGGGCAACGGCGCAGGCCTGGGCGGCGAAGGCTTCGTTCGCCTCGACCACGTCGATATCGGCGATCGTCAGGCCGGCGCGTTCCAGCGCCTTGCGGCTGGCCGGCACCGGCCCGATGCCCATGTACTGCGGATCGACGCCGGCCAGCGCATACGACACCAGGCGGGCCAGCGGCCGCACGCCGCGCTGCTCGGCGACCGCGCGGTCCATCAGCACGAGCGCGGCGGCGCCGTCGTTGATCCCGGAAGCATTGCCCGCCGTGACGCTGCCGTCCTTCTTGAACGCGGCCCGCATCGTCGCCAGGCTGTCCGCCGTCGTGTCGGCGCGCGTGTGCTCGTCGGTGTCGAACACGACCTCGCCCTTGCGCGATTTGATGGCGATCGGCAGGATCTGTTCCCTGAAATGGCCCGCCGCGGTGGCTTGCGCCGCGCGGCGGTGGGATTCGGCCGCGAGCGCGTCCTGCTGCACCCGTGTGACCCCGAATTTCTCCGCCACGTTCTCCGCGGTGATGCCCATGTGGACCTGGTGGAACGGGTCGGTCAGGGCGCCGGTCATCATGTCGGTGAAGCCGACGTCGCCCATCCGGGTGCCCCAGCGCAGCGCGCCGGTGGCGTGCGGGGCGCGGCTCATCACCTCGGCGCCGCCCGCCACCGCGATGTCGCAGTCGCCCAGCAGTACCGACTGGGCGGCCGAGACGATCGCCTGCAGGCCGGAGCCGCACAGGCGGTTCAGGGTGAGGGCCGGCGTCGCATGGCCGATGCCGGCGTCGACGGCGGCCACGCGCGACAGGTACATGTCCTTCGCTTCCGTGTGGATGACGTTGCCGAACACGACCTGGCCGACTTCCTCGCCGCCGACGCCGGCGCGCTTCAGCGCTTCGCGCGTGACGCGCGCCGCGAGGTCGGTCGGGGCGAAGTCCTTCAGGCTGCCGCCGAAGCTTCCGATGGCGGTGCGTACACCGCTGACAATGACGACTTCTCGTTGCATGATGTTTCCTTTTGGGTTGGGGCCGGATCAGGCGGCCCTGGCTTTCAGGGTCTTGGGGCTGCTTTCCAGCAGGCGCTGGCGGGCTGCCGAGCGCAGGTGGGCCAGGACCGGCGCGTGCAGCGGGGCGCCGGGGTCGGCCTGGCCGCAGCGGATGCGCTGGGCCAGTTCGCGGTTCAGCGACGCGAGCATGGCGCGCATCGGCGTCCCGGTGCCGCCATCGCCGGCGCCGATGCCGAGCAGCTCGCGCAGCGCGATCATCTCGCCTTCTTCCGGCACGCCGCCGTATTCCAGCTGGCGCATGGCGATCGACATCGCATTGGCGATCATCAGTGCGTTGTGGCGCTTGTCATCGGGAAGGGCGGCCAGGAGGTCTTCCCGTATCAATGTCGTGGCTGCCTGTAGCAGGGCGGCACCGCTCGGTTCTTCTCGCATCAGTCTTGCTCCGTCAGGTTGAGTATTTCCCATTCCAGCTCAGGCACGATATGCCCGGTCAGCGCGAGCAGCAGCGAGGACTCCTCGCCGGAAACGTGGCGCTGCGCCTGCTGGATGGCGATCACCGCCCAGTTCACGTGCGCCATCACTTCCCAGTAGGGCACCAGCGCGCGCGCGACCGGCGTGCCGCTTTCCTCCTCGTAGCCGCGGTAGAAGTCCGCGCGCGCGCCGATCCCGCCGGCTTCCCTGGCGACCGCGCCGAAGCGCCAGCACCTGGCGCAGAACCAGCCGATGTCTTCGAGCGGGTCGCTCCAACCCGCGAATTCCCAGTCGAGGATGCCGGTCAACCCGTGCTCGTCGACCATGTAGTTGCCGGTGCGGAAATCGCGATGGCACAGCACGAGGTCCCGCGCCGGCGGCGCGTGGCGCTCGAGCCAGCGCAAGCCCCATTCCAGCGCGGGATAGGGAACGGGATGGCGGTCCAGGAAAGCGCGGAACTTGCCGACCAGGTGCATGGCCGGGCTCTCGTCGTAGCGCGGCAGGAAACCCAGCGCCGGTTGCGGCGGGCGTACGCTGTGGATGCGCGCCAGTTCCCTGCCGAGCCGGTAAGCCAGGCCGTCGGTGCCGGGCGCGTCCTTGACCAGCACATGGCCGCTCGCGGTGCCGCCGACGCGCCGCATGACGAAGAACGGGCGTCCGATCACGTCCTTGTCCTCGCACAGCCAGAGCGGTTCCGGCACCGTGACGCCGGCCGCGTGGACGGTGCGCAGCAGGGTGAACTCCTGGGCGCGCGAATGGCTCAGCGAGACACCGGACGGCGCATCGGTGCGTACCACGGTGTCAAGGGTGCCCGCGTACGGACCGCCGTCCAGCGCGAACTGCACCAGCCAGTTTTCCTGGATCGCGCCGCCGGACAACTGCTTGAGCGCGAGGATAGCGGCGCTGCGGGCGCCGCTCGCGCGTGCGACGAATGCGCAGATGGCTTCCTGCATGGCTTGTTGCATGGACGCTCCTTACAAAGAACTGGTCAGGTGGCCGCCGTCCACGGCGATCGCCGCGCCGCTCATGTGGCGGCCGGCATCGCTCGCCAGCAGCAGCAACGGCCCGTCGAGGTCGTGCAGCTGGCCGAACTTGCGGGTCGGAATGCGGGCGCGCAGCTTGTCGCCGGCCGCGCTTTCCAGGAAGTCGCGATTCAGGTCGGTCACGATATAGCCCGGCAGCAGCGCATTGGCGCGGATGCCGTGGCGTGCGAGTTCCAGCGCCTGCGCCCTGGTCGCCTGCACCACGCCGGCCTTCGAGATCGCGTACGGGGCCACGCCGCCGGCGACGCGTTCGCCGAGGATCGACGCCACGTTCACCAGGCAACCGGTCTTGCCCGCCGCGACCATGCGGCGCGCCCCTTCCTGCGCAACCAGCCAGCCGCCCTTCAGGTTGGTGTCGATGACGCTGTCCCAGTCCGCTTCGGTTTGCTGCAGCAGCGGCTTGGTGACGGTGACGCCGGCATTGTTGACGATCACGTCCGGACAACCAAGCGTGCCGCACAGCCGGTCGAAGGCCGCCACCACGCTTGCGGCATCGGTGACGTCCAGGTCCACGGCCTGCGCGCGGGCACCCAGTGCCTCCAGCTCGCGTGCCAGGTCGTGCAGCTTGTCCGCGCGCCGCGCGGCGATCGCGACGGCCGCGCCGGCGCGCGCCAGCAGCAGCGCGAAGTGACGACCCAGGCCGCTGGATGCGCCGGTGACCAGCGCAATCTTGCCGTCGAGGCGGAAGATGCTGTCGACGGCGCCCATCACGCCTGCTCCCGGTACGGACGCAGGATGTTCTTCGCGATGCTCCAGCGGTGCACCTCGGACGGACCGTCATAGATGCGGAAGGCGCGCACGTCGGCGAAGATGCGGGCGACGATGGTCTCGTGCGTCACACCCTGGCCGCCCAGCACCTGCACGCTGCGGTCGACCACGCGCCACACGGCCTCCGAGGCGATCACCTTGGCGATGCTCGACTCGTGCTTGCCGAGATGGCCCTGGTCGAGCACCCAGGCGCAGTGCCAGATCGACAGCCGGGTGACATGCAGGTCCATTTCGTTGTCGGCCAGCTGGAAGCCGACCCCTTCGTGCTGGCCGAGGGTCTTGCCGAACGCGTGGCGCCGTGCCGCATAGCGCGTGGCGACGTCGTGCGCACGCCGGGCCGCGCCCAGCCAGCGCATGCAGTGGGTCAGGCGCGCCGGCGACAGACGCACCTGCGCGTAGCGGAAGCCTTCGCCGGGCGCGCCCAGGATGTCGGCCGCCGGCACGCGCAGGTTGTCGAAGCGGACCACCGCATGCCCGCCGGCGAAGCAGGAATCGAGCGCGTCCATCAGGCGCTCGACCACGATGCCGGGGCGGTCCATGTCGGCCAGGAACATGGTCGCATTCCCGTCCTCCAGCTTGGCCATGATGATGGCGAAGGAGGCGCCCTCGGCACCGGTGATGAACCACTTGACGCCGTTGATGACGTAGTCGTCGCCGTCGCGGACGGCCGTGGTCTGCAGCATGCTCGGGTCGGCGCCCGCGCCCGGCGCCGGTTCGGTCATGCAGAAGCAGGAACGGATCGTGCCCGCCGCGAGCGGGCGCAGCCAGCGCTCCTTCTGCGCCGGGGTGGCCACTTCCTCGAGCAGGTGCATATTGCCTTCGTCCGGCGCGTGGATGTTCAAGGCCACCGGGCCCAGCGGCGAATAGCCCGCTTCCTCGAACAGGATGGCCTTGGCACGGTGGTCGAGTCCGAGACCGCCCATTTCCTTGGACACGTGGCTCGACAGCAGGCCGGCCGCCCGCCCGAGCGCGACGAGCTCGCGGCGCAAGTCCTCGGTCGGGCCGTGCGGCGTACAGCGCGGATCGGTTTCGTAGGGAATGATCTGGTCGGCAATGAAACTGCGCGTCCGTGCCTGCAGGTCGCGCAGCGCGGGGGAAAGTTCGAAATCCATCGCGAATCCTTATTTGAGCTGGGAGAAAGGCAGGTCCTTGTCGACCCGGATGTCGCCCGGCAGGCCGAGAACGCGTTCGGCGATCTGGTTGCGCAGGATTTCGTCGGTGCCGCCGGCGATCCGCAGAGCGGCGGACCAGAAATAGCCGTGCTGGAACTTGCTAATCGCCGGGTCGTCGCCGGCGCAGGCGAGCGCAGCGGTTCCCGTGACGTCCAGCGCGATACGCGACATTTCCTGCATCACGTTCGACTGCACCAGCTTGCCCATGGCCGCGATCGCGCCCGGCGTATCGCCGCGCGAAAGGGCCGTGATCTGGCGGCAGCGGAAATACTTCAGACCTTGTTCCTGGGCCAGCAACTGCGCGGCGCGCAGGCGATACGGCAGTCCGGCCGGGCCCGCGCGCTGCAGCAGCGCGGCGAGGTCCGCCGCCTGCGGCTCGTCCTGGCTTTCACCGCCAACGCTGAAGCGCTCGTTCATCAGAGTAGTCATGGCAATCTTCCAGCCCTCGCCCACGGCACCGATGCGATTGGCGTCGGGGATCCGGACGTCGGTGAGAAAGACTTCGTTGAATTCGGACTCGCCTGAGATCTGGCGAATGCGGCGTACCTCGATGCCGGGCGTCTTCATGTCCACCACGAAGTAGCTCAGGCCCTTGTGTTTCGCGACGCCCGGATCGGTACGGGCGATCAGGATGCCCCAGTCGGCCACGTGGGCCCACGAGGTCCACACCTTCTGCCCGTTGATCACCCAGTCGTCGCCATCGCGCACGGCACGGGTGCGCAGTCCGGCGAGGTCGGACCCGGCAGCCGGTTCGGAGAACAGCTGGCACCAAAGCAGGTCGCCGTACAGCGTCGGGCGGGTGAAGCGGGCGACCTGCTCGGTCGTGGCATGCACGCGGAACGTGGGGACGGCGAGGTGGGTGCCAATGGTGACGAATGGGCCGACCGGTACGTGGTAGCGTGCTTCTTCTTCGGCGAAGATGACTTCCTCGATCGGAGTGCCGTCGAGACCGCCTTCGGAGCGCGGCCAGCGGATGGCGGCATAGCCGGCTTCCGCCTTGACTTTCTGCCAGGAGCGCGCGCGGGCGATGAAATCGGCTTCGGTAATGTCGGCGGGCAGCGGCTGGCGGTAGGCGTTCGCATGGCTGGAGAGCCAGTCGCGTACCTCGGCGCGGAACGCGGCCTCTTGTGGGGTGTCGTTGAAGTCCATGGCAATTCCTATCGTTGGGCGGTGGCGGCGTGCAGCAGGCGTTCGCCCCAGAGCGCGGCGTTGCCCAGCGAGCTCGCGAGGACACGGGCGCGGGTATAGTAGAAGTGGCAGTTGGCTTCCCAGGTATAGCCGATGCCGCCGTGCAGGTGCAGGCATTCCTGCGCCGCGTAGTCGAGGGCGTCGATGGCGCTGACGCGGGCCGCCGCCGCCGCCAGGTCGAGCTCGTCGGGACCGTCCACCAGCGCCCAGGCACCGAAGTAACAGTTCGAGCGTGCCAGCTCAGTCTTCACCGCCATGTCGGCAAGCTTGTGCTTGACCGCCTGATAAGCGCCCACCGGGCGGCCGAACGCATGGCGTTCCTTCACGTAAGCGACGGCCAGTGCGCAGGCCGTGTCGGCGGCGCCGATCTGCTCGAAAGCGGTCAGCACCGCGCCGAGGTTGCGTGCCCGTGCATGCAGTTCGCGCGCCTGCGCGCCGCGGGCAAGCACCGTCGTCGCCGCCTGCGTGAGCGTCAGTGAGCCGTGCGGCAGCAGCGGATCGATCAGCCTCAGCGTGCGTCGCTCCACGCCGGCGCCTGCCAGGTCCACCAGCAGCAGCGACGGCGTGTCCGGTTCGCCGGCGTACACGATGGCGTAGTCGGCCTGTTCCAGCCAGGCCACGGCGCCCAGGCTGCCGTCGACGCGGCCGTCGCGCAACACCAGTTTGGATGCAGGTTGGTCGGCATCCAGGCCGGCCACCGCGATGACCGCGTCGCCGGTCGCGATGCGTTCCAGCAGCGCGTTGCCCTCGGGCGTCGGGCTGCGGCTGAGGATATCTACCGCAATGCTGGCGGTGCCGATGAAGGGCAGGGGCGCCAGCACCCGGCCGAGTTCCTCGGCAAGCACACACAACTCCATGGGCCCCAGGCCCAGGCCGCCGAACGTTTCCGGCACGGCGGCGCCGCTCCAGCCCAGTTCGGCAACCTCGCGCCAGAGCGCCCGATCGAGTCCGGCGCCGCTGTCCAGGTGGCGGCGCCACCGTTCGAAAGTCGCGGTCTCGCTCAGGAAGCGCCGGGCGTTATCTCGCAGCATTTGCTGCTCTTCAGAAAACTCGAAGTTCATCTCCGCCTCCGGTCATTATCACTATAATCATATATATCATTACACGTGCGACCATTTCGCGCAAGCAGTAATTGCCTCGCAGGTCCCCGCACGCTTTTTTTGCTGACAAGCGACGCGTTTTGCCATATTATCGTATCAATCATACACATGATTAAGACGTATAACGAACCCGGAAATGGAACAGGCACTCTTCATGTCAACCCGCACGCCCACCATCAAGAAAATTCTCGTCGCCAACCGCAGCGAGATCGCAATCCGCGTCATGCGCGGTGCCGCCGAACTGGGGATCCGCACTGTCGCGATTTACGCCGCCGAAGACCGGTTTGCGCTCCACCGCTTCAAGGCCGACGAAAGCTACCTGGTCGGCGCCGGCAGGAAACCGATCGCCGCCTACCTCGATATCGACGATATCATTCGTATCGCTGTCGAGTCGGGGGTGGATGCAATCCATCCAGGTTACGGGTTCCTGTCCGAAAACCCGGACTTCGCCGACGCTTGCGCTGCGCACGGGATCACGTTCATCGGCCCGGCATCGGATGTGATGCGCACGCTGGGCAACAAGGTGGCGGCGCGCGCTGCGGCGATCGCGGCCGGGGTGCCCGTCGTGCCGGCGACGACCGCATTGCCGCGCGATATCGGAGAAGCCAAGGCGATGGCGGCCAGCGTCGGGTACCCGCTGATGCTCAAGGCCAGCTGGGGCGGGGGCGGGCGCGGCATGCGGTCCATCGACGACGAGGCGGCCCTCGAGGCTCAGCTCGATGTCGCCCGCCGCGAAGCGCTGGCGGCGTTCGGCAACGACGAGATGTACCTGGAAAAGCTGGTGCGCCGCGCGCACCACGTGGAGGTGCAGCTGCTGGGCGACCGCCACGGCAACCTGGTGCACCTGTACGAACGCGATTGCTCGGTGCAGCGGCGCAACCAGAAAGTCGTGGAGCGCGCGCCGGCGCCCTATCTCGACGACGCAAGCCGCGCCGCCCTGTGCGAGGCCGCCTTGCGCCTCGGCCGCGCGGTGGGCTACACCCACGCGGGAACGGTCGAGTTCCTGATGGACGTCGACAGCGGCGCGTTCTATTTCATCGAGGTCAATCCGCGCATCCAAGTCGAACATACCGTGACGGAGCAGGTGACGGGAATCGACATCGTCAAGGCGCAGATCCGCATCAGCGAGGGCGCCGAGATCGGCGTCGATGCCGGCGTGCCGCGTCAGCCGGGCATCCGCCTGAACGGCCATGCACTGCAGTGCCGTGTCACCACCGAGGATCCGGAGAATGGATTCACTCCCGACTATGGCCGCATCACGGCCTATCGCAGCGCGTCCGGCTTCGGCCTGCGTCTCGACGGCGGCACCGCCTATGCCGGGGCCGTCATCACGCCGTTCTACGATTCGCTGCTGGTCAAGGTAACCGCCTGGGCGCCCGAAGCGGACGAGGCCATCGCCCGAATGGACCGCGCGCTGCGCGAATTCCGCATCCGCGGCCTGTCGACCAACCTGGCGTTCCTTGAGAACGTCATCAACCACGACCTGTTCCGCTCCGGGAAATGCACGACGCGGTTCATCGATACGACGCCGGAACTGTTCACGTTCGCCAAGCGCCGCGACCGCGCCACGCGCCTGCTGCGCTTCATCGGCGAAGTCAGCGTCAACGGCAACCCCGAGATGAAGGGACGGACGCCGCCGCCGCTGCCGCTGCCCGCGCCGTTGCTGCCGCGCTTGCCGGAAGGGACGCGTGCCGCGGACCGGCCGGGCACGCGCACCCGCCTGCGTCAACTCGGCCCCGAACGCTTTTCCGCGTGGATGCTGGAGCAGCCGCAGGTGCTGCTGACCGACACGACCATGCGCGACGCCCACCAGTCCCTGTTCGCCACACGCATGCGCACCGCCGACATGGTCGCCATCGCGCCACATTACGCGCGCCTGCTGCCAGACCTGTTCTCGCTGGAATGCTGGGGCGGCGCCACCTTCGACGTGGCGATGCGCTTCCTCAAGGAAGATCCATGGGAGCGCCTGGCGCTGTTGCGCGAGCGGGTGCCCGATACCTTGTTCCAGATGCTGCTGCGCTCGTCGAACGCGGTCGGGTACACGAATTACGCCGACAACGTGGTCGAGTACTTCGTGCGCCAGGCGGCCCGCGGCGGCATCGACCTGTTCCGCATCTTCGACTCCCTCAACTGGGTCGAGAACATGCGGGTGGCAATCGATGCCGTGCGCGGCGAGGGCGCGCTGGCCGAAGGGGCGATCTGCTACAGCGGCGACCTGCTCGACGCCAAGCGCGACAAGTACAACCTGAAATACTACGTGTCGATGGCCAGGGAGCTGGAACGGGCGGGCGTCAACATCATCGGCATCAAGGACATGGCAGGCATCTGCAAACCGGAGGCGGCGCGGCGCCTGGTGCGTGCGCTCAAGGAAGAAGTCGGCCTGCCGGTGCATTTCCACACGCACGACACGAGCGGTATCTCGGCCGCTTCCGTGCTCGCGGCGATCGAGGCCGGGTGCGACGCGGTCGACGGCGCGATGGATGCGATGAGCGGCCTGACGTCGCAACCGAACCTGGGCGCGATCGCGGCGGCGCTCGAGGGCAGCGCCCGCGGCCCCGGGCTCGACCGTTCCGCGATCTTCGCGATCTCGCAGTACTGGGAAGGCGTGCGCCGCTACTACGCGCCGTTCGAAGCCGACATCCGCTCGGGCACCTCCGACGTGTACCGGCACGAGATGCCCGGCGGCCAGTACACCAACCTGCGCGAACAGGCCCGCGCCATGGGATTGGAACAGCGCTGGAGCGACGTGTCGCAAGCCTATGCGGACGTGAACCGGCTGTTCGGCGATATCGTCAAGGTCACGCCGACGTCCAAGGTGGTGGGCGACATGGCGCTGTTCATGGTGGCCAATGGCCTGGCGCCGGAGGACGTCGCCGATCCGGCCCGGCCAATCGCGTTCCCGGAATCGGTCGTGTCTCTGTTCAAGGGCGAACTGGGCTTCCCGCCGGACGGGTTCCCGGCGGAGCTCGGCGCCAAGGTCCTGCAGGGCGCACGGCCGCTCGAGGGCCGGCCCGGCGCGACCCTGGCGCCGGTCGACCTGGATGCCGCGCGCGCCGCCGGCGCGGCGGCCGTCGGGCATGCGCTCGGCGACCAGGACCTGGCGTCCTGGCTGATGTACCCGAAGGTATTCACTGAATTCGCCGCGCACCGCGCCACGTTCGGCAACGTCGCCGTCCTGCCGACGCCGGTGTTTTTCTATGGCCTGGCGGACGGCCAGGAGGCATCCGTCGACATCGACAAGGGCAAGACGCTCATCGTGCGGCTGCAGGGCACGGCGGAGTCGCCGGACGAGGGCGAGCGCAAGCTGTTCTTCGAGCTGAATGGCCAGCCGCGCGTGGTCCGTATCCGCCACAAGGGGATCGCCGCCGTCGCAGCGCAGCCGCAGGCGGAGGAGGGCAATCCCGATCACGTCGGCGCGCCGATGCCGGGCATGGTCGCGACGGTGGCCGTGAGCGCCGGACAGCGCGTGAACAAGGGCGACCCGCTGCTGTCGCTCGAGGCCATGAAGATGGAGACCATGCTGCGCGCCGACCGCGCCGGCGTCGTGCGGCGCCTGCATGTGGCGCCGGGCCGGGTGGTCAATGCGAAGGACCTGCTGCTGGAGCTGGGCGAATGAAACGCCGGTCCCGTGTCGCCGGTCAGTTCCAGCGCGCGTCGGCGAGCCGGTTGATGTCGACCGAGGACGGTCCTATCCCCCGGTCCGGATGGACCTGCATGTGCGGGGCCTCCGACCGGGCCTCGGCCTGGATCTGGGGTACGGCGTCGGTCGCGGTTCGGCCGTCGTACAGCGCCGTGAAGCCGGCGGTTGCCGCCGCGGCGGCGCACAACGTGATCTTGAGGATCGCCATGAAAGTCTCCCGGTGAATGTCTGGTATTCGTAATCCTTATGATGATTAGTATAGTTTAGATGTTTGTATTGTCAAATCCGATTTAATTGGTACAGTGAGAAAGGCGGAATCGTGAAAGCATTAGTGGCAGTCAAACGCGTGGTCGACTACAACGTGAAGGTGCGGGTGAAGTCCGACGGCAGCGGGGTGGAACTCGCGAACGTGAAGATGGCGATGAACCCGTTCGACGAGATCGCGGTCGAACAGGCCGTTCGCCTGAAGGAGGGGGGCACGGTTGCCGATGTGGTGGCCGTGTCGTGCGGCGTCGGGCAGTGCCAGGAAACCCTGCGCACCGCGATGGCGATGGGCGCCGACCGCGGCGTGCTGGTGGAGACCGACGCCGAACTGCAGCCGCTGGCCGTGGCGAAGCTGCTCAAGGCGGTGGTCGACAGGGAAGCGCCCGCGCTCGTCATTCTGGGCAAGCAGGCGATCGACGACGATTGCAACCAGACCGGCCAGATGCTGGCCGCGCTCCTCGGCTGGCCGCAGGCGACGTTCGCCTCGGTCGTGCGCCTCGAAGGCGGCAAGGCGACCGTCACGCGCGAAGTGGACGGCGGCCTCGAAACCGTGTCGCTGGCGTTGCCCGCGGTGGTGACGACGGACCTGCGCCTGAACGAACCGCGCTACGTGACCCTCCCGAACATCATGAAGGCCAAGAAAAAGCCGCTCGAGACCGTGAAGCCGGCGGAACTGGGCGTGGACGTCGCGCCGCGCCTGAAGACGCTGAAGGTCGTCGAGCCGCCGCAACGCTCGGCGGGGATCGTCGTGCCCGACGTCGCCACGCTCGTGGACAAGCTGCGCAACACGGCGAAGGTCCTGTAACCCACCACTTCAACCACATGGGCATGGAACATTCGATGGCACATTGCACGCGTCCAACCAAGGAGCAGATCCGGGCCTGGCTTGCCGAGCGCCGTCAGGCCGGCGCCCCATTTCCGGCATGCGAACAGGTCCGGCACCAGCTTGGATGGCGCTACGGGGCGTCCGGAATGCCTGCCGGCCCGAACCAACAACTGAAAGGAAGCAAATGACTACACTGGTCATCGCCGAACACGACAATCGCAGCCTCAAGGGCAGCACCCTGCACACGATCACCGCCGCCGTCCAGATGGGCGCCCCGGTACACGTGCTGGTGGCGGGAGGGGGATGCGGCGGCGTCGCCGAAGCGGCGGCGCGCATCGCCGGCGTGGACAAGGTGCTGGTGGCGGACGCGCCGCATCTCGCGGACGGCCTGGCGGAAAACGTGGCGGAACAGGTATTGGCCGTGGCTGCAGGTCACGGGCACATCCTGGCGCCGGCGACCGCCTACGGCAAGAACATCCTGCCGCGCGTCGCCGCGCGTCTGGACGTCGCGCAGATCTCGGAAATCACGCGGGTGGTCGGCCCCGATACCTTCGAACGTCCCGTGTATGCGGGCAATGCCATCGCGACCGTGCAGTCGTCCGATCCGGTCAAGGTGATCACCGTGCGCACGACGGGTTTCGATACGGCGGGCAGCGGCGGCCAGGCGGCCATCGAGACCGTCGCGCCGGTACCGGACGGTGGACGCAGCACCTTCCTCGAACGTGAACTGGCCGCCTCCGACCGCCCCGAGCTGACGGCGGCGAAGGTGATCGTGTCGGGTGGCCGCGGCATGGGATCCGGCGAGGCTTTCAAGATCCTGGAGCCGCTGGCCGACAAGCTGGGCGCCGCCATGGGCGCGTCGCGCGCCGCCGTCGACGCGGGCTATGTGCCGAACGACTGGCAAGTCGGCCAGACCGGCAAGATCGTCGCGCCGCAGCTGTACATCGCCGTCGGTATCTCCGGCGCAATCCAGCACCTGGCCGGCATGAAGGACTCGAAGACCATCGTCGCCATCAACAAGGATCCTGAAGCGCCGATCTTCTCGGTGGCCGACTATGGCATCGTCGGCGACCTGTTCGAGATCGTGCCGCAACTTGTGGCCGAGCTCGGCTGATCATGAAAATCATTTCGACCATCGACGAACTGCGCGACCAGCTGCGCGGACAACTGCGCACCGCTTTCGTTCCCACAATGGGCAACCTGCACGAAGGCCATCTGTCGCTGATGCGCCTCGCACGCAGACACGGCGACCCGGTGGTAGCGTCGATCTTCGTCAACCGGCTCCAGTTCGGTCCGAACGAGGACTTCGACAAGTACCCGCGCACCTTCGAGGCCGACGCCGAGAAGCTGGAGAAGGAAGGCGTGTACGTGCTGTTCGCGCCGACCGAGAAGGACCTGTACCCGGAGCCGCAGGAATACCGTGTGCAACCCCCGGACGACCTCGGCGGAACGCTGGAAGGCGAATTTCGCCCGGCAATGTTCCCGGGCGTGTGCACGGTGGTCACCAAATTGTTTTCGTGCGTGCAGCCGCGCGTGGCCGTGTTCGGCAAGAAGGATTACCAGCAGCTGATGATTATCCGTAACATGGCGCGCCAGTTCGCGATGCCGACCGAGGTCATCGGCGCCGAGACGGTCCGCGCCGCGGATGGCCTCGCGCTGTCCTCACGCAACGGCTATCTGGACGCCGCCGAGCGCGCCGAGGCGCCGGCGCTGTATCGAACGCTGCAGGACGTGGCCGAGCGTGTGCGCGCCAGCCACCCCGGCCTGCCGGCGCTGGAACGGGAGGCGATGGCACACCTGTCCGCGCGCGGCTGGCAGCCGGACTATGTGTCGATCCGCAAGCGCGCCGACCTGAAGCCGCCGACGCGCGAGGAGTACGCAGCCGGCGCAGGCCTGCTCGTACTGGCGGCGGCCAGGTTGGGCGCGACGCGCCTGATCGACAACCTGGAAATCGAGCGCTAGAAACGGGGTGCGGGTCCGGCCGCGCCCGATTTCGGGCATGGATCTGCCATCCGCCCCCAGGCCTTGCCGCGCTACGCCATCACCCTGGGCCATCGGGCACGCGCGGTCTCGTTGACCCGCGCCCAGAAATCCACAATAATCATATAAATCATTAATGTGAAGGGAATACCATGAGCCAGACCTCAGCAGGCGCAGCGTTCCGCCGCGCCGTCCAGGAAGAACATCCGTTGCAGGTCATCGGCGCCATCAACGCCAACCACGCGCTGCTCGCCAAGCGGGCCGGCTACCGCGCCATCTACCTGTCGGGCGGCGGCGTGGCGGCCGGGTCGCTGGGCCTGCCGGACCTCGGCATCTCCGGTCTCGACGACGTGCTGACCGACGTGCGCCGCATCACCGACGTGTGCGACCTGCCGCTGCTGGTCGACATCGACACGGGCTTCGGTTCTTCCGCCTTCAACGTCGCGCGCACCGTCCGTTCGCTGATCAAGGCCGGCGCCGGTGCCTGCCACATCGAAGACCAGGTCGGCGCCAAGCGCTGCGGCCACCGTCCGGGCAAGGAGATCGTCAGCCTGGGCGAGATGGTCGACCGCGTGAAAGCCGCCGTCGATGCGCGCACGGACGACAACTTCGTCATCATGGCGAGAACCGACGCGCTGGCCGTCGAGGGTCTCGACAGAGCCGTCGAGCGCGCGGTCGCCTGCGTGGAGGCGGGCGCCGACATGATCTTCCCGGAAGCCATCACGAGCCTCGAGATGTACGCGCAATTCAAGAAGGCGGTCAAGGTGCCCATCCTCGCCAACATCACGGAATTCGGTTCGACGCCGCTGTTCACCGTGGACGAGCTGCGCGGCGCCGACGTCGACATCGTGCTGTACCCGCTGTCCGCGTTCCGCGCGATGAACAAGGCTGCGGAAAACGTCTATGAAGCGATCCGCCGCGACGGCACGCAGAAGAACGTCGTCGACACGATGCAGACCCGCGCCGAACTGTACGAGCGCATCGACTATCACCGTTACGAACAGAACCTGGACGCGCTGTTCGCGCAAAACAAAGCCAAATAATTCGAGGAGACCGACATGAGCGAAGCAAAGACATCCGATACGCCGACCTTCAAACCGAAGAAATCCGTGGCCCTGTCCGGCGTGGCCGCCGGCAACACCGCACTGTGCTCGGTGGGCCGTTCCGGCAACGACCTGCATTACCGCGGCTATGACATCCTGGATGTGGCCGATGCCTGCGAATTCGAGGAAATCGCCTACCTGCTGGTTCACGGGAAATTGCCGAATGCGGCCGAACTGAAGGGTTACAAGACCAAGCTGAAAGCGCTGCGCGGTTTGCCGCAGTCGGTCAAGGCCGCGCTGGAGGCACTGCCCGCAAGCAGCCATCCGATGGACGTGATGCGCACCGGCGTGTCCACGCTCGGCTGCGTGCTGCCCGAGAAGGAAGACCACAACATCGCCGGCGCGCGCGACATCGGCGACAGGTTGATGGCGTCGTTCGGCTCGATGCTGCTGTACTGGTATCACTACAGCCACAACGGCAAGCGCATCGACGTGGAGACGGACGACGACTCGATCGGCGGCCATATTCTGCACCTGCTGCACGGGAGCAAGCCACCGGAAGAGTGGGTCAAGGCGATGCATACCTCGCTGATCCTGTATGCCGAGCACGAATTCAACGCGTCGACCTTCACGGCCCGCGTCGTTGCCGGCACGGGTTCGGATATCTACTCGTCGATCACGGCGGCAATCGGCGCGCTGCGCGGGCCGAAGCACGGCGGCGCCAACGAGGTCGCGCTCGAGATCCAGAAGCGTTACGAGAGCCCGGACGAGGCCGAGGCCGACATCCGCAACCGCGTCGCCAACAAGGAAGTCGTCATCGGCTTCGGTCACCCGGTCTACACGATCTCCGATCCGCGCAACAAGGTGATCAAGGAGGTGGCGCGGCGCCTGTCCGACAAGGCCGGCTCGACGAGGATGTTCGACATCGCCGAGCGCCTTGAATCGGTGATGTGGGAAGTGAAAAAGATGTTCCCGAACCTGGACTGGTTCTCGGCCGTGTCCTACCACCTGATGGGCGTGCCGACGGCGATGTTCACGCCGCTGTTCGTCATCTCGCGCACGTCGGGCTGGGCGGCGCACGTGATCGAGCAGCGCATCGACAACAAGATCATCCGGCCGAGCGCGAACTACGTCGGTCCGGAAGACCTGCGATTCATCCCGCTGGCAGAGCGCAAGTGATCGGGACGACATGAACAGCCATTATCGCAAACCCCTGAGCGGCACGAGCCTGCATTACTTCGACGCGCGAGCGGCCGTCGAGGAGATCCGGCCCGGCGCCTGGGACACGCTCCCGTACACGTCGCGCGTGCTCGCCGAAAACCTCGTGCGCCGCTGCGACCCGCAAGCGCTGGTCCCGTCGTTGCGGCAACTGATCGAGCGTCGCCGCGACCTCGATTTCCCGTGGTTCCCGGCGCGCGTCGTGTGCCACGACATTCTCGGCCAGACGGCCCTCGTCGACCTGGCCGGCCTGCGCGACGCGATCGCCGCCCAGGGCGGCGATCCGCGCCTTGTCAATCCGGTCGTGCCCACCCAGCTCGTGGTCGACCATTCGCTGGCCGTCGAGTGTGGCGGCTTCGATCCGGATGCCTTCGCGAAGAACCGTGCCATCGAGGACCGCCGCAACGAAGACCGCTTCGACTTCATCGAATGGACCCGGAACGCCTTCCGCAACGTCGACGTGATCCCGCCGGGGAACGGCATCCTTCACCAGATTAATCTCGAGCGCATGAGCCCCGTCGTGCAGGTGAAGGACGGCATTGCCTTTCCCGACACGCTCGTCGGCACCGACTCGCACACACCGATGGTCGATGCGCTGGGCGTGATCGCGATCGGCGTCGGCGGCCTGGAAGCGGAAAGCGTGATGCTCGGCCGCGCATCCTGGATGCGCCTGCCGGACATTGTCGGCGTCGAACTCACCGGCAAACCCGGACCAGGTATCACCGCCACCGATATCGTGCTGGCGCTGACCGAATTCCTGCGCAAGGCAAAGGTAGTGTCGACCTATCTCGAGTTCCATGGTCCTGGCGCGGCCAACCTGACGCTGGGCGACCGTGCCACGATCTCGAACATGGCCCCGGAATTCGGCGCCACCGCGGCCATGTTCGCCATCGACGAGCAGACGATCGCGTACCTGAAGCTCACCGGGCGCGACGACGATCAGGTCAGGCTCGTCGAGCTGTACGCCAGGGAAACGGGCCTGTGGGCGGACACGCTCAAGAACGCGCAGTACGAGCGGACACTCCACTTCGACCTGTCCACGGTCGTGCGCAACATCGCCGGTCCGTCGAACCCGCACAAGCGCGTCGCGACGACGGAGCTGGCGCAGCACGGCATCACGGGCGTCGTTGAGAACAAGCCGGGACTGATGCCGGACGGCGCCGTGATCATCGCGGCCATCACGAGCTGCACGAACACGAACAACCCGCGCAACATGGTGGCCGCAGGCCTCCTCGCGCGCAACGCGAACGCGCGCGGGCTCGCGCGCAAGCCGTGGGTGAAGTCCTCGCTGGCGCCGGGTTCCAAGGCCGTGCCGTTGTACCTGGAAGAGGCGGGCCTGCTGCCGGAGCTGGAACAACTGGGCTTCGGCGTCGTCGCCTTCGCCTGCACGACCTGCAACGGCATGTCGGGCGCGCTGGAGCCCGCGATCCAGCAGGAGATCGTCGAGCGCGACCTGTACGCGACCGCGGTCCTGTCGGGCAACCGCAACTTCGACGGCCGCATCCACCCGTATGCGAAGCAGGCGTTCCTCGCGTCGCCGCCGCTCGTCGTCGCGTATGCGATCGCGGGCACGATCCGCTTCGACATCGAGAAGGACGTGCTGGGGACGGATGCCGAAGGCAATCCGGTGCGGCTGGCGGACATCTGGCCGAGCGATGCGGAGATCGACGCCGTCGTCGCGCGGGCCGTCAAACCGCAGCAGTTCCGGAACGTGTACGACATCATGTTCGCACGCCGCGAAGGCAATGGCGACATCGTCAGTCCGCTGTATGACTGGCGCGCGCATAGTACGTACATCCGCCGCCCGCCCTACTGGGAAGGTGCGCTGGCCGGCGAGCGGTCGCTGTCGGGAATGCGGCCGCTGGCGGTCCTGGGCGATAACATCACGACCGACCACCTGTCGCCGTCGAACGCGATCATGCTCGACAGCGCGGCGGGCGAATACCTCGCAAAGATGGGGTTGCCGGAGGAGGACTTCAATTCGTACGCGACGCACCGCGGCGACCACTTGACGGCGCAGCGCGCCACGTTCGCGAATCCGACCCTAAAGAACGAGATGGTGCGCAGTGCCGACGGCAGCGTGAAGGCCGGTTCGCTCGCGCGTATCGAGCCGGAGGGCACCGTGACCCGGATGTGGGAAGCGATCGAGACGTACATGGAGCGCAAGCAGCCGCTGATCGTGATCGCCGGTGCCGACTACGGCCAGGGCTCGTCGCGCGACTGGGCCGCGAAGGGCGTGCGGCTGGCGGGCGTGGAGGCCATCGTGGCCGAAGGCTTCGAGCGCATCCACCGCACGAACCTCGTCGGCATGGGCGTGCTGCCGCTGGAATTCCAGCCGGGGACCACCCGCCTCACGCTGGGCATCGACGGGACGGAAACGTTCGACGTCGTGGGCGAGCGGACGCCGCGCGCAACGCTGACGCTCGTGATCCATCGGCGCAACGGCGAGACCGTCAAGGTGCCGGTAATCTGCCGCCTCGACACGGCCGAGGAAGTATCGATCTACGAGGCGGGCGGGGTGCTGCAGCGGTTTGCGCAGGACTTCCTGGCCTCGTCGAAGGTCGCCGCTTAAACGCAACATATGAACGTCGCCCCTGCCTTCGCGGGGGCGACGGACCAGGGATAACACTTATGACTCATGTACCCCAGATCAAAGTCCCCGCCGTCTACATGCGCGGCGGCACCAGCAAAGGCGTGTTCTTCCGCCTGCAAGACCTGCCCGAAGCCGCGCAGGCGCCGGGTGCAGCGCGCGACAACTTCCTGCTGCGCGTGATCGGCAGCCCCGACCCTTACGGCAAGCAGATCGACGGGATGGGTGGTGCGACGTCCAGCACCAGCAAGGCCGTGATCGTCGCGCGCAGTAGCCGTCCCGGCCACGACGTCGACTACCTGTTCGGCCAGGTATCGATCGACAAGCCCTTCGTCGACTGGAGCGGCAACTGCGGCAACCTGTCGGCGGCGGTCGGCGCGTTCGCCATCAGCAGCGGCCTGGTTCATCACGAGCGCATTCCGCGAGACGGCACGTTCACCGTGCGCATCTGGCAGGCCAACATCAACAAGACGATCGTCGCCCACGTGCCCATCACGCACGGGCAAGTGCAGGAGACGGGAGACTTCGAGCTCGATGGCGTCACGTTCCCGGCTGCCGAGGTGCGGCTGGAATTCATGGATCCGGCCGCGGAGGAGGGCGATGGCGGTGGCGCGATGTTCCCGACCGGGAGCCTCGTCGACGACCTCGAGGTACCAGGCGTCGGCACGCTCAAGGCCACGCTCATCAACGCGGGCATTCCCACTGTCTTCGTGAACGCGCGCGACATCGGGTTCACTGGTACCGAACTTCAGGACGATGTCAACGGGGATCCGAAGGCGCTGGCGATGTTCGAGGCTATCCGTGCCCACGGGGCGGTGCGCATGGGACTCATATCGCATGTCGACGAGGCGGCACGACGCCAGCATACGCCGAAGGTCGCGTTTGTCGCGCCGGCGGCACCGTACACCGCATCGAGCGGCAGGCGCATCGAAGTCCAGGACGTCGACCTGCTCGTGCGGGCGCTGTCGATGGGCAAACTGCACCACGCGATGATGGGTACGGCGGCTGTCGCGATCGGCACGGCAGCCGCGATCCCGGGGACGCTGGTCAGCCTTGCCGCAGGCGGTGGGGGCCAGGAGGCCGTGCGTTTCGGGCACCCCTCCGGCACATTGCGGGTCGGCGCGGTGGCGCGCCGGATCAAAGGGGACTGGGTCGTCACCAAGGCGGTGATGAGCCGCAGCAGCCGCGTGTTGATGGAGGGCTGGGTGCGAGTTCCAGCCGACGCTTTCTCATCCCGGTCGGGCGTCTGAACCCGGCATCGAGGCAAGGGGTGCGGCTCTGCAGGGTGGATCGCGACGCTCGCGACCCGCCCCGGCTTATGATGGTTCCGGCCCGACCTGGCATAGCTGCTTGCCGAGGTTGCGTCCCTCGACCAGCGAATTGATCGCTTCGTGCATATTCTCGAGGCCAGGCGTGATGGTGGCGTGGTGCTTCAGCCTGCCTTCGCGATACCATGCGGACGCCCTGGCGATGAATTCATGGTGGCGCGCCATATGGTCCATCGCCAGGAACCCGCGCACGGTCAGGCGTTTCAGGACGAGCGTCATCAGGTTCGGGCCCGGCGCTTCGCCTCCGCCGCTGTATTGGGCGACCTGGCCACACAGCGCCACGCGGCCGAAGTCGTTCATGTTCGCGAAGGCCGCTTTCTGAATCTCGCCGCCGACGTTTTCGTAGTACACGTCGACCCCGGCCGGACAGGCGCGCGCGATCGCCTCACGCAGTCCGCCCTGCTTATAGTCGACGCAGTCGTCGAAGCCGAGCTCGTCGCGGACGAAGGCGCACTTCGCGGCGCCGCCGGCGATGCCAACGACGCGCGCGCCGGCGATCCTGGCGAATTGCCCGGCCAGCGCGCCGGTAGCGCCGGCGGCGGCCGACACCAGGAAAGTTTCGCCGGGCGCGGGCTGTCCGATGTCGAACACGCCGATGTAGGCCGTGAATCCGACCAGCCCCAGCGCGCCCAGGTGCAGCGGCAGCGGACCGTGCGCCGGGTCGATACGCACGAGGAACTGTTCGCGGCCCGGCCTGAACTTCTGGTAACGCTGCCAGCGCGTGTGGCCGGTCGCGACCAGTTCGCCAATCGGCCATTGCGGATCGCGGCTCGCGACGATTTCTCCAACCGCGCCCGAGCTGCCGGGCATCTGCCCGACCGCAGTCTTGAACACATAGTCGGCACGGTCGTCGAACTGCGCGCGGCTGCCTGCGTCGATCGAGATGTAGATGATGCGCACGAGGATCTCGCCATCCTTCAGTTCCGGAACCGCGTTCGCGCGTAATTCGAACGCGTCCGCCTCCAGGCTGCCCGGTGCAACCTGTTTTGCCACACGGATCGTCTGGTTCTGAAATTCCATCAGATACCTCTTCTTCGTGAAAATAAACATATTAATCATTAATATGTTTATTGGCAAGAAGATGCGCACGAGGACCGCCACCGCCCGCGCTGCGGCTACTGGGAAAGGACTTAATTGTTGCTTGATATACAGTCTAATGATATATATGATTTAGATATTCTTACAAGGAGACATGCCATGCAAATCAAAGCAGCACTGGCCCATGCCAACAATGCCGAACTGAGGATCGAGGACATCGACCTGGCCGAACCGGGGCCGGGGGAGGTCATCGTGCGCGTCGTCGCAACCGGCCTGTGCCATACCGACCTCACCGTCCTCGCCCATGCGCCTCTGCCCTGGCCCGCCGTGCTGGGTCACGAAGGCGCCGGCGTGGTCGTGAAAGTCGGCGCCGGCGTGGCCAAGGTCGTGGAAGGGGACCACGTGCTGATGACCACCAGCTCCTGCGGCACGTGCAAGAGCTGCGTGGCCGGCCAGCCCTCGTATTGCGTGCACTTCCGCGCCCTGAACACGTCGGGCGGGTTCCGGCGCGACGGCGGCTGCAGCCACAGCCAGCACGGCAAGCCGGTGTACGGGCGCTTCCTGGGACAATCCTCGTTCGCCAGCCATGTGCTTGCGGGCGAGCGTAACCTCATCAAGGTCGACAAGGCCTTGCCGCTGGACCTGCTTGCCCCGCTTGGCTGCGGTATCCAGACCGGCGTCGGCGCCGTCCTGAATACCTTGCGGCCGAGCGCCGGCAGCAGCCTGGTGGTGTTCGGCGCGGGCGCGGTCGGCCTGTCCGCCCTGATGGCGGCGAAGCTGGCCGGTTGCACGACCTTGATCGCGGTCGACAGGTTGGCTTCGCGTCTCGAGTTGGCGCGCGAGCTTGGCGCCATGCACGCGATCGACGCGGGCCAGGCCGACGCCGTCGCCGCCATCCGTGAAATCACGGGCGCCGGGGCCGACTACGCCGTGGAGGCGACCGGCATCCCGGCCGTCATGGCGCAGGCGATCGAAGCGCTGGGTATCGGCGGCACGGTGGCGCTGGTCGGCGTGGCGGGGGCCACGGCCTCGGTCTCCTTCAATCCGATGGAACTGCAGAACAAGCGCATCACGATCAAGGGATCCATCATGGCCGGCGACCACGGAGTGCCCGACGTGTTCATCCCGGAACTGATCGACTTCTGGCAGCGCGGCCTGCTGCCGATCGAAAAACTGGTGAAGCATTACAGTTTCGACCAGATCAACCAGGCGGTCCATGACGCGCACGACGGCAGCACCGTCAAGCCGGTCATGCGCCTTCCGCAATGAGGGGAACCATGGAGACTGCCGTGCAAGCGAACTTAAAATCCGATATCGAGCGCATCTTCCAGTTGCAGCGCGGCGAGCGCGCCGCGCTCAAGGCATCGACCGCGGCCCAGCGCTGTGCGCGCCTGCGTCGGCTGCGCGAGGCCATCGTCGCCCATATCGACCAGATCGCCGAGGCCCTGTATCTCGACCTGCGCAAGGCACGTGAGGGCGCCCGGAACACCGAGGTGGTGTCCGCGCTGGACGAGATCGACACCGCGCTGGCCAACCTGGCGCAATGGATGGAGGATGAGGCGGTCGAACCTTCGCCGCATTTCAAGGGCAACCAGACGTTCATCCGCTACGAGCCGCGCGGCGTGGTATTGCTGTTCGGCCCCTGGAATTTCCCGTTCTCGCTGGTGTTCGCGCCGCTGGCGCAAATCGTCGCCGCAGGGAATGCGTGCATCGTCAAGCCGAACGAATTGCAGCCCCATACCAGCGCCGTGACGGCCAGGATCATCCGCGCCGCGTTCCCGGAGCAGGAAGTGGCCGTGTTCGAGGGGGGCGTGCCGCTGGCCGAGCAGTTGCTCGAGCTGCCGGTCGACCACATCTTCTTCACCGGCAGTCCGGCCGTGGGCAAGCGCATCATGGCCGCGGCGGCGCGCCACCTGGCCACCGTGACGCTGGAGCTGGGCGGGAAGTGCCCGGCCATCGTCGACCAGGGCGTGGACCTGGTCCGAACCGCCTCGATGGTGGTGGCGGCGCGCTTTCGCAACGCCGGGCAGCTGTGTTTGTCGGTCGACCACGTGTGGGTGCCCGAGTCGCTGCGCGACCCGTTCGTGCAGGTGGCACAGGGCGTGATCGCCAAAATGTTCTACGCCGACGGGCATCTGGTCAAGGAACGGCTGCCGCACATTGTCGATGCCCGCAACTTCGCGCGCGTGCTGGGCTATATCGACGATGCGGTGGCGCGCGGCGCGCGTGTTGCCTGCGGCGGCGAGCGCGATCCGGTCGACCTGACCATCGACCCCACCATCCTGGTCGACGTGCCGCTGGACGCGAAAGTGATGCAAGAAGAGATCTTCGGTCCGATCCTGCCGGTGCTGACCTACACCTCGCTCGACCAGGTGACCGATGTCGTCGATGCCGGCGGCAAGCCGCTCGCCGCCTATATCTTCAGTCCTGACCAGGCCTTCATCGACGAGGTGCTGCTGAAGACGTCCTCGGGCGGCGTCACGGTCAATGGCGTGATGATGCACTACGCCGAGTCGCGCCTGCCGTTCGGCGGCGTCAACGGCAGCGGCATCGGCCGCTACAAGGGCCTGGCCGGCTTCCGCGAGCTGTCCAACGGCCGCTCGGTCTTCGTGCAGGCGGCGCCGGCCTGACTCTTCCCGCGTGCCACTTCGCCGCCGCCAGCCTCGCGCTGCCGGCGGCTTTTTTTCGTCTTCCAGACGCTTGCTAATGACAATAAAGATATATACTATTAATGTAATTAGAAGCCATACAGTCACAGGGGACAGTCCATGACCAGCAACGCAAGTTTCGATTCACGCAGTTTCCGCAACGCCCTCGGCTCGTTCGCCACGGGCGTCACCATCGTCACCACGCGCGACGCTGACGGCAAGGACGTCGGGCTGACCGCCAACAGCTTCAATTCGGTATCGCTCGACCCGCCGATGGTGCTGTGGAGCCTGGCCAAGACGTCGGCGGCGCTGCCGGCCTTTATGGAAAGCGCGCATTTCGCCGTCCATATCCTGTCGGCCGAGCAGGAGGCGCTGTCGAACACGTTCTCCCGGCGCGGGATCGACAAGTTCGCCGGCGTGGAGGTGGCGCGCGGCATCGGCGGCGTCGCGCTGCTGGCCGGGTGCTCTGCCTACTTCGAATGCAAGACGACCTTCCGCTACGAGGGCGGCGACCACGTGATCTTCGTCGGCGAGGTCGTCGGCTTCACCGACGAGGCCCGTGCACCGCTGGTCTATCACAGCGGCGGCTATGGCCTGGTAGTGAAAAAGCAGGTGCCGCCGCCGGCCCACCCGGGCAACGCGCGCGAAGGCGAGGGGAGCTTCAACAAGAACTTCCTCGGCTATCTGCTGGGTGCGTCCTACCAGCAGGTCTTCCAGCCGATCCGCAAGGAACTCGATGCGCTGGACCTGTCGGAGGACGACTACCTGGTCCTCAGCATCCTGGGCATCGGCGACGACCGTAGCCTGGCCGAACTCGATACCTTGTTGTCCATCTCCGGGCGCAGCGCCAGTGCCGAGGTGCGCGAGGGCTTGTGCCGGCGTGGCCTGCTGCGCGAGTGCGCCGGCGCGGACGGCGCACCGCGCCTGACCCTGACTGAGGCCGGACGCGCGCTGGAACTGCGGCTGCTGGCGGTGGCCAAGCTGGCCGAAGCGACGGCGGAGTCGGCGCTCGACTACAGCGAGGTGCAATTGCTCAAACAACTGCTGAAACGAATCGTGCGCAAGACGGCTGTCGCGCCCCAGTTGCTGTGGAAATGAGAAATTCCAAATAAAAGATCTCAATCATATATATCTTTATGTTATATTTAGATCGCGCCGGGTCGCGCAACAGGACTTCGGAGACAGGGTCCTGGCCACAAAAATGCTGACCGGCAGCGCACGACAACGTCATACCAGACCAGTGGCAGCGATGCCCGACTAGGAGAATAAGAATGCACAAGGAGACCGGACGCCAGGCGTCCATGTTCGGCAAACAACCCAGGATGTCGCCGCTGGCGGCTTGCCTCGCGGTGGCGATGCTGGGAGGCGTCGCCTCGACTGCCTCGGCGGTGGAAATCGCGACGGGCAACCCCGACCTGTCGATCCGTTGGGACAACACGCTACGCTACCTTGTCGGCGTGCGTGCCGAAGGACGCGATCCGCGCATCGCCAACAACCCCACGGCGGACGAGGGCGATTTCAAGTTCGACAAGGGGCAGCTCGTCGCCAACCGGCTCGACCTGTTCAGCGAGATGGACATCGTCTACAAGCGCGATTTCGGCGCCCGCATCTCCGCCGCCGCCTGGTACGACCACGCTTACCGCAACGACACGGTCAACACGAATCCCGCGCTGAACAGTCCGTCGAGCTACATCGGCAACAAGTACAGCAGCTTTACCGACCGCTACTACCATGGCCCGTCGGGCGAACTGCTGGACGCCTTCGCATTTGGCAATTTCGATGTGGCCGGCATGCCGGTGGCGGTCAAGACGGGTCGCCTGAGCACCTACTGGGGCATGGCGCTGTTCTACGGCGGCGGCATCGCCTACGGCCAGCAGCCGGTCGACGGCCGCAAGGCGGCGGCCAACCCGGGGATCGAAGTGAAGGAAACCTTCCTGCCGCTGACCCAGTTGAACGTCCAGACCCAGGTCTCCGACACCGTGTCGCTCAACGCGCAGTACTACTTGGAGTGGAAGGAAACGCGTATTCCGGAAGGCGGCACCTACCTGGGGAGTACCGATTTCCTGCTCAGTGGCCCGCAGCTCGGCGGCAGCCTGCCGTTCGTGCACGGCGTCGACGACAAGCCCGGCAACAGCGGCAACTGGGGCGTCAATGCGAAGTGGACTCCGGAGGGATTCAATGGCGCGACCATCGGCCTGTACTACCGCGGTTTCGACGAGAAGCTGTTCTGGCTGCTGCGCAATCCGGCCGCGCCGCTGCAATACCGCGCCGTCTATCCGCAAGGTACCAAGCTGATCGGCCTGAGCTACGACGGCACCATCGGCCCTTATGCTGTCGGTGCCGAACTGGCCATGCGCCGCAACGCCGGCCTGCAATCGATACCGCTGGCGGCCGTGGCTGAAGGTGCACGAGGCAACACCTGGCACGGCGACGTCAACACCACGTTCTCGCTGCCGAACGCACCGCTGTGGGATACTGGCGTCGTGGCCGCCGAATTGAATTTCGAACACCTGGACAAGGTGACCCGCAACGCCAGCCTGTACCGCGGCGAGGGTACCGCCGCCTGCGGCACCGGCAATACCCGCAAGGATGGCTGTGCCACCCGCAACGCAGTCGGCGTCGCGCTGCGGATCGCGCCGCAATACCTGGGCGTGTTCGACGGCGTCGACCTGACCGTACCCCTGACGTTTTCCAAAGGACTGCGCGGCAACTCGTCTGCCTTCGGCGGGGTGAACGAAGGTGTGTTCTCGTGGTCGCTCGGGATCGAGGCCGACGTCCGCAAGTCGTGCATCGTGTCGCTGCGTTATGCCGATACCTACTCGCCGATTGCCAAGGTGGTCAACGGTGTCGCCGCTTCGGGGCAGCCGGGCTACACCACCAACGATCGCGGCTGGGTGTCGCTCACTGTCAAAGCATCGTTCTAATACAAACATTGGAGACAGCATGATGAAACTGAACCATCGAATGCTCGCCGCGGCCGTCGCGGCGCTGGTCGGTGGCGGCGCAGGTGCGACCGCCACCCCGGAAGAACTCAAGCAGCTCGGCACCACGCTGACCGCCTGGGGCGCCGAAAAGGCCGGCAATAAGGACGGCAGCATCCCTGCTTACACGGGCGGCCTCACCAAGACGCCGGCCGGCATCACCCCAGCGCCCAAGCTTCCCGATCCCTATGTCGGTGAAAAGCCGCTGTTCTCGATCGATGCGAAGAACGCCCAGCAATATGCGGACAAGCTGACCCCCGGCCAGCAGGAGCTGATCCGGCGCTTTCCGGGTTATCGGATGGACATCTATCCGACCCACCGCAGCTTCCCCGAGATGCCCAAGGCCATCCAGCAGGCCTCGATCAAGAACGCCGCCAATCCCGAATGCAAGACCACGCCGGATGGGGTTGGACTGCGCGGCTGCTGGGGCGGTGTGGCGTTCCCCATTCCGCACAACGGCTACGAGGTCATGTGGAACCACGTCGCGCGCTGGCGGGCTACGAGCGAGTACCGGGCAGAGTCGGTACTGGTCAGCCCTTCCGGTGAGACCTTGCTGAACCAGTCGCAGGCCTATTCGGACTATCCGTATTTTGATTCCGACGTTAGTCGCTACGAGGGTGCCGGGCAGTATTTTCAGCGCTTCGTCAACCTGTCCCTGGGACCGGCACGCGACGCTGGCAATGTAACAATGGTGTTCTATCCCTTGCAGAGCGACCAGATGGACCAGCGTACTTGGTCTTACACGCCCGGCCAGCGTCGGGTTCGTCTCGCACCCGAGTTCGCCTACGACGCGCCATCGGCGCAAATGGGGGGCGCCATGAACTTCGACGAGATCGGCCTGTTTTCGGGAAAGATGGACCGTTATGATTTCAAGCTCGTCGGCCGCGAAGAAAAATACGTTCCGTCGAATACCTATGCGTTGTTGTTCGGCACTAACAAAGCGAAGATCCTCGGCAAGCAGTACATCAATCCCGACGTCATGCGCTTCGAACTGCGCCGTGTATGGGTTGTACAGGCCACGCTCAAGCCCGGGAAACGCCACGTTGCACCCAAGCGCACCTTCTATATCGACGAGGATTCCTGGACGGTGCTGGCGACCGAAGTGTACGATAGTTCGGGCAAGATGACGCGCGTGCAGCACAGCTGCTCGCTGCCGGACTACACGACCGGAACGTGGATCAGCGCCTCGTTCTTCATCAGCTACGATCTGCCGAAGTCGCAGTACGCCGCAGTGAACCTGATCGGCATCACGGACGGCGGCTTTTATCGCAAGCTGAACGAACGTCGTCCAGAGCGTTCGCTTACGCCTGAATCGCTAGCGTCGTCCGGCCTGCGGTAACCCGCAGCGCCATGCGCGCCGGCACGTGACAGTGCCGGCGCAGCGAACACAGCATAACAAACACCGGAGACATCGCCGTGAGAGCGACCCCCATCACCGTCATGCTCGCTGCGCTTGGCTGCGGCGCCGCATCTGTCTTGCATGCCGCCGCACCAGCGTCCGTGCCGGCGCCGACGCCCGCGTTTGTGCCGCCACTGGACATAGCTGCCCGCGCCACGCCTTATGCGGCGGTCTCGCCACTGATTGCGGTCGCCCATGCCGGGCAGCGCCTGGTTGCCGCCGGTTGGCGCGGCCATATCGTGATATCCGACGACCAGGGCAGGCACTGGACCCAGGCCACGGTGCCGGTCAGCGTAGATCTCGTCGCCCTCGGCTTTCCCACCCCGGCCCAGGGATGGGCGGTGGGCCACGGTGGCGTTATCCTGCACAGCAGCGATGGCGGCCGTACTTGGGTACGCCAGGCCGATGGTCGCTCGCTCGGCGCCGCCACCGTGCGTTATTACGAGGCGCTTGCCGCGCACGGCGACCCGGGGATCGCCAAGACGCTCGCGGATGCGCGCGCAAATACGACAAACGGCCCCGAGCTGCCCTGGCTGGGCGTACATTTTTTGAACGAGCGCGAAGGGTATGTCGTGGGCGCGTTCAACTCCATCATGAAGACTGAGGACGGCGGCAAGTCCTGGTTGCCATGGATGGAGCGCGTCGACAACCCCAAGGGCTATCACCTGAATGCCATCACGGCCGTCGGCCAGACGCTGTACATCGCCGCCGAGCAGGGCACGGTGTTTCGCCTGAAGTCGGGCGGCGCGCGGTTCGAAGCGCTCGACACCGGCTATCGTGGCTCCTTCTTCGGCATCGTCGGCAATGACGAGGTGCTGCTGGCCTATGGCCTGGGCGGCGTCGCCTACCGTAGCGCCGACGGCGGCACGCACTGGCAACCGGTGCAGACCGGGGTACATGCCGGCATTAACGCGGGGACCGTGCTGGCGGACGGCCGCATGGTCCTGGCCACCCAGGACGGCAAGCTGCTGGTGGCCAGCGCCGACGGCGCCCGCATCGCGCCGCTCGCGCCGCGAGACACCATGCTGTTCGCCGGCGTGACACCGGCGGCACCCGGTACCGTGCTCGCGGTCGGGCTGCGCGGCAGCACGGTCGTGGCGATCGGGACGAACGTACCCTAGGCGCCCCACGGACCCAGACGGGCCGCGGCGCACCTGCGCCGATACATTGGAATTAAATCATGAGTGCTTCAATCGACGACATCGAACTGCCGGTCATCCAGCGGGTCGAGGATTTTGACAAACAATCCGGCAACTGGCTGGAACGGCTGATCTTCAACCACCGCATCACGGTGCTGGTGGTGTGCGCGGCGATCTCGCTGTTCCTCGGCTGGCACGCTACGAAGCTGACCGTCAACGCCAGCTACGCACGCACCATTCCGCAGTCCCATCCCTTCGTCAAGAATTACTTCGACAACCTGCAGTCGCTCAAGGGCATGGGCAATTCACTGCGCATCGTGGTCGAGAACACCCAGGGCGACATCTACGATCCGGAATACCTAGAGGTACTCAAGCAGATCAACGACCGGCTGTTCCTGACTCCGGGTGTGGACCGTGCCTGGATGAAGTCGCTGTGGACACCGCTGGTGCGCTGGACGGAGGTCAGCGAGGAGGGCTACCGTGGCGGTCCCGTGATGCCGGATGCCTACGATGGGTCGCCGCGCGCGATCGAGCAGCTGCGCAACAACGTGATCCGTGCCGGCCTGCCGGGCGGCCTGGTGGCGACCGACCTGAAATCGAGCATGATCACGGTGCCGCTGCTTGACACGCTGCCCGAGACCGGCAAGCCGCTCGACTACACCATGCTGTCGCGGATGCTCGACAAGGATGTGCGTGCCAAGTACGAGATGGCGCAACGGCTGGACCGCGAGCTGCACGGCCTGCAGAGCGGCAAGATCAAGATCCATGTGATCGGCTTCGCCAAGCTGGTGGGCGACCTCATCGCGGGTCTGGAGAAAGTGGTCGGCTTCTTCCTGGTGTCGGCCGCCATCGCCGCCGCCAACATCTACCTGTACACGCGCTGCCTGCGCAGCACTGTCCTGCTGGTCGCGGTGGCGACCCTTGGCGTAGTGTGGCTGCTTGGCCTGCTGCACCTGCTGGGCTACGACCTCGACCCATATTCGATCCTGGTCCCGTTCCTGATCTTCGCCATCGGCCTGTCGCACGGCGCGCAAAAGATGAACGGGATCATGCAGGACGTCGGCCGCGGCACCCACAAGTACGTGGCGGCGCGCTACACGTTCCGCCGCCTGTTCCTGGCCGGGCTGACGGCCCTGTTGACCAATGTGGTCGGCTTCGCCGTGCTGATGATCATCGACATCCCCGCCATCAAGGACCTGGCGATCACCACCAGCATCGGGGTGCTGATCCTGGTGTTCACCAAGCTGTTCCTGGTGCCGGTGGCGCTGTCCTACACCGGCGTGAGCCGCAAGGCCGCGTTGCGCAGCCTGCGCTACGACACTGCCAGCAGCAAGGGCGGCGGCATCGGCCGCATCTGGAACGTCCTCGCACGCCTGACCGAGCGCAGGCTTGCATTGCCGGTCGTGGTGGTGGCCGTGCTGGCCGGTATCGGCGCCGCCGGCGTCAGCCTGACCAGGCTGCAGATCGGCGACCTCGATCCGGGCGCGCCGGAGCTGCGCGCCGATTCGCGCTACAACCGCGACGTGGCCTACGTGAATGCGCATTACGGCCTGTCGAGCGACCAGTTCGCGGTCATGGTCAAGACCGCCCCGGACCGGTGCCGGACCTATGACACCCTGGTCGAGACCGAGCGCCTGGCGTGGGAGCTGCGTCATGTGCCGGGGGTGCAGGCGGTGATGTCGGCGCCGAATTCGATGCGCGTGATCACGTCCGGCCAGTTCGAGGGCAATCCCAAATGGATGAGCATCAGTTCCAATTCCTCGGTGGCGGGCGTGGCGATTTCGAATGTCGCGCTGAGCAGCCCGGAGCTGGTCAACGCCGACTGCTCGCTGCTGCCGGTCGTCGCCTACCTGGCCGACCACAAGGCCGCGACGCTGAACCGCGTGGTCGCGGCGGCCGAGGCGTTCGCCCGCGCGCACGACACCAAGGAGCGCCAGTTCCTGCTGGCGGCGGGAACGGCCGGCATCGAGGCGGCCACCAATACCGTCGTGAAGGCCGCCAACTACCGCATGCTCGGCCTGCTGTACCTGGCCGTCATCCTGCTGTGCTTCATCGCCTTCCGCAACTGGCGCGCGGTGGTGGTGGCCATCGTGCCGCTGTTGATCACGTCGTTCCTGTGCGAGGCCCTGATGGTGGCGCTGGGGATCGGCGTCAAGGTGGCGACCCTGCCGGTGATCGCGCTGGGCGTGGGCGTGGGCGTGGACTATGCGCTGTACCTGCTGAGCGTGCAGCTGGCGGCGCAGCGGGCCGGGATGCCGCTGGCCCAGGCCTACCAGCGCGCATTGCAGCTGACCGGCAAGGTCGTGGCCCTCATCGGCTTCACGATGGCGGCGGCCGTGGTCACCTGGGCCTGGTCGCCGATCAAGTTCCAGGCCGACATGGGCATCCTGTTGACCTTCATGTTCGTATGGAACATGGTGGGTGCGCTGACCCTGATCCCGGCATTGTCGGCGTTCCTGCTCAAGGGCGTCGGTCAGCAGCGGGCGCCGGTTGCCGCCGCCGCAGCGCCCGGCCAGCCGGCCCCCGAGACCGCCAGGCGCGCGCGTCGCATGCGTCTCAAGTCCGGCATCTGAATTCATCAGCAAGGAAAGATCGACCATGAGCATCAGTAACAAGACAGCCATCGTTGGCGTGGGCGCCACGCCCTACTACCGGCGCGGCGAATCGCACCCGCAGACCATGAACGAGATGGGCTGCAAGGCCATCATCGCGGCGGTGCAGGACGCCGGCCTGAACGTCAGGGACATCAACGGCTTCGCCTACTATTCCGGCGGCTTCGACACCCCGGCGCTGATGGAAACGCTGGGCATCCCGGAAGTGCGCTACTCGGCCATGGTGACCAGTGGCGGCGGCGGCTCGGTGGGCGCGGTGGGATTGGCCGCCTCGGCCATCGTGGCCGGCATGGCCGATACCATGGTCGTGGTGTTCTGCATGCAGCAACCGGCCGGCAAGCGCTACGGATCCATCATGTCGCGCGTCGAACCGACACCCGACAAGGCCTTCTATACCTCGTCCGGCCTGGTGGGCCCCGGCCATTTCTTCGCCATGCTGGCCCGGCGCCACATGCACCTGTACGGGACCCGGCGCGAAGCCTTCGCCGAGGTGGCCATGTCCGGCCGCCTGAACGCCATGACGCGCCCTGAAGCCCGCTTCAGGACCGAGCTGACGCTGGAGGAGTACTTCAAGGCGCCGATGATCGCCGATCCCTTGTGCCGCTACGATTTCTGCCTCGAGAACGACATCGCCATCGCGGTCGTGCTGACCAGCGCCGAGCGCGCGCGCGACCTGCGCCAGAAGCCCGTCTACGTGATGGCCGCGGAACACGGCGGGCGGCGCGAGTGGGGCAGGGCGATCGCCTCGATGAACATGCCGGAAGCGTATTTCGCCTCCGGCGGCCACGCCTCGGTGGCGCAGCACCTGTACCGCGATGCCGGCATCACCCCGGCCGACGTCGACGTGGCCGAAATCTACGACCACTTTTCGCCGATGGTCGTCATGCAGCTGGAGGACTACGGCTTCTGCGAGCGCGGCGAGGGCGGGGCCTTCGTCGAAGCGGGCAATATCCGCTACCGCGGCGGCAGCATCCCGGTCAATACCCACGGCGGCAACCTGTCCGAGGCCTACGCCGTCGGCATGACGCACCTGCGCGAAGCCGTGGAGCAGATGCGCGGCACGGCCGTGAACCAGGTCGACGGCGCCGAGATCGCGCTCGTCACCGGCGGGCCGGCCTCGCTGCCGGTCAGCGGATTACTTTTGAGGAGATAAGCGTGACTGAACCCGTACTCGTATCCAAGGCGCCGCCGGACAGCCTGTTCGAACTGGCGACGGACCAGTGGACCGAGCCTTACTGGCAGGCGGCGCGCGAACACCGCCTGGTGTGGCCGACCTGCACCGCCTGCGGCGCCGCGCGCGAACTGGGGGCGCCGTTCTGCCACCATTGCCTGTCCCAGGACATCGCCTGGAAGCCGCTGTCGGGCCGCGGCACGCTGTATTCGTACACGGTGGTGCGCTTCCCGCTGATCGAGGCGATGAACGATTGCGTGCCCTACGTGCCGGCGGTCGTCGAACTGGAAGGAGCCGGCGGCCACCGGCTGATCTCGAACGTGGTCGGTGCACCGCTCGACGCCTTGCGCGTGGGCGCGGCGGTCGAGGTAAGCTGGCACGACCGGGCCGATGGCGTGACGGTCGCGCGTTTCGTCCTGGCCGAATGACAGCAGTATTCAAGGAGACAAGAACATGAACAAACGAGAAGCCGACAGGTATTTCGACCCCGATGTCGAGACCATGCCGCGCGAACAGATCGAGCAATTGCAGGAGGCGCGCATCCTGCAGCTCGTGCCCTACGCCTACCACCGCTCGCCGCTGGTGAAGGCGGTCTGGGACGACGCCGGCGTGAAGCCCACCGACATCCGCTCTCTGGCCGACTTCAAGGCCAAGGTGCCCTTCATCGACAAGGACATGATCCGCCGCTTCCGCGACCAGCACGGCGACCCGTTCGGCGGCCTGGTCTGCACCGGCGCGCCCCACCTGCGCGGCGTCGGCTTCACGTCCGGCACCACGGGCGACCCGACGCCGCTGCCGCGGTCCGAGGACCATATCGCCCTGGTCGGACTCAAGCGCGAACTGTGGCAGATGGGCGTGCGCCCGACCGATTATTTCGCCTACGTGCTGTTCACCTTCCGCGAAGGCCTGAACGCCGACAAGTGGCTGGACTCGGGCATGCGGCCGGTCACCATCCAGCACTTGCCGAGCGAGATGCCGCACCTGGTCGAGGTGTCGCGCCAGCTGCGCCCGAAAGCGATGTTCATGCTGTCGACGCCCCTGATCATCACGCTGGACGCGTACCAGAAGAGCACCGGCGACGACCTGCGCGAGGCGTTCTCCTCCTACCAGGGCGCCGTCTTCGGCGGCGAGCCGATGAGCCCGAACCTGCGCGCCATCGTCGAGTCCTGGGGCCTGGAAATCTTCGAGCTGAGCTCGCTGGGCGACCTGGCCACCACCATGGAGTGCAAGGCGCACGACGGCATGCACACCTGGGAAGACATCGCCCTGATCGAGCACCTCGATCCCGCCGGCGACCAGCCGGTGGCCGACGGCGAGCGCGGCGAGCTGGTGGTGACGGCGCTGATGGACGACGTGGCGCCCCTGATCCGTTACCGCACCGACGACCTGATCCGCTTCACCAGGAAGCCCTGCACCTGCGGCCGCACGCACGGCCGCATGAAGCCGCTGGGCCGCAAGGGCGACGAGATGATCATCCAGGGCCGCTCGGTGCTGCCACTCGATATCTTCCCGCTGATGCAGCAATTCCCGGAAACCTGCACCGGCCTGTTCCAGCTCGTGCGGGCCGCGCGCGAGGCCGACACGCTGCGCCTGCGCGTGGGGTATGCGCCCGCCACGCTGACCGGCAGCGAAGCGGACCTGGGCGCCCGCGTCAAGGAGGCGTTCTCGGCCGCGCTGGGCATCCCCGTCGAGGTGCAGCTGCTGCCGAACGCCGAACTGCTGAAGAACGGTCCACCCAACAAGATCCCGAGGGTCGTCAAACCATGAGCACACAAGACTACGCAAGCTCGGCCTGCACCATGGCGGTGGGGCGCTACTTCACGGCGGACGGCAAGCGCCGCCTGCTGCCTTACTCCGCCCTGGAACTCGAGCGCTCGCGCCGCGCGATGGTGCGGGTGCTGAGCACCTTCCACTTCCGCGCGGGCAGCAACGTGCTGGTCACGGGCCTGATGGACGAAGGCGCCCAGCTCATGGGGGCGGAACGCGCCGTCATGTCCTACGGGATGGTGGTGGTATCGGCGGACTCGTCGCCCTTCGATGCCGGGCGGGTCGAATCGATCCTGCGCCGCTTCGAGCTGGTGGCGGCGATCGGCATCACCGAGGCCACGCTGGACGGGCTGGAGCGCCTCGGCCACGATCCCGCCAGGCTGTTCGCGGACAAGATCGTCTGGGCGCGGCCGGCCGCCTACCAGCGCCTGGCGGCCTTGCCGGGCCTGAAGGTGTACCGCTGGATGGAAATCGGCCCGGCGGTCGCGCTTGAATGCCGCGAAGGCGCCGGCGTTCACATCGACCGCTTCGAGTGGACCGTCGACGAGGTCGACGGCGAGGTGGTGCTCAGCAGCCGCCTGGAGCGCGCGCACGAATTCGAGCGCCTGCACACCGGCGTTCATGGCCATGTCGTGCATGGCGTGTGCAAGTGCGGCAATCCCGATCCCCGCGTCGTCACAGGAGATTGACATGAACGACTACCCGACCGTGCGCATGCACGGACTTGGCGACATCCTGCGCGAACACCGGCGTTCGCGCCCGCAGATGATCGCGGCGGTCGACGGCGACGTGCGCCTGACGTGGCCGCAGCTGGATGCGCGCGTGACGCGCCTGGCCAATGCGCTGCGCGCGCGCGGCGTGGTCCAGGGCGAACGCGTCCTGTGGCTGGGCCAGAACTCGTTCCGGCTGCTCGAGGGACTGCTGGCGGCGGCCAAGCTGGGTGCCGTGTTCTGCCCGCTGAACTGGCGCATGAGCGGCGTCGAGATGGCGCACGCGGTGGACGACTTCAAGCCGCGCGTGGCGATCTGGCAGCAGGCCGAGATCGGTGCCGAAGTGGCGCGCTGCCGCGAACTGGCGGCCCACCGTTGCGTGTGGGTGCAGCATGACGGCGGGGACGAGCAGGGCTACGAGGCGTGGCTGGCCGCGGCCGGCGAGGACGACGACGACCTGCGCATCGACGCCGAACTGCCGGTGCTGGCCATCTACACCGCGGCCTTCGACGGCCGGCCGAACGCCGCGCTGCTGCCGCATTCGACGCTGCTGTACCAGAGCCTGATGATCGCCCATGCCGAGTCGATCACGGAGCAATCCGTCTTCCTCAATTCGGGGCCGCTGTTCCACCTGGGGACGATGATGTCGACCCTGGCGGTATTCACCTTCGGCGGGCGCAACGTATTCCTGGCCCGGGTCGACGCCGAGGAAATGCTGCAGAACATCGCGCGCGAGCGCGTCACCCATGCGTTCGTGGCCCAGCCGACCATCGAGCAGATCCGCCGCATCAATGCCGACGGCAAGTACGACGTCAGCAGCCTGTGGTCCTCGCCGCTGGCGCCGGAATGGGCCAATCCGCTCGTGATGCCGGCCGGCGTGCCGTTCAACCGCAAGCCGACGGTCTATGGCCAGACCGAACTCATGGGCTTCGCCGTGATGGGCTGGCTGGGCGGAGAGGGTGCGGGTCGTCCTTCGCCGCTGATCCAGGTCCGGATCGCCGACGACGACGGCAAGGAACTGCCGCCGAACACGGTCGGCGAGATCTGCGCGCGCGGGGCGCAGGTGATGAGCGGCTATTACGATCGTTCCGACGAAAATGCGCGTCGTTCGCGCGACGGCTGGCACCGCACCCGCGACCTCGGCAAGCGGCTCGACGACGGCTCGATCGTGTTCGTCGGCCCCAAGACCACCATGATCAAGTCCGGCGTGGAAAACATCTATCCGGCCGAAGTCGAAGCCTGCCTGCGCGGCGTCGCCGCGGTGCAGGACGTCTGCGTGATCGGGGTACCCGACCCGGTGTGGACCCAGAACGTGAAGGCGCTGGTGGTGCTCAAGCCAGGCCAGAGCGCGACCGCCGAAGCGCTGATCGAGCATTGCCGCGCCCGCATGGCGTCGTACAAGAAGCCGAAGATCGTGACCTTCGTCGAGTCGCTGCCGCGCGGCGCCGACTTCCAGCTGGACCGCGCGGCGGTCGATGCCGCGCATGGCGGTGGCGGCTACCCGTCGGCCGGCTGATCCAGCGCCGCCCGCGCGTTGCCTGAGCGCGCGGGGCCGGCCACACCCATACGCAGCAGCCCGCGCATCCGCCGATCGACATGGCGCGATGCGCGCGGCGCCCCACACCCATCAGAACCTGGAGACAAACGTGAAACGACTTTCGATCAGGCTGCCGCGCTGGAGAGCCGCGCGGTTCATGGCCGACTGGACCATCGGGCGGCGGCTGGGCGCAGGCTTCGGCCTTACGATCCTCGGCATGGTCGCCGTGACTGCGGTCGGCACGCTGGTGCTGTACCGCGTCAACGCCGGCATCGACGTGCTGGTGCGGGAACGCATCCCGCACGGCGTGACCATCGCCACGGTCAAGAACGACTTCCGCGACATCCAGGCAGCGGCCAACAAGATCGTGGCCATCGGGGATCCTCAGAGTATCGGCGGCGAGCTGGCGACCATCGACCAGGCGACCCGGTTCGTGGCCGAAGGCATGGCCAAGCTGGAGAAGGCGCCGTTCCTGCGGCCGGAAGAACGGCAGCGCACGGCGGAGCTGAAGCAGGCGTATGCGGACTTCGCACCGAAACTGGCGCGTTTCGTCGCGGCGCTGAAGGACGGCGACCCGCAACAGGCCATGGAGCAGGCGCGCACCGTGCTCGACACCGAGCTGCAGCCGTCCGCCATGGCCTACCTGCAAAGCCTGGATACCATGATCGGCCAGCACGAAGAGCTCGCCGCGCAAGAGGGCGACCGTGCCAGCGAGCTGGCACGGCGCGCGCTTGTGCTCATGCTGGCGCTGACGGGCGCCGGCAGCGCCGCGGCGGTCGCGGTCGCGCTGCTGGTGTCCCGCGCGATCACCAACCCGCTGAAGCAGGCGGTGGCGGTGGCGCACACGGTGGCCGCGGGCGACCTGACCGTCGCCATTCCCGCCGGCGGCAAGGACGAGACCGGGATGCTGCTGCGGTCCCTGAGCGAGATGAACGCCAGCCTGGCCGGCATCGTGCGCCAGGTCAGGCAGGGCACGGGCTCGATCAATGTCGCTTCCCACGAGATCGCGGCGGCCACCGCCAGCCTGTCGGCCCGCACCGAGCAGCAGGCCGACGCACTGGGCGCAAGCGCGTCCTCGCTGAACCAGTTGGCGGGCAACGTCAGCCACACTGCGGCGAATGCGGAACTGGCGCACCGGCAGGCGCAGACCGCCGCCGCAACGGCCGCCCGTGGCGGCGAGGTGGTCGCGCAGGTGGTGCAGACCATGGAACTGATCAAGCAGTCGTCCCAGCGCATCGCCGACATCATCGGGGTGGTCGACGGCATCGCGTTCCAGACCAATATCCTGGCGCTGAACGCGGCGGTGGAAGCGGCGCGCGCGGGCGACCAGGGCCGCGGCTTCGCGGTGGTGGCCGCCGAAGTACGCAACCTGGCCCACCGTTCGGCGGCGTCGGCCAAGGAAATCAAGGCGCTGATCGGCGCGTCGGTGGCGAACGTGGACGTCGGCGCCGGGCTGGTCGACAATGCGGGCCGCACCATGGACGAGGTCGTGGAATCCGTGCAGACCGTGGCACGGCTGATCGGCGACATCACCGCAGCGAGCCGCGAACAGAGCGTGGGCATCGGATCGGTCAACGAGTCGATCCGCCAGATGGATGAGGTGACGCAGCAGAATGCGGCGATGGTGGAGGAGGCGTTCGGTGCCAGCGAGGAATTGAAATCCCAAGCACTCGCGCTGGACCGGGCCGTCGGCGTGTTCCGCGTGGATGCGCCGGCCGAAGCGGGCGAAGGGACGCCGGTGCTGCCCGGGTACGGCGGCATGCGGGCCTCGCTGGGCCTGGCTGGGTCGGCGGCCGCCGCCGATCTGCAGATGGACAAGACAGGGAGCCCCGCATGACAACGAAGCAACTTCTGCTGCAAAAGCTGTTTGGACTGGATGGGCGCACAGCGCTCGTGACCGGTGCCGGCGCCGGGATCGGACGCGAGATCGCGGGCCTGCTGGCCGACGCCGGCGCCACGGTGGCCGTCGGCGCCCGCAACGAGGCTGCGGCGCAGGGCGTGGCCGAGGCGATCGGCGCGGCCGGCGGGCGGGCGTGCGCGTTGCGCCTGGACGTCGACGACGAAGCCTCGGTGGTGTCCGCCATGGCCCTGGCCGGCGAGCGCCTGGGGCGCATCGACATCCTGGTCAACAATGCCGGCATCTTCCCGGCGGGCGCCATCCTGTCGACCAGCGGCGCCGAGTGGGACGCCATCCAGCGCACCAACCTGCGCGGCACGTTCCTGTGCCTGCGCGAGGCCGCCAGGGCCATGAAGGCGCAGGGATACGGGCGCATCATCAATATTTCGTCGAATGCGTCGATCCGTTCCTCCGTGCCCGACCGCGCGGCCTACAACGCGTCGAAGGCGGCGGTCAACCGCCTGACGGCCGACGCCGCGCTGGAGCTGGCGCCGCACGGCATCCTGGTGAACGCCGTGCTGCCCGGACCGATCGCCACCGAAAAGCTGGAGGCCTTCGATGCCGCCGGTTCGCCGATGCGCGCGGCGGTCGCAAAGCGGATTCCGCTGGGCCGCTGGGGCACGCCGGAAGAGATCGCCGCGGCCGTGATCTACCTGGCCGGCCGCGGTGGCGATTTCGTCACCGGCCAGACCGTCGTGGTCGATGGCGGTGCGATGCTGGCCTGAGCCGAACGGCTGGTTCCGTAAGAACACTCGCGGTGCGCGCCGCGCAAACAATCCGCGCGGCGGCGGCAAACGACGGCCTCCGGTTCACGGCAAGGTCTGGATGGCTGCCTGTCCCGCCATCATGTTGAACGGGCGGTCGCCCCCCGGTGCGGCGCCAGCCGCGGCTGCCGTCCTGCCGGCCGGGGCCCACAGCGCATCCCGGTCCAGCAGCGTCGCCGCCGGACAGCCGATCTGCGTCATCGTGCGTACGAGGTCCTTGCGGTACAGCTCCAGCACGCGCGCCGCACCCGGCGCGCCGCCGGCGGCGGCGCCATACAGCAGGCTACGGCCCAGGAACACGAAATCCGCCCCCAGTGCGAGCGCCTTGACGACGTCTTCTCCGCTGCGCACGCCGCTGTCGAACAAGACCCTGGCCCGCCCCTGCACCGCGTCCACCACCTGCGGCAGGCAGTGCAGCGCGGCAGGCGCGGATTCGAGCTGGCGGCCGCCGTGGTTGGATACCCACACCCCGTCGACGCCCTCGCGCACCGCCAGCGCGGCGTCCTCGCCGTCGAGGATGCCCTTGACGACCAGCTGGCCGCGCCACAGCCTGCGCAGCTGCTGCAGGTCGCTCCAGGAGAAATCGAACTTGGTACTGCGCGCCATCTTCATCAGCGTGGCGTTGCCGGTGCCGGAGCCGATATAGGGGGCGAGATTGGCGAAGCTGAACGAGCCGTGGCGCAGCCATCCCAGCAGCCAGCGCGGATGCGTCAGCGCGTCCAGCGCAAGGTTACGACCGAATCGAAAAGGAACGCCGCCAAATCCATTGCGAAAGTCGCGGTTGCGGTTGGGCGCCCCGGGCAGGTCGACCGTCACCACCAGCACGCGCACGCCGGCATCCCAGGCGCGGCGCAGCATGTCGGCGTTGACGGCGTCGTCCACGCGCGGGTAGAGCTGGAACCAGGTCACGTCCGGGGCCGCGGCGGCAACGTCCTCGATGCTGCGGCTCGCCTGCGTGCTGTTCACCAGTGGGATGTTGGCGGCCGCCGCAAGCCGGGCCAGCATCAGGTCCGATCCCGGCCAGATCAGGTGGTTCATCCCGGTGGGCGCCAGGCCGAACGGCAGCGCATAGCTGCGGCCAAACAGCTCGGTCTCCGTGCGCGCCCTTGCCGCGCTCACGCCGCGCAGGTAGCGCGGGCGCAGCAGCACGTTCTCGAAAGCGCCGGCATTGCGCCGCACGCAGCCGTCCTCGCCGGCGCCACTGTCGAGGAAATCGAATGCGAATCGCGGGATGCGGCGGCGCGCCAGGCGCACGATATCGCCCAGGTCGGCGGTTTGCTGGAGGTGCAAGGTGGTCTCCTGAAGGTCCGGTTGTTTTGCGGACTATTCTAAGGAGCCTAACTGATAATCCAATTCCGGATTGGCCGCCGCATCGTCTAGGCGCGGGCCGGTCCCGCGCCGGTCGATTCCGGATTCGCCGGCGCCAGGGCCGCATGCAGCATGCGCACCAGCATCTGCTGCGTTTGCTGCGGCATGGTCTCGAGCAGGTCTTCATGCAGCAGCGAGCGGGTGGTCTGCTGGAGCACGCCGGTGACCACCAGCGCGGCGATGCGCAGGTCGTGCACCTCGATCTGGTGAGCGTGCCGTTCCAGCAGCTTTTCGATATCGCTCACTTCGACGGATTCGAAATACGCGGTATGGCGCAGGTAGACCTGGCGGTGCAGGCCGACCAGGTAGCTGCGTTTTTCGAAGGTGCGGCGCACCAGGTGCTCCAGCACATCGCGCAGCGGTGCATCGCCCGGCAGCGCCATGGCGCTGGCGCCGGGCGTCGCATGGAACTGCTGCGCCGCTTCGCGCAGCACCTGCGCCACCAGTGCCTCCAGGTTGGGGAAGTATTCATAGATGGACGCGGTGGCGACACCCGACACTTCGACCAGCCGGGCGGCCGACAGCCCCTCCTTGCCTTCATCGGCGAGGATGCGCAGACACGCGGTCTTCAGCGCCTCGACCAGCAGGACGGAGCGCCGCTGCTGCGGCAGCTTGCGCGGTTGGACGGGTTCTCCCCCGAATCCGGAAGTGGTGGAAGTCACGCGAATAATCCCATATAGATCAACTACTTGCAGCGTTTCGAGCAGGCCGGAATCCGGAATTGGATTGGGCAGCCGGGCTCTTACACTATACCCCATCGCAACAAGACAGATAAAACAGGGAGACAGCATGCATGATCTGGTTTTGCATGGCGGCCGCGTGATCGATCCGGCCAGCGGCCTCGATGGCATCCATGACGTGGCCGTGAAGGATGGCCGTATCGCCGCGATCGCTCCGCACATCGCGCGCAACGGCGCGGCGGCGGTGACCCGCGACGTCAGCGGCAAACTGGTGCTGCCGGGTCTGATCGATACGCATGCCCATGTGTTCCGCTACATGACCGCCGCGCTGGGGCTGGACGCGGACTGGGTCGGCATCCAGTCCGGCGTGACCACGCTGGTGGAGCAGGGCGGCGTCAGCGCCGCCACCCTGCCGGGCTACGCCGAGTACGTGGTCAAGGCCAAGGCCAACCGCGTGTTCGCCTTCCTGGCGCCGTATGTCGCGGGCGGAGTCGGCGGTTTCCTGTATCCCGACCAGTTCACGCCGGATACCATCGACATCGATCTCACCTTGCGCGCATTCGAGCAGCACGGCGACATCGCGCGCGGCATGAAATTCTGGGCCGAGCAGGCCAGCCTGCTCAAGTTCGGCACAGCGGCGATCGAGAAGACGGTCCGCATCGCCAACGAGGTCCAGGCACCCATGTATGTGCACCTGGGCGAACTATGGAAGACCCCCGATGCCGTGAAAGCGGCCTTTCCGGCCGACCGCGTGCTGGAGACGGTATTGCCCTTCCTGCGGCCGGGCGACATCTTCGCCCATCCGTACACGGCACAGGCGGGCGGCTACTTCGACGCCGGCGGCAAGGTGCGCGCGCTGGTGCGTGAAGCGCGGGCGATGGGCATGCATTTCGACCTGGGATACGGCACCGCGACTTCGATCGAACTCATGCAGCGGGGCATCGACCAGGACTTCGTTCCCGACACCCTGGGGGCCGACCTGCATGCGTATAACACCCAGGCACCCGACCCGGGCATCAATCCGCGCAATATCGGTCGCTTCCAGGCGACGCCGGGCGTCGTCAACGGCATGAACCTGCTGATGGCGTGCGGCTTGCCGCTGGAACGCGTGGTGCCGATGGCAACCGCCAGCGCGGCCCGGCTGTTCCTGCGGCCCGGCGACGGCGCGGGATCGCTGGCGGTGGGCGCGCTTGCCGATATCAGCGTGCTGGACGACCAGCGCGGCAAGTGGCGCATGCGCGATAACTCGGGCGGCAGCGTGGTCGCGGAACGCCTGTTGCGCGCCAGCTTCTGCGTACGCGCCGGCCAACTCCACGAAGCCTGCTCGCCCTTGACGCAGCCCATCGAAGCCCTCTGACAGGAACACGCTCATGCACATCGATCTGACTGGCCGCATCGCCCTCGTCACCGGCGGCAGCAAAGGACTGGGACTGGCGACGGCGATCCGGTTCGCCGCCGCAGGCGCCGACGTCGCCATCGTGGCACGCAATCCCGACACGCTCGACACGGCGCTACGGCAAATCCGCGCGACGGCCCGCGGCCGCGTCGCCGCTTTCGCCTGCGACGTCGCGCGCGCCGGCGACATCCTGGCCGCGCATGCCGGTATCGTGGCGCAACTGGGCCAGGTGGATATCCTGGTCAACAATGCCGGTTCGCACCGCTCCGGCGTCTTCGAGGACACCAGCGACGCCGTCTGGCAGGAAGACATCGACCTGAAGCTGATGGCGCCGATCCGCTTCGCGCGCCTGGTGCTGCCGGCGATGAAGGAAAGGCGCTGGGGGCGCATCATCAATGGTCTGAACATCTATGCCAAGGCGCCCAAGGCCGGCATGACGCCGACCTGCGTGACGCGGGCGGCGGCGATGGCGCTGTCGAAGGCGCTGGCGGGCGAGGGCGCGCCCTTCAACGTGCTGGTCAACGGGCTGGTCGTCGGCGTCATCGACGGCGACCAGCTGCACCGTCACTACCTGAAGGAGGGGCCGGGCCGCAGCTACGACGCGTTCCTGGCGGCCAGCGCGTCCAGGCTGGGGATTCCGCTGGGACGTGTGGGCAGGGCGGAAGAATTCGCCAACCTGGCCTGTTTCCTCGCGTCCGATGCCGCCTCCTACATCACCGGCGCGGCCATCAATATCGACGGCGGGCTCTGTCCGGTCGTCTGAATCCATAAAAAAGGAGACATCATGCAGCACATCGTCGCAGCACTTGTCATGTCGGCGCTGGCCGCGGGCGCGCAGGCGGCAGTATCACCCGAAGAGGTGAAGCAGCTGGGCAGCGCATTGACACCCTGGGGCGCCGAGAAGGGCGCCAGCAAGGATGGAACGATTCCCGCTTATACGGGCGGCCTGGTGAAGGCGCCATCGAACATCCAGGCGGCCGGCGGCCGGCTGGCCAACCCCTATGCCGACGAAACCCCACTGTTTTCGATCGATGCCAGGAACTACGCCCAGCACGCGGCGCGACTGACCGCCGGGGCGATCGAACTGCTGAAGCGTTATCCGGACTACCGTATCGATGTCTATCCGACCCACCGCAGCTTTCCCGAGCCGCCCAAGGCGGTGCAGGAAGCTTCCATCCGCAACGCCGGCAACGACCAGTGCAAGCTCAGCGCAGACGGTACCGGCCTGCGCGGATGCTGGGGCGGCGTGCCGTTTCCGATCCCGAAGAGCGGCAACGAGGCCTTGTGGAATCACACGGCGCGCTGGCGCGTGACCAATGAATTTGCCGGCGAGTTGTGGCTGGTCCACTCGGGCGGCGAGACGCTGCTGAACCAGTCGCGCGGCTATAACGAATACCCTTACTACGCCGAGGGGGTGCAGCCTTACCAGGGCCCCGGCCAGTATTACCAGCGCTTCCAGAACACGATCGTCGGTCCCGCCCGCGACGCCGGCAACGTCAGCATGATCTTCTACCCGCTCGAGTACGACAAGCTGGACCAGCGCACCTGGTCCTACACGCCCGGCCAGCGGCGCGTGCGGCTGGCGCCTGAGTTCTCGTACGACACGCCGTCCGCGCCGATGGGGGGCGCCATCAACTACGACGAGGTGGGCCTGTTCGCGGGAAGGGCGGACCGCTTCGACTTCAAGCTGGTCGGCAAGACGGAGAAATACGTCAATGCCAACAGCTATGCGATCATGTTCGGCGCCCAGCGCGCGGCGATTCTCGGCAAGCAGCACTTGCAGCCGGGCGCGCAGCGCTGGGAACTGCGCCGCGTCTGGATCGTCGAGGCGGTGCGCAAGCCGGGCGCACGCCACAGCGCATCGAAGCGGGTGTTTTACCTGGACGAGGATTCCTGGGCCATCGTCGAAGCGGAAGCCTACGACAACGCCAACAGACTGTATCGCGTACAGCACGCGTTCACGGCGCCGGATTACACCAGCGGCGCGTTCATGACCGGCTCGTTCTTCGCCGCCTACGACCTGCCGAAACAGCAGTACGTCGCGGTATTCCTGATGGGGACGATGCCGTCCGGTTTCTACCGTACGCTGGCCGAGCGCCGCCCGGAAAAGTCGCTGACGCCGGAATCGCTGGCGGCGTCCGGCCTGCGCTGAAGGGATAACGCGATGACGGACGACGCTGGAAAAGACGAGCGCTGGAAGTGCATCATGGGCGTGCTGGTGGTTGCGGAGACTGCCTCCGCCTTCGAATCGAGCATGACCTTCGCGGCGCTGCCGACGTTCTACAAGCTGTTCCATGACCCCGCCAACGTCGGCTGGGTGATCACCGCCTACCTGCTGGTGGCGGCGGCCGCCACCGCCATCTGCGGCCGCCTGGGCGACATCTACGGCCGCAGCCGGGTGCTGCTGGCGCTGCTGGTGCTGGCCACCGCGGGCTCGCTGACGAGCGCCATGGCGAACACGCTGGAAGGCGTGATCTGGGGGCGTGCGGTGCAAGGCGTGGCGGCCGCAGTGCTGCCGCTGTGCTACGGCCTGATACGGGAACGCATGCCGCAGCTGAAGGTGGCCTGGTGCATCGGGGTGATCGCCGGTACCGCCTCGGTGGCGGCCGGCGCCGGTTTCATGCTGGCCGGCCTGATGATCGACTTCTTCACCTGGCACTGGATCTTTTACATCAGCACCGCGGTGGCGGCGGCCAGCGTGGTGCTGGTGGCGCTGTGCCTGCCGCCTTCGCCGCGGCGTGCCGCCGGAGCGCGCGTCGACATCATCGGCGGCCTGCTGTTCGCGCCGGCCATCGCCGGCTTGTTGCTGGCGGTGACGAAAGGGCAGGGCTGGGGCTGGGCCGACGGACGCGCCTGGACACTGCTGGGTAGCAGCGCGCTGTTGCTGGTGTTCTGGGCACGGTACGAGTTGCGCCATCCTAATCCCTTGATCGACGTCAGGCTGTTCGGCCACCGCCAGATCGCCCTGACCAACGCCGGACACGCGCTGCTCGGACTGGGCGCCATGCAGCTGGCACAGGTGCTGTTCGTGTTGTTGCAGCAGCCCGCGTGGACCGGTGTCGGCCTGGGCGTGGGCGCGACCGTGGCGGCGCTGGTCAAGCTGCCGTCGGCGCTGGTGGCAGCCGTCGCTGCCCCTTGGGGCGGCACGCTGGCGGGCCGCAGCGGCGCACGCCGCGCCATGCTGGCCGGGAGCGGGATACTAACCGCAGGCTGGGCCGCGCTGGCGCTGTACCACGGTACGGTGTGGATGGTGGCGCTGGGTACCGTCGTCACCGGCTTCGGCATCGCGGTGGCGTTCAGCGCCATCATCAACCTGATCGTGGAAGTGGCGCCGCCGGCCCGCACGAGCGAGCTGACCGGGCTGACCCAGGTGGTGCGGGTGGTGTCCATGGCCATCGGCGCGCAATTGATTACCGTGGCGCTGGCCAGTTCCACCGTCGTCAATCCCGCGCTGGGTCCTGGCCGCTATCCGGACGCGCCGGCTTTCCAGCTGGCCTTCTACCTGATCACCGGCCTCTCCGCGCTGGCCTTCCTGGCCGCGCTGCTGCTGCCCGCACGCGGCAGCATGGCGCCGCAGGCCAGCGCCTCCACCCGTCTGCAGCCCTGAGGAAGGACCATGGATTCGTACACGAAAAGCGTCATGGCGATTCTTGGCCGGCACGGCTACATGGCGTGCATCCTTGCCGCAGCCGCGCTGGGGCTGCTGTTGCCCGGCCCGGGCGGCAAGGGTGGCGCGCTGCACCTGGGAGCGCTCACCCATGCTGGCATCATGCTGGTGTTCTTCCTGCATGGCGCCAACCTTTCGCCGGGCAGCCTGAAAGCGGGGCTGACGCACTGGCGCCTGCATCTGTTCGTCCAGCTGTCCACCTTCGCGCTGTGTCCGTTGATCGGTGCGGCGATTTTCTTTGGGGGACGGAGCCTGCTGCCGGCCGACATGCTGCTGGGGTTCTTCTACCTGTGCGCCCTGCCGTCGACGATCAGTTCCTCGGTGGCGATGACCGCCATGGCAAGAGGCAATGTAGCCGGCGCGATCTTCAACGCCACCGCGTCCGGCCTCATCGGCATGGCATTGACACCGGTGCTGATGAGCCTGGTGATGGCGCACACCGCGCATCCGGTGTCGCTGGCGTCGGCCATCACCGACGTCATGCTGCAGCTGATGCTGCCGTTCGCGCTGGGGCAGTTGCTGCGCCACCCGCTCCTGGCCTGGCTGGCGCGCACCAGGAGCCTGCTCACCTATCTGGACCGGGGTGTGATCGTGCTCATCGTCCATGCGTCGTTCTGCGATTCGCAGCGCGCCGGCGTCTGGTCCGCTTACCCGGCGCACAGCCTGGCGCTGCTGGTGGCGCTGTCCTGTGCACTGCTGCTGGCGGTGCTGCTGCTGACCACCTGGGCCAGCCGGCGGCTCGGCTTCACGCGCGAGGACGAGGTGGCGGCCGTGTTCTGCGGTTCCAAGAAAAGCCTGGCCAACGGCATGCCGATGGCCAACGCCATGTTCGTGGGCGACCCCGCCATGGGCATCTTCGTGCTGCCCATGATCGTCTACCACCAGCTGCAATTGCTGGTGTGTTCCGTGCTCGCGCAGCGCTATGCGGCGCGCGGCGCCACTCCCTTGCGCGCCGCGACAGGCGCCGACACCGTGCTGAAAGAGACTTCCCCATGAGCGAGAGCGTGATCCTCGAAGAATTGAAAGAAGGCGTCCTGACGCTGACCCTGAACCGTCCCGAACGCAAGAACGCCGTCACGCGCGAGATGATGGCGCTGATGAACGCCACGCTGCGGCGCGCGGCGGACGACCCCGCCGTGCGGGCCATCGTGCTGACCGGCGCGGGCAAGGACTTCTGTGCGGGCGGCGACATGCAGGCCATCGCCGGCGTCGCCCAGCCCGGCGGGCAGGCTCCCGGCGCCGCGGCGTTGTCGCAGGAGCAGGTGCTGCGCCACGGCGCCGACACCGCCATGCTGCTGCACCGCATGGGCAAGCCGACGCTCGCCGTCATCAACGGCGTGGCGGCGGGCGGCGGCCTGGCGCTGGCCGCCGCCTGCGACATCCGCATGTGCGGCGCATCGGCCCGGTTCACCTTCGCCTATCCGAAGATCGGCCTGTCGGGCGACTTCGGCGCCAGCTATTTGCTGGAAAAGCTGCTGGGCACCTCGCGCGCGCGGGAATTCTGCCTGCTCTCGCCGCTGATCGGCGCTGAAGAAGCGCTCAGGCTGAACCTGGTCAACCGCGTCTGCGCCGACGCTGATTTGCACGGGCTGGGCGCCGAACTGGCCGCGCAACTGGCGCGCAGCGCGACGTTCGCGCTGGGCTGCGTGAAGCGGAACCTGAACGCGGCCGCCGAGTTGTCCGTGGATGAGGCGATCGACGTGGAAATCGCCACTTTCGCCGCCTGCAAGGCCACCGACGAGCACCGCCAGGCCGCCATGGCGTTTGCCGCAAAGCGTGTCAAGACATCGTAGCGATACAGCCAGCAACGAATCGGAAAACAAGCATGGGACTGAGCATCGACGCATTCCGCGACCTGCTGGATCCGGCCGGCATCCTGGACGCCGCGCAGTGCGCGCAGCGTCCTGCCGCGCTGAACAGGCAATCGCAACCCCGTACCGCCATCGGCCTGCTGCGCCCGCGGTCGACGGCGGAACTGAGCCAGATTCTGAAACGCTGTCACGCGCACCGCCAACCGGTCACCGTGCAAGGCGGTATCAGCGGCAGCTGCGGCGCGATCAGCGCCGCCGACGAGATCGCGATCTCGCTGGAGCGCATGGCGGCCGTGGAGGAGATCGACAGCGCCGGGCGGACCGTGCTGGTACAGGCGGGCTGCCTGCTGCACAATCTGCACGAAGCGGTGGCGGCACACGGCCTGTACTATGGTGTCGACTACGGCGGACGCGGCTCGGCCACGCTGGGTGGCAACATCTCCACCAATGCCGGCGGACTCAACGTGCTGCGCTACGGCATGACGCGCGAGCAGGTATTGGGCCTGGAAGCGGTACTGGCGGACGGCACGGTGATCTCGTCGATGAACCGGATGTTGAAGAACAACGCCGGCTATGACTTGAAGCAGCTGTTCATCGGTACCGAGGGTACGCTTGGCGTCGTCACGCGCGCGATCCTGCGCCTGCGGCCGCAGCCGCTGTCGGACAATGTCGCGCTGCTGGCGATGTCCAGTTTCGAGCAGGTACGCGGCTTCCTGGCGTATTGCGAACAGCGCTATGCCGGGGTCCTCACATCGTTCGAGGTCATGTGGCAGCGTTTCTACATGCATGCGACGGCGGAAGGCGGCGCGCCGCTGCCCGATCTTCATCCCTTTTACGTGATCGTCGAGACACGCGGCACGGATCCCGCCGCGGATGCAGCCCACTTCGAGCATACGCTGGCGCGTGCGCTGGAAGACGGCATGTTCGAGGATGCGGCCATGTCCGATTCGCGGGCGCGCAAGCAGGCCATCTGGGCGGTGCGCGAGCGGGTCGAATGGCTGGTACGGCGCCCGGTACGGCATGTGTTCGACCTGAGCCTGCCCGTGCGCGAAATGGAGCGTTATGTCGCCGACCTGGAACGCGACCTGGCGGCGCGCTGGCCTCGGGCGGAACTGATCGTGTTCGGCCATATCGCCGATGGCAACCTGCACGTCTTCGTCACGATGGACGAGGCCCCGCTGGACTTTACCTACGAGGCACTGTGCGGCATGGTGTATCCGCCGTTGACGGCGTTTCATGGCTCGATCGCGGCCGAGCACGGCGTAGGCAGGGAGAAGGTCGCGTCGCTGCACTATTCCAGGACGGAGGAGGAACTGGCACTGATGCGGACGCTGAAGCGCTGCCTGGATCCGCACAACATCCTCAATCCAGGCAGGGTGGTCGCACTCTGACCTCAGGGTATCCCGCCATCGACCCGCACCAGGCTGCCGGTCACGTAGCTGGACATCGGGCTTGCCAGGAACAGCGCCGCGGAGATGATTTCTTCCGGCTGTCCCGGCCTTCCCAGCGCATTCGCGAAGCGCTCGCGCGCCGCGGCCGGCCAGGACTTCGCGATGTCCGTCAGGAACGGGCCCGCCGAGAGCGTATTCACGCGCACCTTCGGACCGTATTCCTTGGCAAACGATTCCGTCATCGCATTCAGCGCCGCCTTCGAGCCGCAATACGGCGCCACGGCGGGGAGCGGCCGCAGCGCCCCCGTGCTGCTGACGTTGATGATGGCGCCGCCGGCGCCGGCCGCCATGCGCGCCGCCACCAGTGCACCGAGCCGGAACGGACCCTTGAAGTTCACCGCCATCACCTTGTCGAACAGTTCTTCGCTGGTCTCGTGGGAGGAGGGCGCCAGCGGCGACATGCCCGCGTTGTTGACGAGGATGTCGACGCGGCCGAACTGCGCGTAGACGGTGTCGACCATGGCGTCGATGTCGTTCCACCGGCCCAGGTGACAGGCCAGGGCGAGTGCGCGCCGGTCCAGCGCGCGCACTTCGCCGGCCACCGCCTCGCAGGCCTCGAGCTTGCGGCTGGCGACGATCACGTCGGCGCCATGGGCAGCGTAGGCGCGGGCGATCTCGCGGCCCAGTCCCCGGCTGCCGCCGGTGACCAGCGCGATCTTGCCGCCCAGGTCGAGATGATCCTTCATGCCGGCTCCGTCAGGTAGTCCTTGAATTTTGCCAGCGCGGCGGCGCGCCGGGTAGGGATGTGCTCGCTCGGGAACAGCGTGTCCACCGGCCGGTAGCGCCGCAGCAGCTGGCGCGCGATGGTGGTGCGGTGTACCTCGGTCGGGCCGTCCACCAGGCCCATGCAGGCTGCGTAGGTCCACATGCGGCCCAGTGGCATTTCATCGGACACGCCCAGCGAACCATGCACCTGCATCGCGCGCTGCACGATGTCGTGGTAGATCTTCGCCGCCTGCACCTTGATGGCGGCGATGGAAATCATGTTGGCCTTGTAGTCGTGGCCCTGCTCGATCAGCCACGCGGTGTGCAGCACCAGCAGGCGGAACTGCTGCAGCTCGAGGTAGGAATCGGCGATATACCCTTGCACGAACTGCTTGTCGGCCAGGCTGCTGCCCTTGGTGTTGCGGCTGAGCGCCCGTTCGCACATCATGTCGAGCGCTTTCTGGCACTGGCCGACGGTGCGCATGGCGTGGTGGATGCGGCCGCCGCCGAGGCGCGCCTGCGCCACCGCGAAGCCCTGTCCCGCCTCGCCCAGCAGGGCCGAGGCAGGCACGCGCACGTTGTGGTAGCGCAGGTAGCCGTGGGCGCCGTTGCCGGGCGCTTCGCCGAACACGCCGGGATTGCGCACAATCTCGATGCCCGGCGTATCGGACGGCACCAGGAACATGGACGCGCCCTTGGCCACCGGCACGGTGGTGTCGGTCACGCACATGACGATCAGGAAGGCCGCGTAGCGGGCGTTCGACGAGAACCACTTTTCGCCGTTGATCACCCATTCGTCGCCATCGCGCACGGCGGTGGTCTGGAACACGGCCGGGTCGGCGCCACCCTGCGGCTCGGTCATCGAGTAGCACGAGACGATGTCGCCGGCCAGCAGTGGTTCCAGGTAGGCGGCGCGTTGCGCCTCGGTGCCGAACATGGCCAGGATCTCCGCGTTCCCGGTGTCCGGGGCGGCCGTGCCGAACACGGTCGGCGCCCAGCTGGAACGGCCCAGGATCTCGTTCATCAGGGCCAGCTTGATCTGGCCGTAGCCCTGGCCGCCAAGCTCCCGCCCGAGGTGGCACGCCCACAGTCTCTGGCGCCTGACCTCTTCCTGCAGCGGCCTGATGATGGCGCGCGCCTGGCGGTTGCCGGTGTCATACGGGTCGCTCATGTCGGGGAACAGCAGGTCGATGGGTTCGACCTCCTCGCGCACGAAGCGCGCCATCCAGTCGAGTTTTTGCTGGAATTCCGGTTCGGTAGAAAAGTCCCACATCGTATGTCTCCTTGTTTTCAATAGGCCTGGCTGAAGCGCAGCCCACGTGCAATCATCATCGGCACGTCGTGTTCCATCCGGGCGTGGAGGGGCAGCGTGGAGCGGCCCTTGACGTAGCGGGCGTAGGCCCCTTCCATGATGATGCCGAGCTTGAACATGGCCAGCGCCATGTAGTAGCCCAGCGCCTGCAGCGACAGGCCGGTCGCCGCCGCGTAGCGTTCGGCCAGCTCGCGCCGGCCCGGGAATCCGTGCCAGTCGATGTACGACGCGAAGCTGGCTTCCTCCCCCGGTTCCTGCCAGCCCGCCAGCATCCAGCCGAGGTCCAGCAGCGGGTCGCCGATGGTGGCCGATTCCCAGTCGACGATCGCCGACAGCCGCACCGGCAGCGCCGGTTCGTACATCACGTTGATGAACTGGTAGTCGCCATGGACCAGGGACGCGCGCTGCATCTCCGGCGTGTTCTCGCGCAGCCAGAGCGCCAGCCGGTCCAGGCTGGGGATGTTGCGCACGCGGTAGCGCTCGAGCTGGGTCAGCCAGCGCTCCACCTGCCTCTCCAGGAAACCTTCGGGCTTGCCGAAGCCGTCCAGGCCGATGGCCCGCCAATCGGCGTTCGAGACCGTCGCCAGCGCGTCCACCAGTTCGAACGCCATGCGGCGGCGCGCTTCCGGCTGCTCGAAGCCGGGGGGCAGGGGGGCCTTGGCGGCAAAGCCGGCATGCCATTCCAGCAGCTCGAAGGGTGCGCCGATCACGTCTGGCTGTTCGCAGCCCAGTACCAGGCGGGTGTGCGGGATCGTGGTCTGCGCCAGCGCGCGCAGCAGGCGCATTTCGCGCAACAGGTTGTTGGACGTCGGATCGTTGCCGACCAGCGGCGGGCGCCGCAGCGCATACGTTGCGGCGCCCAGCGTGACCTTGTAGATCAGGTTGCTGGCACCGCCCTGCAGCGGAACGATCTCGAAGCCCGGGGCCGGGCCCAGGTGCGCTTCGAGCCAGCCGCGCAGTCGCGCCTGGTCGGGAATCGGGGTGGGTGTCTCGCTCATCTTGTCTCCGGTGGTATTATCGAACATGTGTTCCATTAAATCTATTGTGGAACAGCTGTTCTAATAAATCAACAAGGAAATGCATTGAACGACGACGATCGCTCCGCGCCCGCAGCCGCTGCGCGCCGCGGCAGGCCGCCGCTACCGGCCGACAACGAAACGCGCGAACGTATCCTGGCTGCGGCACAACGGCTGTTCGGCGAACGCAGCTTTACACAGGTGAATGTGCGCGAGATCACCGAGGCCGCCGGCGTCGGCCTGGCGGCGGTGAATTACCACTTCGGTTCCAAGGACGGGCTGGTGCAGGCCCTGTTTACGCGCGCCGCCCCCGCCCTGATCGCCGAGCGGGCGGCCCTGCTGCAGGCGGCGCTGGCCATGGACGACAGCCGCGAGCGCAAGCTGGCCGCCGTGGTGCGGGCACTGATCGGGCCGGTGATCCGCTGGAGCGCGCTGCCGGAAACGCAGCACTACTACGTGCCGTTCCTGGCGCGCGTGCGGCTGGACGGTCCGGAACCGGTGCGGCGCATGCTGGAGGGCGAGGCCGCCTACCTGCAGCCCTTCGTGGCGGCCTTGGGCGCCTTGCTGCCCGGTCTGCCCCTCGCGGAGGTGCAGTGGCGGCTGCACTTCATCCTCGGCATCGAGCATGCGCTGCACAATGAGGCGCGGCGCTTGCAGGCGGTGTCCGGCGGTGCCTGCGACCTCAGCGATCCCGAGGCCGTGATCGACCGGGTGGTGGAGTTCGTGATGCCGGGCTTGCTGGCGCCGTCGCCGGCCGGCCAGGGCGCCGTAATCGGATCGTAGGGGCGCTTGCCGGGGCGCTAAGATCCGGTACGCGACGTGGCGACGGCGGTGCCCTGCGCGACCAGGCCGCGCAGGAACAGCGTGAGCAGGGTCGACGCCGCTTTGGGATCGCGGTGGGCCGAGTGCAGGCTGTACTCGAGGCTGAGACCGGTCGCATAGCTGCGCAATGCAGTGGCGAGACCCGCGACGGGTGCGGGGGGGCGGCGGCCGGCCTTGTCGAACATCAGGCTCAGGGCCCGTGCGACGTCGTCCATTATTTTTTCCTGGTACGCCTGGTAGGTAACCGCGAAGTCAGCGTTGCGCCGAGCTTGCAGCATCATCTCGACGGCAAATACGCCCCAGTCCGCCTTGGACACATAGCGCTCGAAGCGAGCCGCCATGTCGGCATAGATGCTGTCCATGTCGCGCGCACGGCCGATTGTACTGTGCCAGTTTGCGATCTCGTCGGTGTTGTAGTCGTTCAGTAGGTCGAGCAGCAGGTCCTGCTTGGTCTTGTAGTTGGCATAGAAGGCCCCGCGCGAGTAGCCGGCCGTTTCGCAGATGCGGTCGACCGATGCGCCGGCAAAACCGACGCGGACGAACTCGCCCAGCGCGGCGGTCTTCAGTCGTTCGATGGTGACCCCGCGACTTTCGTCGCGGGTCAGGCGGGGGGCAATGGGATTCTGTGTCATGGCACGGAGATTAGCATGCCTTGGGCGGTGACCGTGCCCGGAGCGATGGCATCGACCCGGATCTTGCCCTTGGCCAGTTCGCCCGACAGGTTGATCGGCAGCCTGTTCAAGCGTGGCTGCTGGCCAAAGACAATGCGTGCAGCCTCGGTAAGGTGCTTTGATCCTGGAATTGGATTGGACGGATAGGCCGCACATCATCGAGGATCGCCTGATGCGCACATGGCCGGGCAGTAGTCGCGAGATGCGTGGCCGGTGCCATTGTCATGCCACCGGCCAAGTTCAGCCAGAGTCGGACCGCTGCATTTCCTCCAATTCAGCCCGGTCCAGAATTCACTTCGGACGTTTGATCGCCTTCACGCAGGCCGATCCGGCACATCGAGGCCCTCGCTCCACGCCCAGATACGATTCCACATTTCCGTACGTGTGGATGCGAAGTTCTGGCAATGGCCACTCTTCGGTAACACATGCAGTGTGTAGTCGCGGCAAGAACGGAAGTGCGCCGCCTCGGCCCAAGGATCGGGAGAAACATCACGCTCGCCCAGACAATGATATATCGGCACGTCGATGGATCCGGCATCCTGGGTCACGATGCCGGTAGTAATCGACTGCATCGATAGCACATAGGGTACGGGCACGAGCAAAGCGTCGTCGGCAGCGAGCACGGCCTCCGGCACATCATCCCAGTGGAACGTGCTGCGCAGGCGGCTGCGGTTCATCACCGGGTAGTCGGGCATGCTGAAGTCCAGCGGTCCGGGATCCGCGCTGTGCAACTTCCCATCCAACGTGAGATGCACGCCGACCGCCGTGTAACCCAGCACCGCGATACGGTCGTATGTGCGGTGAGCGGCCTGTTGAGTGATCGTCTGCATACCGCCCATCGAATGGCCCCCGCCCAGCTTGACGAATTGCGGTATCGCAGGGAGCGATGGGTACAGCGTGCCCTCGCGCAACCGCGCGAACAATTGTGTCATCGCAGCGTGGTTGGCTTTCGCCGCTACCTGCCGGGTCACGTCCATCTGGCGCGGGGCCTGCGAACTGTCGCCGATACCCAAGTGGTCGGGCAACACGACAATGTGACCGCGCGCGGCAAGATGTTCGGCCATGCTGTAACCAGGGTGTCTGGGAATTTCGGCGTGGAAGTAACGCTTGTCATAGGTACCTCCGTTCAGCCAGACCGAAACGGTCGGTCGGTATGGCAGGCGCGCCGGCATGAAGATCCAGGCGCCGACATGGAGGCGCTGACCTGCGGAGATAACTGCGGGGAGCGCGTCGGTGACGTCAATGTGAATCAAAACAGGAGACATGGGGATCTGGCCTTAAGTAAACAATCGTTTACATATTGTGGTAGAGGACGGGTCGCATGTCAACAAGCGTTTACGTATAATGTGCCCATGATGCCTGATCCTGTCCAGCCCCCCCCGCGCCCGCGCAATGCCGACCTGACACGCGAAGACATCCTGCGAGCCGCATGCCACGCTTTTGCGGTTCATGGCTATGCGCAGGCGACGGTACGCCAGATCGCTTCGGATGCCGGAATCAACGTCGCCCTCGTGGTTCGCTACTTCGGCAGCAAGGAGTGCCTGTTCGAGGCCGCGCTACTGAAGAGCCTGGACATTGATCGTCTGATTGCGGGCGAGCGCAACGCGTTCGGCGATCGGCTCGCACACCTGCTTACCGACGCGTCCGGGGATTCGCCCAATCCGCTGGCCATGATGTTACTGGCGATGTCCGATGCCGCTGCACGTGCCGTGACCTTGGAACGACTGACGACGCATGTGACCGAGCCTCTGGCACGATGGCTGTGCGGACGCAACGCCCGCGAACGCGCGGTACGCATCATGATGTTGTCCAGCGGATACCTGACCTATCAGTTGCTGCTGCCGGTCGCGGACCGTTCAGCGACCGACGTCTCTGCCACGCGCGAGTGGCTGGCGCAAGCCCTTCAGGACCAGGTGGACTGCCGATGACAATGGCGCGAACGACGTGCTTGTCCGGCATGGTCAAGATTCCGGTATTTGAAACGAATTGACTCTTGCGAGGCCTTCATTTCCTTTGCATCCGATCTCAGAGGGTGTAGACAAAATCAATAACGTAGCTGTGGCATGCTGTCTCAATATGGAAGGAGCATGCCATGGCGACGAGAGATCCACTCGACGGCACGGAGCCGTCAAGCAACGTCGGCGGCAGGCCGCCGGCGTTGAAACCAGAGCATATCGCGGTTTTGCACGATATCGTGAAAGAGCGCGCTCAGGCCAGCCTGCAGGAAATCGCCAACGAGTTACACCTCCGATGCGGGTTACGCGTCTGCGATGCAACGATTCGTCGTGCGCTGCGTGCACAAAGCATCGTACGGCTCAAGCCAGTGCGCAGGGCGTGCATGGAGCGAGCCGAGGGCGCCAAACGATATAGCTACAAGACAGCTCAGCGACGCGAGGGCATATCTCCGTACAGTACCAACCTGACAGACGCCGAATGGGAACTGGTCGCCGATTTGTTCGAGCGAGTACCGGGACAACGAGGAACGCCTGTGCATTACAGCCGCCGCGATCTCCTGAATGCATGCTCGTATGTGCTACGAACGGGCTGCGCCTGGCGATTGTTACCCGAGACGTTCCCACCTTGGCAGGCGGTGTACAAGGTGTTTTCATGCTGGGTTTGCGCCGGCGTATTTGAACAGATGCAGAACCGGCTGCGTGAACAATGGCGTACACGAATGGGACGCGCCAGTACGTCAACCGCAGCGGTGATCGATGCACAATCCACTCGCACCTCGCCGCAGGACGGCGAAAGCGGATTCGATGCAGGCAAGAGGGTCAAGGGGCGAAAGCGCAATCTCGTCGTTGATACGATGGGACTGCTCATTACAGTCACTGTAACCGCCGCGAGTGTGTAGGATCGGGATGCCGCCGCAGCCGTGGTTGCGCAAGCGTGCGTCAAGAGCCCTCGGCTGGGAAAGCTTTATACCGACGGCGCGTACAGCGGGAAATGCGCGCATGATATCGAAGAGGCTCATCATATTCGTGTCGAAGTCGTTCGTCGTCCAGGTAACAGCACGATCGGAACACTGCATGGTCCCAAGGCAGCACCTGAGCCCGCCGCAGTTATCAATGCAGGATTTCTGGTACTGCCAATGCGCCGGGTCGTCGAACGAACTCACGCGTGGACCGAACGCTGGCGCCGTACAGTGATGCATCACGACCGTAAACTCTCTGTGTCAGAGGCCTGGGTATGGCTGGCTGAGGCGCGTATGCTACTCAACAGACTCGCCTATCAAAGTTGATTTCGTCCACACCCTGTCAGGCCGCCGCGAGGGGGCGCAACGGGGCGGCCGGCGCGCTCGACGATTAGGGGCTGTTTGCCTAAATGGAGCCTTACGCGATCAGGCCGCGAAGGAAAATCGTCAGCAACGTCGATGCCGTGTGCGGATCGTTGTGAGCCGAGTGCAGGCGTAGTCGAGACTGAGGCCCGTGGTATCGCTGCGCATTGCGGCGGTAAGGTCGGCGACGGGCGCCGGCGGCTGGCGGCCCGCCTTCTCGAACATCATCGACAGCGCCTGCGTCACGCTGGCCATCATTTCTTCCTGGTAGGCGCGGTGGCTTTCCGCGAATTTGGCGTTGAGTCTGGCCTGCAGCATGGCTTCCACGGCGAAGATTTCCCAGTCAGCCTTTGAAACGTAGCGCTCGAAGCGCGCGGCTATTGCTGCGTGGACGCTTTACATGTCATGCGCGCTGGCGATCGTGCTGCGCCACCCGGCAATCTCGGCGGCGTGGTATTCGCTCAACAGATCAAGCAGCAACTCCTGCTTGGTCTTGTAGTTGGCATAGAAGGCGCCGCGCGTGTAGCCGGCCGCTTCGCAGATGCGGTCGACCGATGCGCAGGCGAAGCCGACGCGGTCACACTCGCCCAGCGCCGCAGCCTTGAGTTTTCTATAGGGACGCAGCGGCTTTCGTCGCGGATTGGACGGGTTGGGCTGGACTTCTGTTTTATCAAGTGAGGATTACTTGGAAGCTTGCTGGCGATGCAACACGACAGCCCATCCTGGCCGTGCTTACACGCGGATCTGCTGGCCGTCGTCGACGGCAATGATTTGGCCGCGCACGTAGGCGGCCTCGTCGGACAGCAGGAACATGCCGACGCGCGCGATCAGGTCCGGCGTAGCGACGCGGTCCGTGGGGCGGCCCAGGGCCCTGCCCCACTGCGCCATGCCCTCGACCGACATCAGCGGCTGCATGCCCTCGGTGGCGACGGTGCCCGGCGCGATCGCATTGACCCGGATGTTGTCTTTGGCCAGTTCGCGCGACAGGTTGATGGTCAGGCCGTTCACGCCCAGCTTGGTCAACGAGTAGATGCCGGTGGCCTGGTAGGCGCCGATCGAGGAGACGTTGACGATGGCGCCACCGCCGCGCTTTCGCATGGCCGGTACCGCGGCGCGCGCCATCCACAACTGGCCGTGCTGCATCACGCCCATGATCTGGTGGTATTTTTCGATCGGGATGTCGATCAGCGACGGGAAGGCGGCGGCCGACAGCAGGCCGGCGTTATTGATCAGGAAATCGAGCCCGCCGAACCGGTCCTCGGCCGCCTGGACGCAGGCGGCGCAGGCCTCCAGCGACGACACGTCGGTGTGCACGAACGCGACGCGGCCGGGGGCGTCCAGCGCGGCGACGGTGGCTTGCGCCACGTTGGCGTTGACGTCCGCGATGACGACGTTGGCACCGTTCTCCAGCAGCAGCCGGACATATTCCCGGCCCATGCCCTGGGCACCGCCCGTGACGATGGCAGTCTTGTTCTTGAAATCGTACATGCTTGTCTCCTTGTGATGGTGCGCGTTCAGGCGGGATCGCCTTGCGCGGTATTGCGGGGTACTGACCGCGAGGCAGTTGCCGGCGTTGTCGCCGGCCAGCACCAGCGCGCTGGCGCCGATGCCAAGTTCATCCGGATGCGCCGCGATCCAGCGCGCCGCGGCCTCGCAGTCTTCCGCACCAGCCGGCCACGGGTGGTCGGGTGCGAGGCGGTAATCGACGTAGACCAGCGGCAGGTCGAGGCCCGCGGCGATGGCGGCGCACAGCGCATCGTGGGGCGAGAGGTCGCCCAGGACAAAGCCGCTGCCGTGGAAGAACAGCACGACGGGGCAGGGCGCCGTGCGCGCTGCACGGGCGTCGTAACGGCGCAGCGCGATCGGACCGGCCGGCCCGGGCATGCTCAGGTCGCGCACCACGGGCAGCGCTGGCGCTGGTAGGTCGAATACATTGCCGCGCGCGCGGCCGTCGGCGCGCATGAAGTCCGGATTCATAGTTGCGACTCCGGCAGGCGCAGCACGATGCCGTCGAGCTGTTCGCTGACCGGCAGCTGGCAGCTGAGCCGGCTGTTCTCGTGCACGCCGGGGGTGAATTCCAGCATGGCGCGCTCGTCGTCCGAAGGCGGCGCCACGCGCGTGGGCCAATCGCCGTCGAGATAGCAGTGGCAGGTGCCGCAGGTGCAGTCGCCGCTGCACTGGCCGAGGATGCCGGGGACGAGGCTGTCGACGGCGGCCTGCATCACGGTCCGGCCGCACGGGGCATCGACGACGTGCTCGCTGCCGTTGTGGGTGATAAAGATAATTCTGGGCATGGTGTCTCCAGCCAGGCTGCCGTCTTGGCGGCATCGAGGGGTGCCATGTGGCAGGGCGGATAGGCTTCGCCGCCGGCGGCGCCGACGATCACGATGGGATGCGGATGCTCTGTCATGGCCGGATTTCCAGCATCATGAAGTCCGACTTGCCCGCGCCGCAGCCCGGGCAGATCCAGCTTTCATCCACGTCTTCCCAGCGGGTGCCGGGCGCGATGCCGTCCTCCGGCCAGCCGAGCGCCTCGTCGTAGATCGCGGCGCAGAAGAAGCATTGCCAGCGCTTGAACGGAGCGGTCATGGTTCAGGCCTTCCATACCAGCGGCAGCGAGCGCAGGCCCGCGACCGAACCGGAAGAGACCTGCAGCTGCACGCCGGGCTTGAGGCCGAAATCCGGAATCCGCTTCAGCCATTCTTCCAGGAATACCTTGAGCTCGACGCGCGCCAGCATGGAGCCCATGCAGCGGTGCGGGCCGTCGCCGAAGGTGGCGTGCAGCTTGTTCTTGCGGTCGAAATCGACTTTCTCGGGCTCGTCGAACTGGCGATCGTCCATGCCGAACACGGCGGTCGGAACCAGCACCATGTCGCCGGCCTTCATCTGCATGCCGTCGAGCACGCAGTCGCGCCGCACTTCGCGCCCGAGGTTGGCGATGGGGAAGCGGCGCAGCAATTCCTCCACCGCCGTCGCGGCCTTGGCCGGGTTGGCGATCAGTTCCTTGCGGTAGCTCTCGTTCAGTGCGAGGAAGCGGGCGAAGAAGCCCATCATGGTGGCCACCGTGTCGAGTCCGGCGATCAGCAGCAGCGTCAGCATGCCGAGCAGGTGGTAGTCGGAAATCGGCTCGCCCTTGACCCTGGCCTGGGTCAGTTCGCTGATCAGGTCCTCGCCCGGGTTGGCGCGCCGCTCCGCGATCTTGCGCATCGCATAGGCCGCCAGGCGCTGCTGGCCGGCCTTGTGGTCTTCCACGGTGTGGCCGCGCATCAGCTGGTCCGCGATGTGCAGCAGTTCCGGCCGGTCTTCCTCGGGCAGGGCCACCATCGTCATGAAGATGCGGATCGGCAGGTGGGAAGCGAAGTCGCCGATGAACTCGCATTCGCCCCTGCGCTTGAACCCTTCGATCAGCTCGATGGCCAGCGCGCGCATCCTCGCCCAGCACGCTGACGGCCTGCGGCGAGAACGCCTTCATCAACAGGTTGCGGTACAGCGTGTGGTCGGGCGGGTCGATCTGGAGCGGCGCGAACGGGGGATTCGGGTTGAGTTCGCGGATGACGACCAGCTTGCTCGACGAAAAATCCTCGTGCCGGGTCAGCACGTCGCGCGTGGTGGCGGCGCGGGTCGTGACCCAGTGGCCGCCGTAGCGCGGCGACCAGAACACGTCCGGCACGCCGGGAGCCTGCAGGGTCGTGCGCAGGAAGACCTGGTATTCGGCGTCCGGTATCTGGATGCTGTAGATATCGAAGTCGATGACGTGCTCGGGGGGCACGTGGGCCGGACGTTCGGCCAGCGGAATATCGTTGAACACGATGTATCCTTGCGTTATTTGGACAGGGCGACGGTTTTGACACGAACGAATTCATCCAGGCCCGGACGGCCGCCTTCCTTGCCAAAGCCGGACAGGCCGACCCCGCCGAAGGGCGCGCAGGCCGGAATGTTGCGCGCGCCGTTCAGGTGCACGTAGCCGGTCTTGAGGGCTGCGGCCACGCGGTGCGCGCGCTTGAGGTCATTGGTCTGGATGTAGCCGCCTAGGCCGTAGTCGGTGGCGTTGGCGATGGCGATGGCCTCGGCTTCGTCCTTGAACTTGTGGATGACCAGCACGGGGCCGAACACTTCCTGGCGGCCGATCTCGCTGGCCGGATCGACGTCGGCGAACACCGTCGGCGCGATGTAGCAGCCCGGGCGCTCCAGGCGCGTCCCGCCCAGGACCAGGCGCCCGGCGCCGCTCTGTTGCGCGCGCGCGATCATGCCGAGGATACGTTCGCAGGCGGCTTCGTTGACCACCGGCCCGATGACGGTAGCGGGGTCGAACGGATCGCCCACCGGCAAGTGGCCGGCGACCGCGGCGACCTTGGCAACCATCTCGTCGTAGATCGATTCCTGTACCAGCAGACGGGTCGGCAGCTCGCAGCCCTGGCCGCTCAGGAGACCCACGCTCCAGAACGCGGAGAACTGCGCCACGGCGTCCACGTCGGCGTCCTCGAACACGATATTGGCCGACTTGCCCCCCAGTTCCAGCACGGCCGGCTTGAGCAGGTCGGCGCACTGGTGCAGGATCTTGCGGGCGGTGACCGGGCCGCCGGTGAACGAGACCTTGTCGACGTCCGGATGGCCGATCAGCGCCTGGGCCGCTTCGCCGGCGCCGTGCACGACGTTCACCACGCCGGGCGGGAAGCCGGCCTGGGCCACCAGCTCGCCGAACAGGGTGACCGCGAACGGGGTCTGCTCGGCCGGCTTGACGACCACGGTGTTGCCTGCCGCGAGGGCGGGCGCAACCTTCATGCCCAGCGAGATCAGCGGCCCGTTCCACGTCACGATGATGCCGATCACGCCGTACGGCTCCGGCAGCGTGTAGATCAGTTCATCGGAAGGATAGGACGACACCACCTGGCCGTCGATCTTATCGGCCCAGCCGGCGTAGTAGCGGGTCCATTCCTCGGCCAGCCGCGGCCCGCCCGCGCCCACCGTCAGCGGCGTGCCGATGTCGAGCGCGGCGCGGCGTGTGAATTCGTCGGCGTTGTCGCGGATCAGGTCGGCGAGGCGGTTGAGCAGGTCGCGCCGCTGCACGGGCGGCGTGGCGGCCCAGGCGGCGGACGCGCGCTTGGCGGCGGCCACCGCGGCCTCGACCTCCTGCCTGCCGGCCATCGGCACCCGGGCCTGTTCCGCGCCCGTGGCAGGGTTGACGTGGGTGTAGTTGCCGGCGCTGCCGACGAGGATCTCTTCGCCGCCGATGAACATCTTTGCAGGCGGAATGGAATGGGATAGCGCTTGGCTCATGTCGTCTCCTTCGCTGTTTGGTGGGACCATTAAATACGATATTGAATTCAAATACAACTGTGTATTTGGAAAATGTTTGCGCGCCTGCGCGTGCATCGACCGCCGTTGTCCTGCGCTATAATCATGTGTATCATTAATACGAATATTCATTGGGCGTTCCGGACGCGGTCAATCACGAGGAGAAATCGATGCAGGAGCATGAGAACGGCAGCCGCGGCGGGCGCTTGCGCCGGCTGATCGACCTGGAGAACCTGGACGAGGGCCGGGCGGTGGGGTGGGTGGAGGACGACTTTCACCACTTCGGCGTGGCGGTCGAGCATGACGGCACGACGGTGACGGCGGTGCGCGTCGACCCGGTGCGCTATCCATGGGCGACCTG